>JAEWTV010000013.1 GCA_023397675.1 Bacillota bacterium | reverse complement strand
ACCTTGCCAAGGTGAAAGTCGCGAGTCCGAATCTCGTATCCCGCTCCAAAAACAGCCAGCTATCAAGCTGGCTTTATACGGCGCCATAGCCAAGTGGTAAGGCAGAGGTCTGCAAAACCTTTATCCTCCAGTTCAAATCTGGATGGCGCCTCCAAAAGAATGAAAACGATCTACAGTATTTGTAGGTCGTTTTTTGCTATATTAGAAGCCATTGTGAACATTAATATCAATAATTATAATAGAATACAATGAATTGAAGATGGTGGTGAAAAGTTGAACTTATACGTATCTATCATAAGTGAAGTTGTCGAACATATTGAGCGCTGCATAGGTGAAAGCTTACAGCTTTCGGAATTGTCTTCACGGGCTGGCATATCGGATTTCCACTTTAACCGTATGTTTAAAACGGTTGCAGGAGTGACTCTTAAGCAATATATCCTTGGAAGAAAACTTACAATTGCCATGGAACAACTCAAATCAACAAATAAACCGGTTATAGATATTGCCATGGAGCTGGGGTTTCAATATCCTGAGGTATTCAGCAGGGCTTTTAAGAAGCAATTCGGTGCGTCACCTGCAAATTTCCGGGAAATGCAGCCTTTACTGAATGGAACTCCAAAAGCACGTATTGTTGAAAGAGATATAATAAATTATAGAGGTTCATTAGCACTTAAAGGGAATAGTGTGTGCCTGGATACATTTACATTAGGTGGCGTTCAAACTAAAATAAGTGTAAACTCCACAAGCTTCAAGCAGATTCTTAGTACAAAGACAGAAGGTTTTTTATTAGAGACATCTAATAACAAAATGTTTAATGATGACAGGTTCTATACTATTGTAAGCTGTAGCGGTAAAGAAAACGGCGAATATAATATTTTTTGCGGGAAAAAAGCCATCCAGAATGTTACTATATCTCAATATGAGGAATTCATAGTTCCAAGCGGCTGGTATATTATCTTTATTTATAATGGAGATATGTTCGATATACAAGAAGTTTTCGTTGATGATTTGTATAAGTGGATAATGGTAAAAGAGGCTGAGTTAAAGCCTAATGGAATAGGAATGCTTAATATATATGAAAAAAATTATCCTGATAACAAAATGGTACAAATTCTCGTTCCTGTTAAGAAGCCTGTATAGTCAGCAAGAAATATCATGAAGAAAGTATTGGTATCTAGTAATATAAAACTGAAGGGAAACCTTCAGTTTTTTTACTGGGGAAGTGATTATATGGGCAGTATTCAAGGTGCTGTTATCAGATTTCTGCTACGGAAATCAAATATGTGGAATAAACCACTTACAGAAGTTAGAAAATCTATGGAAAGCATTAAGTCAAAAGGCATTCCAAGTGGTGTAAGTCTTAAAAAAGTTGAGGTAGACGGCGTACCTTGTGAGATGTTTCTATGTGAGGAAAGCAAAAAGGATAAGGTTATATTATATTTTCACGGTGGAGGTTTTTGCTTGGGGATTTATCCTGCTAACCGAGAGTTTGTAGCAGGATTGGCAAAAGAATCAGGAGTAAATCTATATGTGCCGGACTATAGTCTTGCTCCTGAACACCCCTTCCCCGCAGCACTGGAAGACTCAGTTGCAGTTTATAAAGGAATGCTTAGGAATGGGTACAATGCGGAGGACATAATTGTCATGGGTGACTCTTCGGGCTGTGCACTGGCTTTATCCACGTTACAGGTGGTTAGGCAAAGTGGTGAAAAAATGCCTGGTGCACTTGTTTTTATTACGCCTGTTCTTGATTTTGCCGGTAAAGGCGAAACTTTTAGGACAAATTTAGGAAAAGATCCTTTTAAGTATAAAGACCCTCTTAGTATTGCTAAAATCTATTTGGAAGAAAATGATCCAACTTCTCCAATGATATCACCATTGTACGGGGAATTGGGCGGGTTACCACCGGTGTTGGTCCATGCAGGCGAGTATGACGTTTTTTTGAGTGACTCTTGCCGGTTTTTTGAAAGTTATAAAGCTGCTGGAGGAGAAGCGGAACTAAAAGTCTGGAAAAAGATGTGGCATATATTCCATATGCAAGCATCCCTAGTTCCAGAGTCTAGAAAAGCAATTGACGAGATTTGTTCATTTATAAGTGCTAAAGTTCGAAGCTAGAAGATGTACTAATCTGCCTCCCGTCCAAGTCTGGATGGCGCTCTAAAAGACAATCTTCAAAAGCCTTGAATTCAAGACTTTTGGGGATTTTTTGTTTTACTGGGTGTTTTTATCAACTGTAAATAGAGTATTGCCAAATAACCTATTTAAGTGGTGCAAATTCAACAGCTTCTTTATCTTTAAAAATTGTAGCTCTCCCCTGCCTTAAATCGGATAATAACAAACTATCTTTGTAATACAGGAATTGTATCGTCAGGAAGGTATCATTTGCGGAAAAACATTTGCCTTGCCTCTCACGAATTTTTCTACTCGGTTTATCAAAAACGGTTAATTCATCCTCTGGTTTTATATCACTAAAGTTCATTATATTACCTCCTGTGTAGTAAGGTTTGTGTTATCAATAGATAGATATTTCAAAACGTCTTATCTTAAACTAGGATGGTTAGAATATTTTTAATTGAATCTTCCGACTTGGAGGAGTAATTTCGGGAATTCTATAATATTTTACTATTTATTTAGTGTTCCCTATTACCAATAATATAACCAAATCTTTTGATTTCTTAATTTGGTACGTAAAAAAGCTACCTCAAAAAGAGATAGCTTTCTTTAACGGAAATTTAAGCAACATAAACATTAGTTGCTTGCATACCACGTTGACCTTTTTCCAGATCAAAACGTACTCTTTGGCCTTCATCTAAGGTTTTGTAGCCATTTGACTGGATTGCTGAAAAATGAACGAATACATCATCACCATTATCCACGGTAATAAACCCATATCCTTTTTCTGCGTTGAACCATTTTACTGTACCATTATTCATATTGGTACCTCCAAAAAATTATATTATATTTCGCTGCAAAAATAAAAACACATATTCCCGCAAATGATCACAAATCATTTACAAAAACATGTGCAAATAATCATCACTTTAAAAATACTTTCTCAGTTTACCATATATATTACAATATGTCAACTGTTTAACAGTTAATCAATAATTTAGAAGCTCTTTGAACTCTATTTATAAGAAAACCTTTATCCGGAAGTATCAAATCTGGCTGGCGCCTCCAAAAGAATGAAGGAGTCAGGATAATAATATCCAGATTATTTTCTATGGTTCTAAAATAATTATAGACAGCTGTTCAACCTAATTTTGTTTTGGTATACTATGGAAGTAATGTATTACAACTTTACTATCAATTGATTGGCAAAACCTTATTAGGGGGATATTCTATTGGGGAATAGGTTTGAAAGATTTTTGGATAGTCATTTTGCTCTAAAATCATATATTTTTATTTGTATAATTTCAATCCTTGCTACCTTGCCATTAAGCTTCCTTAGTTCATATGTAATAACAATTGTAATAGCCAGCTTATGCTTTTTATCCGGAATATTATTAAATAAAAGAGATGTATCGTTTTTTTCGTTAATTAGTATTTTAGTATTTGTATACATAATAGGAGTATTAAATTTACTTATTTTTAATACGTCAAATGGGGTTTTATCACTAATATCTAACATTCTTTACCTTGTTTTCTTCGACCCTTTACAGATAAAAGGTTTATTACCGCAGAATTATTTTTTGGATGTAATATTTTTTATAATAATTCCGATTTTTCCTGTTGCCTTTATGTATATTGGGATTAAAGTATTTGGAAGCAGTAAATTGTCAGCTAGATTGGATAATTTGAAGATTAATGGAAGGTTCTTTAAGAAGGTCATTTGTATTACCTTACCTATCTTAATAATAGTAAATATTTATTTTTTATATAACCCAAGGTTATCAGTACAGTATTACAATGGTGTCCCTTTTGAAGGAAACTTTGAGGAAAAAATAACTATAGATGAAAAAGGTAATTATAAGTATTTAGAAACTAGCTATGATTCGGATGAGGTTAAAAAGAAAATTGACTTAAAGCTTACAAAAAAAGAATTATTGAAATTAGAATTTAATATTGTATACATGAATATGTTTTTTAATCTAGGTACAGATTTATCTGTTAACAATAAGACTGACCAAGGAAGTCAAAGTTTAGAAATAAAGTGGTTTGGAAAAACAAAAGAAGTGGGTGGGTATGGCGTTGAAAATTCCCGATTTGAAAGAATTACATCAATTTTAAGAGAGAAAATTGATGAGTATTACAAGCATAATTATAAATATGGATATATTGATAAAAATGATAGCTTTAGTCTTTATCCAAAGTATGATTATGCAAACGGTTTTTGGGGTGAATATGCTTTTGTTGAAGTAGATGGTAAACGTCTTTATATTAATAAGTATGGAAATGTGATACCTGAAAGTGAAGTGAACTACGCAAGGAAAACGTCGTCAGATCTAGTAGCTGAAATACAGAATAATAAGTATGGTTTCATTAATAATGAAGGTAAATTTATAATTACTCCAAAGTATCATGCAGCACAGGATTTTTCAGAGGGTTTGGCGGCAGTATGGGATGAGAACTATAATTGGGGTTACATAAATGAGAAGGAAGAGAAGATTATAACAATTGACTTCAAAAAAACAGGTAATTCAAACATGAGGATTGAGGATTTATCGGGTTTTCATGAGGGCTTGGCATGGACAAAATGGAATAATAAATATGGATACATAGATAAAAAGGGGGCTGTTGTTATTCAACCTCTATTTGATATTACAACTGACTTTTCAGAAGGTTTAGCATGTGTTTATAAAAATGGGAAGTGGGGCTACATAGATAAAACAGGTAAATACATTATTGAGCCTGTTTTCGACATGGCATTTCCTTTTTCTGAAGGTTTAGGATGTGTTAGAATTGGTGACGAAGATAATGGGAAGTGGGGTTACATAGATAAAACAGGTAAATATATCATTGACACTAAATACAGCCAAGCTGGACCTTTTGTTAATGGGCTTGCATGTGTTATGGTTGATTTTACAAAAGGGGATATTGGAGAGGATAATAAGTACAAACTGAAATAAAGTAAGGATAATAGTCAACAGGATGGCGCTTTCAAAGAATGAAAGAGTTTAATTGTGAAAACAACTAAGCTCTTTTTGTTTTTCTAAGACCATGCCCTTATAAAGATTTTATTGGTTTTGAACCCTAAAATGATGTTATAATTAGCTCTGAACCAAAATTAATTTTTTACTGCGAGGAAAAAATGAGCATTCTAAATGTTGAGAATATAAGCCATGGTTTCGGTGCCAGAAAATTATTGGAAAATGCCTCATTCCGACTGTTAAATGGTGAACACGTCGGTTTGATAGGAGCAAATGGAGAAGGTAAATCTACATTTTTAAATATAATAACCGGAAAACTTATGCCTGATGAAGGAAAGGTTGAATGGTGCAGGAGGATTACTGCAGGGTATATGGACCAGCATACGGTTCTGAAAAAAGGGGATACCATAAGGAAGGTATTAAGAGAAGCCTTCCAGTATATGTTCGACCTTGAGCAGGAGATGCTTCAAATCTATGAAAAGATGTCGGAGTGCTCGGAAGAGGAAGTAACTGCCATGCTTGAGGACGTCGGCGAGATTCAGAGTTTGCTTGAACATAATGGTTTTTATATTATAGATTCCAAGATTGAAGAGGTTGCAAATGGATTAGGATTAGGGGAAATAGGACTGGACAGGGATGTGGGTGATTTAAGCGGAGGCCAGAGGTCAAAGGTATTATTGACAAAGCTTTTGCTGCAGAATCCTATGATTTTGATATTGGACGAGCCTACAAACTTTCTGGACGAAAATCATATAAGATGGCTTACTAATTACCTGAAAGAGTATGATAACAGTTTTATTTTGGTATCCCATGATATCCCTTTTCTGAACAATGTAATTAATGTTGTTTATCATATAGAAAATGCAGTTCTTACAAGGTATACGGGGAATTATGATCAATTCCAGCAAATGTATCAGCTGAAAAAGCTTCAGAATCAGCAGGCTTACGAGAAGCAGCAGAAGGAAATCGATCGTCTCGAGGACTTTATAGCAAGAAACAAAGCAAGGGTTGCTACATCTAATATGGCAAAAAGTCGTCAGAAGAAGTTGGACAAAATGGACATAATAGAGAAAGCTAGGGAAAAGGTTAAGCCTGTCTTTAAATTCAGGGAAGCCAGAACTCCCGGTAAATATATTTTCCAGGCAAACAACCTGGTGATAGGCTATGGAGAGCCCCTTACAAGACCATTAAATCTTACCCTTGAAAGAGGGAAAAAGATTGCGATAAAAGGTGTAAACGGTTTGGGAAAATCAACATTATTAAAAACACTTATTGGTATTCAAAAACCTGTTTCAGGACATGTGGAACTTGATGATTACCTGTCTCTAGGATATTTCGAGCAGGAGTCAAGAGATGCAGGCAGCAATACTGCACTGGAAGAGATATGGAACGAGTATCCAGGGCTTGGTAATGCAGAAGCACGTGCAGCATTGGCAAAATGCGGTTTGAACAATGAACATATCACAAGCCAGATGATGGTTTTAAGCGGAGGAGAAAATGCAAAGGTAAGATTGTGTAAACTAATGCTTAAGGATGTAAACTGGCTGGTGCTTGATGAACCTACAAACCACCTTGATGTCGATGCTAAGGAAGAACTGGGGAAGGCCTTGAAGGAGTTTAAAGGGACCATTGTTCTGGTAAGTCACGAACCTGAATTTTATGAGGATTGGGTGACAGATGTTTGGAATGTTGAGGACTGGACGACAAAAATTGTTTAAATAAATTAAGCTTAATATATTTCGAAGGAGATTGTAATGACTGAGTTGTTTAATGAAATGAATATTGACCCATCACTGGTTACTGCACTAAAAAAAGAAAATATAACCGTTCCAACCGATATACAGAAAAGAGTTATACCAGAGGCCCTGAAAAACAAGGACTTGATAGCACAGTCTGAAACCGGAACGGGAAAAACTCTGGCATATCTGCTTCCTTTGTATGAGAAGATTAGTACTCCAAGCAAAGAGATGCAGGCAATTATACTTGTGCCTACACATGAACTTGCCATGCAGATACAAAGGCAAATTGAGCGTCTGTCTCAAAACTCGGAGATAAAAGTAACTTCAACTCCAATCATAGGCAATGTGAATATAGACAGACAAATAGAAGCCTTGAAGAAAAAACCCAATATTATTGTTGGCTCATCAGGCAGAATTCTGGAATTGATAAAAAAAAGGAAGATCACCGCTCATACAGTTAAAACTATAATTCTTGATGAGGCTGACAGACTTGTGGATGATAATAATCTGGACAACATTAAGGCGATTATAAAGAGTACGTTAAATGAAAGACAGCTTATGATGTTCTCTGCGACCATATCAAAGGAGGCAGAAGCCCAAGCAAGGAATATCATGAAAGAACCTGAGGTCATAAAAGCGGAAGGAAACACTTCAATTCCATCAACAATTCAACATATATATTTCTTATCTGAACAAAGAGATAAAATCGAAGTGCTTAGAAAGCTTGTACGAATAATTAATCCCCCTAAAGCCATTGTATTTGTCAATAAAATAGGGGATACGGAGATTTATGCAGAAAAGCTGAAGTATCATGGTTTTAAAGCTGAATGTGTTCACGGTTCAAATAGAAAACTGGATCGTAAAAGGACGATGGATGAATTCCGGTCTGGCAAACTACAGTTGCTAGTAGCCTCAGATATTGCAGCCAGAGGTCTTGACATAGAGGGTATTACTCATGTCTTCAATTTAGATATACCGGAACAACCCGGCGATTACCTGCATAGGGTTGGCCGCACCGGCAGGAACGGAAATGCAGGGGTTGCAGTATCAATAGTTACGGAAAGGGAATTAGCTCAGGTTAGAAAGTTTGAAAAGGCTTTAAATATTGATATTATAGCAAAGGATATGTATAAGGGTAATATTATAGATGTTAAAAGAAACTCCGGGAAAAGATAGAATCCGAGATCAGGGGACAGGTAACAACCTTAACCCTCCAGTTTAAATCTGGATGGCGCCTCAAAAGTAATGAAAGGGCTTAATTGTGAAAACAATTAGGTTCTTTTTTGCTTTATACAAACTATTGGATTGTCAGAGTATTCATTTAATTGACATTATGTAGTAAACTGTATTATAATATTAATAAAAACCGACGGTCGGTTCTATATGGTGATTTTACTTGGAGTATTTTCTCTAGAAGACAGGGGGAACAAATATGTTTAGCTATGGAAGGGATATAAATACTGTTAAAATAGTATATTTCTCCGGAACGGGAAACACAGCGATGATAGCGGATTGCTTTGAAAAGGCGATTGTCCAACGGGGTCTTAATGTGGTAAAAACACAGGTTACTCATGAAAATAATTATGAAATCAGAGAGGATTTATTGATTATTATATATCCTGTCTATGCTTTTAACGCACCAATTCCTGTGCTGAGATGGATTTCACGCTTGCAAGCTGTAAACAATATACCTGTAGTTATTATATCAAATTCAGGCGGTGGAGAAGTTACCCCAAACACAGCAAGCAGGGTTCAATGTAAAAACACATTAAAGAAAAAAGGTTTTGATATTGTTTATGAAAAGACTATTGTAATGCCGGCAAATTGGATAACACCTACTCCGGAACCATTAGCGATAAAGCTCCTTGAAGTTTTGCCCGGAAATGTAGAAAAAATAGTGAATGACTTATCCAACGGCATACGGCTAAAATTAAAACCAAACTTCATAGATAGAATAATGCCTTTGGTTGGCAAGTCAGAAATACGGCAAGCTAAGAACTTCGGCAGTAAAATAACATTAACGCAAGATTGTACAGGATGCGGCTTGTGCGCAAAAGGTTGTCCAAGCGGTAATGTTAAAATGCTGGACTCAAGGCCTGTTTTTTCAGATAAGTGCTTCTTTTGTACGAAATGCATATATGATTGTCCCAAAAAGGCATTGAAGACCGGGATAATGAAATTTGCATTATTAAAAGAAGGATATAGTTTAAAAGAACTGGAGAAAAAGGTTCCGTATACAGGAGAATTTGATTTGGATAAATTAGCTAAAGGTGCTGTGCTTTCGGGTATTAAGAAGTATTTGCTTGAGTCAGGAGTAACAAAAGACGGAAAATATATGTACAGTAATAATATATGATTAGTAACCCCATTAGTACCATGTAATAATTATTGTATTGTTTAGCACTTTTTCAGGAATGTTCAGCCTGTTAGAAATAATATAATAATCTTAATTAAGATGTATGCGGGGGGTATTAAAAGATGAGCATAAAGGAGGAAAAGGCAGCTTGTGAAGAAGTTAATATGAAAGAACTCAAAAGGACTTTGCTGATTCGCTTTTTTGTGTTGTTTCTTTCACTTGCACTGATATTTGTTATCACGGCATGGACTTTTAAGTACTGGGAAGGATGGGTGTATATCCTTACTTTGGCAATACCAATGGGAATCTTCGGTGTGTATTCATTGAGGAAAAACCCCAGGTTCCTAGAAAGAAGGATGAAAACAGAAGAAAAAAGAAAAAATCAGAAGCTGGTCATAAAGCTGTCACTTGTATGCTTTCCGTTTATTTACATACTTCCTGGCTTGGATATTAGATTTGGATGGTCTGAACTCCCTATAATTATAGAACTTGTTGGTTTTGCAATGGTTTTGTTTGGATATCTTATGATCCTGCTTGTTTTTAAACAAAACAGTTATGCCTCACGGGTCGTTGAAGTAGAAAAAAAGCAGGAAGTTATATCAACCGGACTATATTCTGTGGTCAGGCATCCCATGTACTTATCAATCATTATCCTTTACCTGTTTACACCTCTTGCTCTTGGCTCTTACTGGGCTATAATCCCTGCAGTACTTTTCCTGTCTGTGCTGATTCTGCGTATACTGGATGAAGAAAAAGAGTTAGTGCAAAACCTTGAAGGATATAGGGAATATACAAAAAAGGTCAAACGCCGTCTTATTCCTGGTATTTGGTGATATATGATAAAAAGTCCAGTTGTTATCATCCAGACTTTTTAATGTCCTAATCTGATTGTAGATATTAACTATAAAATCTGTAGAAGAGATAGCAGTTGCTATCGCTCTTTTTAGTCTTTTTTTGTTCTTTCATGCAGTATGTTGCTAACAATAATTACATTTATTGAAATTCACTATTATTGGTGTTAAAATTCCCACTAAACTTAAGTAAAAGTGAGGGATTTAACGTGACAATAAAAAAAGATTCTATAACAAGCATTTCCTACGAAATTATCGGCAATGAAAACAGCAGCGATACTCTCCTGTTTATCCACGGAGCAGGCGGAAACATGGAAGCTCTGAAGGCTTTAGCAATGCAGCTTCCTGAATATAAGTGTGTTTTAATTGATTTGCCAGGACACAACCTTTCAGGTGGTGATGTACCTAAAGATGTAAGTGGTTATACCTCAGCAGTGGAGAGTTTTATAAAATCAAACAGTGAATGTTTCGGTAATAACATTACATGTATCGGCCATTCAATGGGAGGGTGTATCAGTCTGGAGCTTGCACTCAAAAAAGTTCCTGAGATAAAAAGGTTGGTAATACTTAATTCAGGTGCAAAAATAAATATAGATAAGAAGTTCATGAAAAAGGTAGAAGAAGAAGGTAAAATAAGCAAATTGTATTTATTTAAAGCGGGAGGTTCCTATTTCCACCCAAGAACATATTCTTTTTTCCTTAAAGGATTTAAAAAAATGATTACCTCACAGAAGGTTATGGTAAAGGATTTCAAGATTGCTGACGGTTTTGATAAAAGAGACTCAGTTAACAATATTAAACTGCCTGTTCTTATTGCTACAGGCGAAAAGGAAATCCTTGCTATGCCGGAGCATTCTGAATTCCTGCACTCTCAAATAAAAGGTTCTCAATTATTTATTATGGAGGGTGTTGCGCATTTAATGCCTATTATTGTACCTGAAAAGTTAGCTGAAAAAATGAGACCCTTTTTAAATAGTACGGTTAATGTATTGAATTAATGTGCGTTAATGTTAAAATGAGATAGTTGGGTATTTTTACAAAAGCTCTGAGGATTCAATGTTCTCAGGGCTTTTTTGTTTCAGAGTTATTGAACATGAAAAAAACATTAGTTTGAACTTGATTACATAATAAGTTTCAAGTATTATAATATAGTGAAGCTTTACATAATTGTACCAGTTTATATTGGAGGGAAGTTACTTGAAGGAAAATATCCAGAATAAGCAGGGCAGTATTATGAAGCTGTTTCAATCTTCTGTTATAAATGAAGAATTATTTACAAAGATTATTGAGCTTTTCCCGTACCCAATTCTTATTTATGATCATAGTGGGACTCTGGTTTCCATTAATCAGTCAATGAAAAGGGAATTTATGATTGCAGACCTTGGTTCTGTAATCGGTAAATTTAATATTCTTAACGAACCCTTTATAATAAATGCAGGTATAATTAATGAAATAAAACTGGCTTTTAAAGGTGAAAATATTTTTATGCACGATATAAAAGTGCCTTTGGGGGAAATAGCCAAACGTTTTAATCAACAGGATTTCAATCTGGAGGCGGTATATCAGGATATTACAATATTCCCCATAACGGATAGTGATAAGAATATATCTTATGTAATAGTGTTATTAATTGATAGAAGGGTATACCGAGGTAAAAATGAAATTTTAAAAGCGGAAGAATATATTGAAAATCACTGGAAGGACGCTTTTAATATGAGTGAATCAGCACGGGCAGCAGGCTTAAGCAAAACTCATTTCATTAGTCTGTTTAAAAAACATACAGGTATGACACCTCATGATTATTATATTAATCTCAAAATAAATAAAATTAAAGAATGTTTACTTGATTCCAACCTTTCTGTTTCTCAAGCTTTTGCTGCTTGTGGTTCGGACTATAATGGTCATATGGCAAAAGTATTCAAAGATAAAGTAGGTTTCTCTCCATCCCAATACAGAAACACTGCCAAACAATAAGGTTTTTTATACTGGGCAGGCTTTCACTTATCTGAAAGTCTGCTTTTGTTTTATTAAAAAAGTACTATTTTTACTATTCTTAATAATAAATCAACTATTAAAGATATCTTTTTTTCATTAAGATGAAATTGTTATTGTATGATAGGTGAACGTCTTTTATTTTACAGCTATGAAATAAAAATTAAATAAAGTTTATGGAGGTCAGAAGATTATGAGAAATCGTATTACATCATTTGTATTATGCATGATTATGGTATTGTGCATATTCCCCGTAACAACATTCGCAGCAGGCTATACTCCACCGACAAGTTATGGTGCACCTCAAAACCCCGGAGTAGTCTTTGGAGACGACATTAAAGATACCGGCAGATGGGGCTTTGACATAACGATTCATTCTTCAGATGAGGTGCGTTCGCTTTTGCAGGCAGATATAGGCGGTGATGACAGTATACTTGCTTCTTCCGGATACAACAGCCTTAATGTTGGTCAGGAGTGGGATTATAAGATAGATAACGGAAAGTGGAGATCCGAATTACCAGGTTACGAAGAATGGGTGCCTCAAAGTTATGTAGCCTTTAATGCCGAGGATGGAACATGGTCTTCAGCTATTCATGCTGCTGATTATCAATTTAGTGAAGTCTTTCCGGATGGTGCTTTGCCTGGAGGCGGATCATATTTTGACAGTCATAAAATCTATTTTCGTGCCCGCTTTGCAGTAGACTTCTATAATGATAATACATCAGAAAACATCAGTTATAAATCACCTTGGTCTTCAGAAGTATCCTACAGTAACAGTCAGAAGGTGGAAGACCCGGCTAAGCTTATAAACCATGCTCCATCTCTGTTATCTGTTGAACTGAAAAAAGAAGTTGATGGAAAACCATACCTTGAATTTACAGCCGACAAAGCCCATAGTGATATTCAGAAGCTCAACAGTATTTCAAATGAAAGAGTGTTCACCGATGTATGGATCAGGGTGAACGGCGGAGAATGGGTAGATGCAGGCGATTACTTATGGATGAAGGAGAAGTTTACTGTAGAAGCAAACGATTACTTTAAAGAAGTCGAAAATACCGATGCTGCGGTATATGAAGTAAAGTTCCGGTATACATTTGACTATGAATATTATCCTGTAGCGGGTAAATCAGGTACTGTTTATTCACCATTCTCAAATGTTATTTCACATGGCATGCCTGCCTTCAGAGGAGCAAGCTCATGGGCACTTCCGGAATTGAATAAGGCACAGAAATATGGCTTTATAACAGATAAAATAAAAGACAACATGTCGGGTCCTATAACCCGTGAGGAATTTGCTGAAGTAGCAATAAAGCTTTATGAAAAATATACAGGAAAGACAGCAGTCCCTGCTGATGCCAATACTTTTGTGGATACACAGAATACTGAGATTTTTAAAGCATACAATCTGAATATTGTTGCTGGTACAGATTTGGCAAAAAAGCTCTTTTCACCAAAAGATTTAACTAATCGTGAGCAGGTTGCTGCCATGATTTACCGCTCAGTTAAAGCAATAGCACCGGATGCTGATTTATCAACTGCCGGGTCTCCTAGTTTTTCCGATTCAAAGCAGGTTTCAGGGTGGGCAACTGAAAATGTTAAGTTTATGAGCAAACATGGATTTATGAA
>JAEWTV010000116.1 GCA_023397675.1 Bacillota bacterium | reverse complement strand
AACAATAGTGCTTGTGGACAGATTTCAAACAACAAAAGTTCTTGAATATTTAGACAAAGAAAAGTGTACGGGATTAAATGGAGTCCCTACTATGTTTAAATTTCTTCTTTCCCATCCCAACTTTGACGACTTCGATATATCTATTCTTCGAAAAGGAATGATTGCTGGCTCTTATTGCCATCCTGATCTCATGAATGAATTAATGGATAAAATGATCATGAAAGATCTCTGTATCGTTTATGGTCTAACAGAAGCCTTGGGGATAACACAAACTCTCACTTCCGACCCTTTTGATATGAGAATAAACACTGTAGGGCGGGGTATGTCCGGAACAGAAATAAAGATAATCAATCCTGCTACTGGAGAAGAAGTACCTAATGGTGTAGAGGGAGAGCTTATCACTAAAACAGAATATATTATGAAGGGATACTACAAAAACCAAGAGGCTACACAAAAGATTATAGACAAGGACGGATGGCTACACACTGGAGATTTAGCTACTAAAGATGACGAAGGCTATTGTAAAATTATCGGCAGAATAAAAGATATAATCATCAGAGGCGGTGAAAATATATCACCTACAGAAATAGAAGAGTTATTAGTAACACATGTATCAATAAAAGATGCCGCAGTTCTAGGCGTTCCTGATAAAAACCTTGGAGAGGAGATATGTGCTTTTGTAATTATAAAAGATAATCATACTATATCCAGGGAGGATGTTTTATCATTTATTCAAGAAAGTCTTGCAAAGTTTAAAATCCCTAAATATATCGAATTTGTAAAGGAATTTCCCACTACGGCAAGCGGAAAGATTAAAAAATTCATGTTAAAAGATTATGCCATTGAAAAATACTACCTTAAATAGGATTAACGAATTATGACAATAAGGCTACTTCTTATAGATGTGGCCTTATGTACTCATAGGGAGGAAAAACAATTTGCTGCAATGGCTATGAAAACAGCAAAAAAATCAGGCCATAATTTGCACTTATTTGCCTCGATTTTGTACAAAACCTCTGTCTGAATCGGGTTAACCTGGAAGAAGGATATAGGTGATATGTCAAATTTAAACCTTCTAATATAATCAGTAATTGAATCTCGCTCAAAAAGTTTTATATTTCTGTCTCCCAAAATTATATTCCAACAGGGGGGGATGTTTCTCAATTACTCTCACAACAATGGAGGGGCTCAGCCGTCATTTCATCAGTACTATACTATCTGCTCCATTAGTGCGTTAAACACCTTCTCGTATTCTTCATTTTCATTTATTAAATTGAATAAAACATGTGCACCTCTCTTTTACTGCACAAATATGAAAGCTTGATAACCAATTTTAACTTTTCATATGCCCTCGAAGCAAGAAAAATAATATTTTGTTTTATACGACTTTATCAACTAGCCTTCCAACAGCAAAGAGTAATTGCAATAACGGGAAAGCGGCTAATGCAAAGCAAATTCCAGCCAGTACAAGACTTTTTACCTTATAGAAGCCTTCCCTCAGGCCACGAATCAGCAAATAAAGCGTTACCGGAACATTCAACAAAATTCCCAATACAACACCCGGCATATAATTTAATGTTAGCGCTGTAGCCAATAAGTGGGGCATCAATACATTAAACAGAATAGAAATGAGCACTCCACCCATTAAGAACTTTGAAAGATTACTCTTATATTTTGAGAAATAATATATAACTCCACAAAACATTAAAGTAATCAATAAATCTGCAATACGGAATTCCAATGCTCCAACCTTCGGATGCCATATTCCAGCTGTTTTAGACCAATCAGGCAACCAAATAGCTTCCTCTAAATTATGCAAAATTTCTGAAATAGCCAGAATCCAAATAACCTTGCCATAACTGATTTTATTTATGTGTTCTAAAAACCTTTGCATTTTAGCCCCCTGAATAAATAATCATAAATGAATTTAGGATATTTTTCTTATTACTTCTCTGGCAAATTCTTTAGCCTTTTCAATATCATCTTTATCAGGCTTGTTTCGATTAATCACTCCCCAGGCTTTACCCTTGCAAAAAAAGTTATCATCTAGTACGTTTATCCCATTTCTTTTGATGAGCTCAATCATTTTTTGTCTGGCATTATTCATACCTCCATAAGTACCAAAAACAGCAATATTCTTAATATCTTGATTTTTCAACGAATTAATCAGTTCTTTTGTAACCTTATGAATATTACTTACATAATTCCCATCACCCAGAAACAATACATCAGCGGTTACCTCATACTGTCCGCTTGCAATACTCTCTGCATCAACACCTACCTCACCAGCTATTGCATCGGCAATTTTTCTGGTATTCCCGGTAATCGAATGATATAAAACTTTAACTTTCATTTCTACTCCACCTTTCATATGTGTTGGTTTATAACA
Source organism: Bacillota bacterium (assembly GCA_023397675.1). Taxonomy (GTDB): domain Bacteria; phylum Bacillota; class Clostridia; order Acetivibrionales; family JANLFN01; genus JAEZTC01. Next base: position 15,104 of record JAEWTV010000116.1, on the reverse strand, counting down.
CACCATCAAGCATTGTATCAATATATTTGACCCTTATTACTTCATCTCCAAAATTTAATCCTCCAAAAGCGCAGTTGTATTTATTGAGTAAGAAAGGATATACAATACTTGATAAAAGTTGAATGGATTTGAAGTATAGTATTTCTTGACTTTGTTCTTTTGTAGCCTGCCCGATACAATCAGCAAGATACTTGCAATTGCTTTGAAGCCAGGCAACGACATCAGTGCGGATTTGAGTTTCACTAATATACTGGGATATTTGTGCTTTTAGAAACCCCGGGAACTTAAACATATGGTTTGTATAATTAATAAAGAAACTCTTCAGTTTATCCCTGGGATCGCCGTCCTCAGTTTTTAACTCCTCGAATATCTTGTTTCCCAAATCATAATAATATTTACAGGCTTCCTGTATCAGATTGTCCTTTGAACCGAAGTAATAGCTTATTGCAGCCGAATTTACTCCTGCCAGCCGACCTATTTCTCTTATTGTAATTTGATGTGTTTCATTCTCTGATATGTATTTTAAAACTACTCCAAGGATTTTTTCTTTGCTTGAGTCTTTCACATTTGAATTCAAAACAGTAACCTCCAATTCTAAAGCAGAATGTTTAATCATTGATTTAATCATTGATTAAATTATAATATGTTTCTCTATAATAATCAAGGACCAACCGGGGAAATTATAATTTTCAATAGGAAGGGGGACGTTTCTCAAATACTCAAAGTCGTCAGCAGGTGTTGTGTATACCATTCTTAACAACACATATTTATCAATATACTTTAAATTAGTTATAAAACTTCCATATCCTTATTTACTTCTATCAGGCAAACAACCTGAGTAGTATCCCCCATATAACCCAAATACATGTACTGTAATAAAAACATACCTTTAAAGCTTTTGATAATAAAACGTTAAATGAAAAGGCAAATTCGTGATATTCTGAAAGTGTTGAAAATGCAGGACTTACATCGTTATTCTCCTGCTTTACGAAGCAACAAACAAGCTATATAATGACTTTAAGGGTGTTTGTTTACCTGATTTCTGCATGGCAAACAGACATCTGAAACAGTGTGCAAAACTAAATTCCACATGCCTTTTTAATGCAAGAATAAATTCGGCAGTGGATTCCAGTATTGCTTTAGTTATTTCAACAGTGATGGCTGCAGTGTAACTTCATCTGGTGGTATTTCCACCAGCCCCAGTAGTTTGTGCAGTTTGCCGTTTAAGAGCATGAGAGACAGTCTAAATGGGGTGCAGCCATTCAGGCTGTCTCTTGCTTCACTGTTGATGTTGTTCATTAAAAGTGTGGCCTCTTTCTGACTATAGAGGTCCGGACTTTGACCTTTTGGAATGATATAGCGTATGTATTCATGGTTCTTCTCAATCATTCCTTTCTGCCATGAGCTATTTGGATTGCAGTAATAAATCTTTGTTCGGATCTCACCGTTTTTATCACATTCCAGCCTCTTTGGGAATTGAAATTCAGTTCCATTGTCAGTAAGAATGACCGGAAAAAGCTCTTGAAAAGTCTGGACACCCAGTTTTTCAGAAAGAGTATCAAAGATCTCAATAACGCATTCTAGTATTTTTTCAGCGAGGACAAAGATAAGCATGAGAGAACAATTAATTAATTAAATCACTTATAGGACGGTGTTAATATGAGTACAAGTATATACTGTTTCTCAGGTACAGGAAATTCTTTATCTATTGCAAGACAGCTAGGAATTCAAATTAATGACAAAGTTAATATAATAGATTTAGCTTGTTATACACATCAAAAGCAAATTGAGATTACTACAGACGCCATAGGTTTTGTTTTCCCAGTTTATTTTCAAACTATCCCTGATATTGTTAAAAATTTCATTAGAAAAATTAGATTTAAAACAAAGCCGTACATTTTTGCTGTTGCAACATGTAATGCAGGTCCTGGGCATTGTTTATTTACGCTTAACAAACATTTAAACAAAATTGGTCTTTCACTTTCTTCTGGATTTATCATCGATATGCCAGGAAATTCACTTATAGTTCGTGATTACACAAACCCTATTGAAGTCCAGAAACAAAGGCTTTTAAAATCAAATGAGAAAGTCTCGGAAATATCATCCTATATTAATAAACGCTGCATTTTAAGGCTTGAGGGGAATAATAAATTTAAGTATCATTTAAAAGGTTTTATCACTGGTACTTTTGCAAAATATGTATATAAAACTCCAAGTAAATTTACAGTAACAGATAAATGCATACATTGCTCTATCTGTGTAAGTATATGTCCAGTAAAAAACATAAAATTATCAGACAAAAATCCAAACTGGGGAAAAAAATGCACACAATGCTTGGCCTGTTTTCACTGGTGTCCTAAACAAGCTATTGAAATTGGTATCTCAACCGTAAATAAGAAAAGGTATACTAATCCAGATATTTCAATAGAAGATATAATAAAAAATAGAACATTGAATACATCGGCAAATTAGAAGAGTCCCATACGTTTTATATCAATGCAGGAAACAAATTAGATTGGCACCGTTGCACCAATTCTACCCACAAGAATTCCAAGGGAGGGGGGACGTTTCTCAATTACTGGTCATTTCACCAGCTCTAAATTGCCTGCTCCATTAATGCGTTAAACATCTCCCCATACCCTTCATTTTCATTTATTAAATCAAAGCCCCTGTTGCACATGCTTGAACACCCTGAAATTGTTATGTTATATAGATTTTCACAAATTTCTTTATATGTAAGCCCACACAACACCCTCATTACATATGCACAAAATGCCCTGTATTCTGCTGCTTTCTTCTTTGATTTCATAAACAGTTCCCCAGATCTCGTTGTCATCAGCTTATCTGTCATATATGACAGTACACGCCCCGGAGAGATGTCTCTTAATATTACCTTTCGTCCGCTAAAGTATTCATTTATAAGGGCTTTCGTCATTTCCTTAATACTTTTTGTCTCAATCCCTATCTCTTTTTGAAGTACTGCGAACTCCTTATAACGCACTATAAAGGTCTTTTTTTCATGCATGTTGAGAAGGCTCATCATAAAACTCATATCTACTAAGCCGAGGATATCTTTCTTTATACCAAGATATATGCCGTATGAGGAATATGGGTACTCCTCCTCCCTACCATGGTAGTCCTCAATGTCTTTCGCGTTATTATGAATATAAGCTGATACTGCAAGGTTATAATGATCACTACTAAGGACCCTGCTTTCGAATCTTTCCTGGAACAGGTGTCCATGTCTTTTATACTTTTGATTGTAATACCGTACATAAGCTGTATTAGTACTGTGCATGAACCTCGATATATCATAGCCCTTTGGATCAAAGTGCAGATGAAGATGGTTGTCCATAAGGCAATAGGCATAAATACTACACTTAAACTTTTCTGTGTACCTTTTTAATAGTGAAAGGTAATAGTTCTTATCATCACCATCTCTGAATAGCTGCAATTCAGACACGCTCCTACACATAACGTGGTATATACTTTCAGAATATTTTTCTCTTGCCTTTCTTGGCATCGTCAACACCTCCTATATAATTACATATTATACCATATTTATATTTAATATGGTATAATATGTATAAATTTTTGAGAAACGTCCCCGAAACATCTTTAGACTGTCAATTCCTAAGGATTGATAATTTCGAATCCATTGTATTAGAGTTGTTCCATCTATCCCAATTAGAGTTGCGGTATGTCTAACTGAATCTTTTCCTTCTATGCATTTGAGAACGTATTTTAACTTCTTGTCTGTTGAAAATTTACTTTTTCGGCTCATAAAAAATGCTTCTCCTTGTAGCAAACAGTTTTTATTATTTAAACTGTCTACCACAAGGCGAGCATATCAGAATACTTTACTTACTTCATCTTTATACTTTCGTAGCCTGGATTTATTTCCGTACGATTCCACTTTGATACTACATGCAATTTATTCTCCATTATTTTTATATCACAGTTCCACAGGTAAGTACTCATCCATAGCTTACCAGGCATTGGCTGCCAACCCTTTGTGGGATTTATTTGAAATATAACAGAATCATTGTTTTTCTTTATCAAATAAGCACCTCCCATTATACCCGTAATCTCATCGACGCTAATTGAAAAGTGTCCTTGAATTTCTGTATTATTCTTCAATGAAATTATATCAGGTATTGCTGGAGAAAAGGTTATTCTCATTTCGCCAATTTTATCAATTCTTTTTACACATTTTATTTCGGGATATCCATTATTTAAAGCAATTGAATATATACTATTGCTTATAGCTATTTCATCTACATCCGTAGTAACTTCTATAGGTTCTATTATACCGGTAAAATTATTATTTAACTCTTTAATATTATTAAAATAAGAATATCTGGATAAATAAACTCTTTTAAAATTAAACAGGGGAATAAGCTTAAAAGGCTCCAGACTTTTCCCGTTTATTTTAATAAATATCTCTGTTCCTTTTTGCTCAACCATATTAAATTTTTTCAAGTAAATGATAGGAAATTTATCCGGGGTTTCACTCATATTTCCGATTGGTGCTATAATTCCAAAGCTGTCTACTTTATTTTTATTCTCCTTTATTTTAATTACTATGCTTCTGTCTTGTCTATCCATTAAGGATAGATAGGCATCCATGCCCTTTTTAGTAACCTCAAAGTGTACTTTCATGGAAGTCTCAATTAATGTCACTTTGTTCATTAAGGACTTAAACCTATCAGCACTAAGGTTCAAACCTTTCGTATAGTAAATATCAGATTCAGAATCATTTCTATACATAATTGCAATAAAATGAACAGAATTGTTCTGTTCCACCTGCTGTAATTCAATGCTTTTATAAATAGTGTCACCCTTAAAATCAACTAGACAAAGTTTGTTAATTATTGTTTGTTCATCTTTAAAGCTAATCAGAGGATAAATATTTTTATTATTTCGTTCCTCATAAATAGAAACGTCATTTTTCTTATCGCCTAAGTACTTTTCTTCATCAACCGGATTATTTTCAGGAACTAAAAATAATGGACAGATTTTTGAAAGCAATTTTCCGAGCATTAAAGCACATCTCCCTTATATTAATTTTATCCGATAATATGATCATATATTTTTATACCTTCTAAGTAAATATAGAAACAGATAGGATGAATATAGTAAGCAATGCAAAACCACATGTTTTCCAGTACTTATAATATATCGCTTCTGAAATACCGTAGATTGAAAATAAGACTACATTGATTATTCCTCCTTTGATAGATTAGTAATAATCTTTTTTAATGATTGGAAAAGTATATTAATATCACATTCGGCTAATCCATTTAATGCCAATGCCGATATATCCTCTGTCTTTTTTTCAATATCCTTAATAATCCCCCTTGCTTTTGGAGTCAACCTAACTATATATGACCTTCTATCAATAGAATCCAAATTTTTCTCTACATATTCCTTTTCAATTAATTTGAAGATTACAGTGCCTGCAGTAGATCGATCTCCCAATAATGCATCTGCTATTTGTGCCTGCGTTAACTCATTTTTAGAATCCAGCAACTTAAGTATAGCCCACTGAGACGTTGTAATGTTATAAATCTCCAATTCTCTATCCATTTTTCTTTTTATAAATCGTGCACTTGTATTTAGCAAATAGCCTAATATGTTTTCTATTTCCATTACAAACTCCTTTTATAATAGTAAGTATTCATATAATATGTATACTTACTATTATATTTTATAGTTTAAATTTAGTCAATTGTAATTTATCTACTATTATCATCCCTACAGATTAATAACACGATTTGATTGCATCACTCTTCAATCGGAAAGATATATCTTAAGATAAGATTATAATAACATGATAGGATTATCAATAACCAATACCCGCCCCGAAACATCTTCCTCATTTTCTTTTTTAAAACCTCCAATTCCGGGTAATAATAAATCGAATACATTTTACAGGAGTTGAAGCATATGCCGGAACACAAATATACAAACAAACTTTTGCAGGAAAAATCGCCCTACCTTTTGCAACATTCCCACAACCCGGTAGACTGGTATCCTTGGGGCCCCGAAGCTTTTTCAAGAGCTGTGGGCGAAGGTAAGCCTATATTTCTTAGCATAGGCTATTCCACCTGTCACTGGTGCCACGTCATGGAGCGTGAAAGCTTTGAAGATGAAGAAGTTGCACGTGTACTCAACAAACATTTTATTTCTATAAAGGTTGACCGTGAAGAGCGGCCTGATATTGACCACATTTACATGTCAGTCTGCCAAGCCTTAACAGGCAGCGGCGGTTGGCCCCTAACGGTAATACTAACCCCAGATAAAAAGCCATTTTACGCAGGTACTTATTTCCCTAAAACAGATAGAATGGGAATGCCTGGCCTCTTGACCATTTTGGATAGAGTTATCAAAGCATGGAAAAAGGACAAAAATGCAATAACTGGATCTGCCGAGAAAATAACCGGTTTGCTTAATGAAGCGTTACAACAAGATGAGAACGAATCGCAAGGTCTATCAGAAGACATTGTGCACGAGGCTTATGAAAACCTGAAGCACTTTTATGATCCCGATTTTGGCGGTTTCAGCGGATCCCCAAAATTTCCAGCACCTCATAATCTTCTTTTCCTTCTGAGGTACTGGTACCAGTACAAGGAGCCCTCGGCACTTGAAATGGTTGAAAACACCCTTTCTTGCATGTATCGTGGAGGTATTTTCGACCATATTGGCTATGGCTTCAGTAGATATTCTACCGATAACAAGTGGCTTGTACCCCATTTTGAGAAAATGCTTTATGATAATGCTTTGCTGGCGATTTCCTATATCGAAACATATCAGGCAACAAAAAACCTTAAATTCTCAAGGGTTGCTGAAAAGATATTTGATTACGTTCTGAGAGCAATGCGTTCTGGGGAAGGGGCCTTTTATTCCGCCGAGGATGCAGATTCTGAAGGTGTTGAAGGGAAGTTTTACCTATGGTCTTATGATGAAATCAACCAAATTCTTGGTGCGCAGGACGGCAAAAAATTCTCTGACTTACTCGGAGTAACTCCCCACGGCAATTTTGAAGGGAAAAACATACCCAATCTTTTAAAATCCGATTTGAAGGACGAAGAATTGGATTTCGTTGAAGCCTGTAGAATAAAATTATTTGATTATCGTGAAAAAAGAGTACATCCTTATAAGGATGACAAAGTTCTTACAGCCTGGAATTCGCTTATGTGTGCGGCACTTTCGATAGGTGCAAGAGTGCTTCAGAACAAAAAATATCTCGATGCTGCAGAATCTTCTGTTTCGTTCTTACTTGAAAATATGATTATGAAATCAGATGGAAGGCTAATGGCAAGATACCGCGACGGTGATACGGCACATAAGGGTTATGCAGATGATTATGCCTTTCTAATATGGGCTTTGATAGAGCTTTATGAGACAACCTTTAAGGTAGAATATCTTTCAAAGGCTGTCGATCTTATGGAGAATATGATGAAACTATTCTGGGATGGTGAAAACGGAGGTTTTTACATCTATGGTTCAGACAGTGAAAAGCTGATCACACGCCCCAAAGAAATATATGACGGTGCGATTCCTTCCGCAAACTCGGTTGCAGCAATGAACTGCATAAGATTATACCATCTGACTGGAAACAGCAGTTATATGCAAACAGCCGAAAAGCTGTTTAATTCCTTCGGAGGCACTGTGAAGGCATCTCCCATGGGATACAGTTTCTTTTTATCGTCCGTCCTTTTCAATGTATCATCCACTAAGGAAGTGATAATACTGGACAACAGCTTTGAAGCAAAAAATGAATTTATCAGTGCTATCAATAGAAGCTATAATCCTTTTACCACTGTAATATATGCTGCTGCGGGTGATCAGGAAACCGAAAAGGTCATCCCTTTTATTAATAATTATAAGACAGTTAACGGTAAAACCTCTGCATATATATGCGAGAACCATGCTTGTCAGGAGCCCGTTATAGATGTTAACAGTTTTATAAATCACTTTGATAAACTGGGACAGCCTGAAATTCACTAAGGTTTAAACGCCTATCATTAAAAGCTCTGAAAAAATCAGAGCTTTTTACTTATTAAAGCGATTTCTTAATTTTCTAATACGCGATGAATATCGAAAAACAGCATATACTACCATTACTCCAAAAGCTATGGCGCCTGCACTGGCAACGGTTGTAATTGCTTCATTTGCTGCTTTTGCCAACTTGTTCTCAGCAATATACTGAACCGTTGTATATGCAGCTATTCCCGGAACCAAAGGAAAAATTCCCGGAATTGAAAAAATGGTTGCTGGTGATTTCAAAATAATTGCTGCCGCCTCACTGTAAGTCCCAACTGCTACTGCACCGGCAAATGTCGCAAAAACAAGGGATATACCACTACTGTACAAGAGATAATAAACCAACCATCCCACAGCACCTGAAAGACCTATCCATATTAATTTGTTTTTGCTTGCATTAAATATAAGTCCGGAACTTATGCTGCCTATAAATGAGTATAAGAGTTCCTTCACAAAGAGCCTCTTTTCTACCTCAAACCCAGATACAAAGCTGTACTCACACCTGCTCCAATTGCAACAGCTATAAATATTGCTTCGGCCATCCTTATGGTGCTTGAAGCAATATCCCCATTCAACGCATCTTTTATAGCATTAGTTATGGCGACACCCGGAACAAGAATCATTATTGCCCCGATGATTATTTTATACACATTAAGTCCTTGAAAAGTGTTGGCTGCCAAAAGGCTTCCTACCCCAGCTATAAAACCTGAAACAAACAAATCAAAATATTGAAAAACTCCTGTTTTTATGATTTGTTCATTAACAATATAAATCAACACACCAATAAAAGCTGCCGCCAAGGCGTCCCATATGCTTCCGTGAAACAGCAGTGTAAAAACCAGTGCTGTAACCGCTGCTGCTGAAAGTCTATTTAAATATCCATATCTTTTTATTTTAAGTATATTATTTAATTCTACCGAAGCTTCTTCGAATGATAGCTGATTTTTTTTAACTCTCCATGAAAAGGAATTAATCATTTCAATACGACCCAAATCAAGAGTTCTTATCCTTACCCGCCTGACAAGTGTAACAGGCTCATTGCCGGGTCCATACAAGGTCAGAAATATCCCCGAAGGCATTACAAAGCAATCAGATTCGACCTTATAGCTTTTACAAATCCGCTTGACTGTATCTTCAACCCTATAAATCTCAGCACCACTTACAAGAAGGATTTCACCCGCTTGCAGAGCGATTTTGGATAACTGCATTACATTCATTTATTTCTCATCCAACTTATAAAATCTGTTTATATTTTAAAGCATATTCTGTTGCAAGTCTGATAGCCTCTTCCATGCTGACAGGGTTTGCAATGCCCTTTCCAGCAATATCAAATGCGGTGCCATGATCTACCGAAGTCCGTATAAAAGGCATTCCCACAGTCATTGAAATAGTTTTTTCAAAATCGACAGTTTTAGCTGCAATATGTCCCTGATCGTGGTACAAAGATAAAACCGCACTATATTTGCCTTTAAGCGCCTGTGCAAAAACAGAATCGGCAGGCACTGGTCCGGTTACATTGAATCCGTCTTCTCTGGCAGTTTCTACAGCAGGTATTATTTCATCCATTTCCTCTGTACCAAAAAGCCCATGTTCTCCGTTGTGTGGATTTAAGCCAGCAACAGCTATGTTTCCTTCTTCTAAGCCCAACATTTTCAATGCAATACTGCATTTTTTTATATAGCGTACAAGCCTGTCCTTCTTAATAAGGTCACAAGCGCCCCTAAGCGATACATGTCTGGTTAAAAAGAATATGCGCATATTGCGAACCTGAAACATCGTAAGAGGATCATCCGTCTCGGTTAAAGCTGCATACATTTCGGTATGTCCTATAAAATCTACCTTTGCAGCCTTTATAGCCTCTTTGTTTATTGGCGTAGTTGCAACAGCATCAATTTTTTTATCCATTGCAAGCTCTATAGATTTTTTTATATATCCATAGGCAGCTTTTCCTGCTTCAGCCTGAACTTTGCCATATTCAATTCTCCCTGCATCTATGTTGTCCAAATTAATCAAATCTATTATCCCATCTTTACAACAACCGTTTCGGGGGTCATCAATAATATTAAAATCCAGTCCCAGATTAAAATTATGGTTTATATTTTGAACAACATCAATATTTCCAATTAATACAGGGCTGCAAAGTGTATTTATTTCAGAATTCATTAAAGCCTTTAATGATATTTCAGGTCCAATACCTGCAGCATCTCCAATAGGTATTCCGATTATGGGTTTCATTTACAATCATCTCCTGATTTTTTTACTATTTCAAATGTAATTATATCAGACAAGCAATGCTTATTATATTTAATGTTTAAAAATCCGATATATATAATAGAACACAATAGAACAGTTAACCCTTTGACAGCTCCCTTTTAGGGATGCCATTCACACGGAGGTGATGTATATGTCAATCGGTATGCAAGGTTTAAAACAGCAAAATAGCCTGTTAACAGTGGAAGCGAGTAAAAATTTGCAGGGAGCATTAATTGACAAGCGGCAGAAACGTTTTACCTTCTTAAAAAGGAACAAAAGGTTAGTCAGAAAAGATGCACAAAGCTTTAAAGATGAATTAAGCACCTTTGATGTAAAGTGCTAAAAAACCCGCTATTGTATCCAATAGGATAAATAGCGGGTTTTTGTGAGTATACATTATTCAAACAATGGTGTTGAGAGGTACCTTTCTCCCGTGTCCGGAAGAAGAACTACAATAGTCTTACCCCTGTTTTCAGCCTTCTTTGAAAGCTTGGTTGCGGCATGTACGGCAGCACCTGCTGAAATACCCACAAGAAGTCCTTCTGTTTTTGAAAGAGCCCTTGCTGCCTCGTAAGCATCCTCTGTTCTAACAGGAATTATTTCGTCTAGTATCTTCATGTTCAGCACATCTGGTATAAAGCCTGCCCCAAGTCCCTGTATCCTGTTAAGTCCAGGCCTTCCACCGGATAAAACCGGCGAATCCTGAGGTTCAACTGCAACTATTTTAATATTTGGATTCTTTTGTTTTAAAGCCTCGCCAGTTCCGGTAATTGTTCCACCTGTTCCTACTCCGGCAACAAAAATGTCTACTTTTCCGTCAGTATCGCGCCATATTTCCTCAGCAGTTGTTTTTCTATGTATATCAGGGTTTGCGGGATTTTCAAACTGTTGCGGTATATATGAACCAGGGATTGATTGTGCAATTTCATTGGCTTTTTTTATAGCACCGGGCATTCCTTCTGAACCTGGAGTAAGTACTACTTCTGCTCCAAGTGCCTTTAAAAGAGCTCTTCTTTCAATGCTTACCGTATCCAACATTGTTAGTATAAGCTTATAGCCTCTTGCAGCAGCTACAAAAGCAAGTCCTACACCTGTATTCCCACTGGTAGGTTCAATTATGACAGAACCCTTTTTTATAAGACCTTTTTCCTCTGCATCCCTGATCATTGCAAAACCAACCCTGTCTTTTACACTCCCGGCGGGATTAAAATATTCAAGTTTTGCAATAATAGGCGTGCTTATATCCTTAAAGCGGCTGTAATTTGATAACCTTAACAATGGTGTATTTCCTATAAGGTCGGTAAGATTTTCAGCAATTTTGGACATATTTTTTAACCTCCCATATATTGTTCAAAATAAAAAGGGATAAATCTTGTTAATTATTTTCAACAATGATTTTATCCCTTTCAAAATAATAATGCAACTTATTAAAATAAATCCTTTAGAATAATTATTGTGCAGCTTTCTTAAGAGCCTGATCTATATCATAGATAAGATCATCTACATCTTCGATACCTATTGAAAGCCTTACAAGTTCAGGTGCTGCACCTGCTGCAATCAGTTCTTCCTCCGAAAGCTGTGAATGAGTTGTGCTTGCCGGGTGTATTACAAGTGACTTTACATCTGCAACGTTAGCAAGGAGTGAGAATATTTCAAGGCTGTCGCTGAATTTTTTACCTGCCTCAGCTCCTCCCTTTATTCCAAAAGTAAATATTGAACCTGCACCCTTTGGGAAGTACTTACTTGCAAGGTCATAGTATTTATTGCCCTTAAGGCTAGGATAGTTAACCCATGAGACCTGTGGATGATTACTCAGGAACTCGGCAATTTTTTTAGCGTTGGATACATGTCTTTCAACTCTGAGCGAAAGAGTTTCCAAGCCCTGAAGGAATAAGAAGGAGTTAAACGGTGCAAGTGCTGCTCCTGTATCTCTTAATAGCTGGACCCTTGCTTTAAGGATAAATGCAGCAGCTCCTACGTCCTGTGCATACCTTAATCCGTGATAGCTTGTGTCTGGTTCGGTAAAACCAGGGAATTTTCCTGATGCTGCCCAATCAAATTTGCCAGCATCTACGATAACACCACCTATTGAAGTTCCGTGTCCGCCAATAAATTTTGTTGCTGAGTGTACAACAATATCAGCACCAAATTCAATCGGTTTTATAAGATAAGGTGTACCGAAAGTATTATCAATAATGAGAGGTATTGCATTGTCATGAGCGATTTTTGCAACTGCCTCAATATCTACCAGGTTTGTTCCCGGGTTTCCTATTGATTCAATATATATGGCTTTTGTTTTCGCATTAATAGCTTTTTGGAAGTTCTGTGGATCGTCTGGATTTACAAATACAGTTTTAATGCCCAGTCTTGGGAGAGTTGTTGAAAAAAGATTGTAGGTTCCACCATAAAGAGTGCTTGCAGAAACTATTTCGTCACCAGCTCCAGCAATATTCAGTATTGAATATGTAATTGCAGCAGAGCCTGATGCAACAGCAAGTGCTCCAATACCGCCTTCAAGAGCTGCTATTCTCTGTTCAAACACATCATTGGTTGGGTTCATAATTCTGGTATAAATATTGCCCGGTTTTCTCAATGCAAAAAGATCAGCTGCATGCTCTGAGTTTTCAAATACATATGAAGTAGTCTGATAAATGGGAACTGCCCTCGAACCTGTTGTAGGGTCCGGCTTCTGACCTGCATGAACCTGCAGTGTATCAAATTTTAATTTTCTTTCACTCATAATGATATCTCCTTTACAATAAAATAATTAATTTATGATGATGGGTAATATTGATTCTAAATGTAAAACATAAACTCATTACTGTTCTTTATCCGTAGGAACTCTTCTGTCAAATCCTCAAGCGTTATAGTATCTACTATTCCGTTTATGGATTTATTTATACTTTCCCATACCTTCTCACTAATGCATTGTTCTATTATGTTACCTGATTTTTTCTGTGCTTCTAGATCATCGACTACTGAAAGTTCACCCTCAAGAGCCCTTAAAATTGAGCCTACAGTAATCCTTGAAGGGTTGTCTGAAATTGTGTAACCACCCTGTGCTCCTTTTATGCTTTTGACCAGACCAGTCTTTCGTAATGTTCCAAATACCTGTTCAAGGTAGTTTTCGGAAACATCCTGACGTTTTGCTATATCACTCAGTGGTATATATTCACCTTTTGAATTAGCTGCAAGGTCAACCATTGCTCTTAGTCCGTATCTGCCTTTGGTGGATATCTTCATAATACGCTCCATTCATTTCCTAGTATTCCTATATGCTTAATATAATAAATTTGATAGGAATTGTCAATATTTATTTTAAATAAAAAATAACAGTTAATACATTCAGACTAATAAGATTCAATGTAAATGAAGGAAATAACTTAAAAATGGAGAATAATAAATAGGCAAGAAAAAAACTTTGGTAACATGGAGGAACAATGGAAAAACTGACATTTTGTTATAATTGCAATGATGATGTTGAATTTAATATAAAGGGTGAAGTAATTAACATAGATATGGAAGGTATTAGCTTTTCATATGAGGCTCTTGTAGCTAATTGCAAAAAATGCGGTGCCGAAGTGCATGTTGATGAAATCACCGACCTTAATGTAATAAGGGCTTATGCGGCACAGAAAAAGCATCTGGAGGAAACTGCACCTTCTGAGGAGGAAGAGGATGATTAATAATTTTCGCAGAAACGGTATGGATTCATTCCTTCTTTCGGGAGTACTGCTTATTCTATTAACACCTTTATTTTCAATTGTTTCAGATAAAATTTATGTAAGCTCAATTGATAAAATATTCTACGTTTTTACCAACTGCCTTTTTTGGTTTCTGGTGCCATTGGCAGTAACACAGCTTTTATATGAAAAATACCTTAAGGAGATTGATGGCCTTATAATATTAAATCCACAGAAGCTTATGTTTATTCTAACTGGTTTATTATTAGCAGCATACTATCTCTTCTTTAACATGATGATAATTTATAATGTACGTTCACCAGGGTTTTTTGTACCTGTTCTGCTGCTTTTTGCACCAATTGTTTATATATGCATCAACAGAGTTGGTATAGGACGTAACTATCTTATTTTTGGGTTTAATACTGTAGATCTTAATACAGTAGTATCTTATAAAAGAGATGCTATTAAAAGAAATACCGCCAAGCTGGTTATTTATTTCAACGATGAAAGATTTTTTGAAATTAAGCATTATGCAATTGTTATTGATAAGCTTGAACAAAAGCTTGTATATAAATTATCACAAAAGTAGTAAAACCTTTTGATTTTCATGTGTGTTTACTGATATTTAACATTATGTTATTATAATAATATATAAAACATTAGACGTAGCAAAGGGAGGGCTAGAATTTATGAAAATGAAAATCAACAACATTACAGACATTGACAAATTTTTTGAGGTAATCGAAAAGTGTAAGGGCAAGGTGGAATTAATAACATCTGAAGGTGACCAGCTTAATCTTAAATCTAAATTAACTCAGTACATAGCATTCATTAAGTTGTTTTCAGATGCAAAAATTGATAGTGTAGAAATTGTTGCCCACGACGCAGATGACGCAAATCTTCTTTTCGGATGTATGTTTAACGGGACTTTTTCTCATGAGAAGGAATAATATATTATAGAAAAATTCTTTGATATAAAAAATCACCTGAAATGAACTGACCCCAAAAAGCTAGACAGATTAATTAAGCAACTAATGAGGATTGAATCCTGTACTGAACAGGACTCAGTCCTTTTAGTTTGACCTTAATTCGTTTGTTATTGTAATAATATATGTATTC
>JAEWTV010000037.1 GCA_023397675.1 Bacillota bacterium | reverse complement strand
CGATCTCAACGATACCGCGTTCCTGATACTTACGGAAGGAAACTTCCAGATAAGCATGAAGGATGTAACGAGTCTTCTCCCAAGCGGACTGCTTAACATCAATCGACAGGCTCTCGCAACGAGTACCAGCATAGCTGCTGAACACCTGAGTGCAATCATCCTTGAAGTTCTTGATGGCCTGAGCATCAGTCCAGTTGTAACGATTACGAGAAATCATACGCTCAATCTTACGCTTGATTTCAAGTGTAACCATGACGTTATTTTCCTTCGAAAGGTCACTCGTCTTATGCTGTCCAGTAATCTGGGTACCGCGAACGAATGTATCCTCATCCAGTGCCTGAATGTAGTTGATATGATAATCCGCATACAGCTCTTCAAGAGTATCTGCATCAAGATCCTCATCATAAACCGGTTTAATCTTCTTATTAGAAGAATAACCAGAGATGATAGCATAACGCTCACCGGCAAATGGAGTATACCAACCATAGTTAGCAACGTGAACCGGATAAGCAGAAGCCATCCAAAGAAGGATCGAAACAGGAATATTCTTACCCGTAATCGGATCGTTCGTATACATCATACCAGAGTTCAGAGAAACAAGGTATGTATCCGTAGACGAAGTCAGGGAATTAGCCATGCTCTTAAGGTCAGCAGTCGTCTGAAGCAGACCGCAATCAAGATAGACCATCATATCACCACGCTGGATAGCGAGTGTAGCCATAGCCTTCTTAAGATTGACAGAAAGGTTTGCATCATACATCTGCTCTACTGGAGTACGACGCTTATTCAGAATCATACGATCCTGCTTGCCACCGAGAGCAGCTGTAAATGCTGCCTCAAATGCTGCCTCACGAGTAGATGCCGGTTTATCTGCAGCCATGGAACCATCGGAACCGTTCTGGAGAGCAATACCCTCAATGTTCATGATCGTGATGGAAGAAGCACCATCAGCAATCTCCATATGAGTATCCATATCACCAGTTACACGGTTATAGCCGAACATATCCCAAGTCTCGATCGTAAGATCAAGAGGCTCTTTCTCTTCAGCAGCAGGTGCCGTATAAGCAACGTAAGTCTTCGAAGCCTCATCGACAGTCCAAAGCGTACCTGCATTCTTTGTGCCTTCTGCCTGAGTAAGTTCATACACCGTACCAGGAGTATAAACCTGCGTATTCGGCAGTTCAGTAACTGTCTGCGGATAGTTACTAACAGCAAGCTGGCTCGGATTCTGAGAAGCGTCAGCAGCTTTATACCAATACGTACCAGCAGCAGCACTTGCATCACCAGTAGTCACATGATAGTACGTATTCGTAATCATGCTACCAATGGCGGGCAGAGTTGCAACATCCTGAATCGTAATGGCAGAAGCTTCATACTGACCACTAGCCGAATTGTAGATGTAATTACCAGCTTCCTTATTAGCAACTGTATCCTTCTGCGTAAGAACGTAGAGGACAGTCGTCGAAGGAGCAGTAATGCTCGGAAGACGGCTAACTTTCTCGGTCTTAGCTTCTGAAGAAGTTCCATTATAAATCGAAACATACTGATCAAACAGCTTTTCGTAATTATCATGGAAGAACTCCATGTTAACCTTCTGAGAACCATTGCCATCTTCATCGTTTACAACTTCATCGATGTAGATCGATTTCTTCGTAAGCGGATCAGTGGCATCAATGTAGAAACTTACATTGAACTTCTCAAGAAGAGTAGCATCCTCTTCAGTGCTAAGGATAGAGAAATTGTAGTTCTTATACGTATTTTCTTTATCCGAAGCCTTATCATGCGTAATACGAACACGGAAGTCGTTACCATAAATACCGCGACCAAGGCTCCAGAACGTAGCGATCGGAAGCCACTTATAGCCATCGGCATCGGCAACTGTAGTCTCAAGCGAATTAGCAATAGTCGTAAGATCTTCCGTCGAACGGAGTTCCGACTGACTATACACCTTAAACTTAAGACTAAGCTTACCACCGTTATTCTTATAACCAACTACGAGAATGAGGTTAGCATAGGTACTATCTTCAGCGACTACACGAAGGCACTGGCAAGAAGCATAGCCCGTGCTAAGCATCGTATACGGCATATATGAGGCCTGACCATACAGACGATAATCCGGATTACCGTACTCTTCAAGCCACTCCGTCAGGTTATTAAACTTCATCAGTTTAGTACGACCCTTCGGCGAGGCAAACAAGCAGAGATAACGTACAATGCCGGTATTGTCTGAAGTATAATCAGTGTATGTCGTATTATCGTTAATCTGCACTGTGTCAGACGGATGAAGATATCTAGGAATTATCTGTCCATTAACTGACATATCATTCACTCCTTTTAAAGATTTCTTATCATAACTTGTATTGGAAATTCTTTTCAGAATTACAAGCAATACTTATTTGATTTACAATAATGTTTAAAAGAAGGAATCCAGAGAAAAAATAAAACCGTTGAATACCAATCCAATGTATTCAACGGTTTCTTATAATATTTATGCGTCAACTGTTTCCTGTGGTCTAACCTCAGTTATTTCTAATCCATCACCGGAATCGTTTAAGGTAATAATACGCTTAATACCAGCCTGGACGATAAATCTTCTACACATCATACACGGTGCCGGAACAATTCTTGATTGGTCTTTGATATCATAACCATATAAATATAAATCTGCACCAATGCATAATTTCCTTCCAGCACTGATAATTGCATTCATCTCAGCGTGTACAGAACGGCATAACTCATAGCGTTCGCCATGAGGTATATTCTTTACTTCACGCAAGCAATACTTTAAATCAGTACAATTCGGTTCTTTACGTGGTGCTCCATTATATCCAGTAGATACAATCTCATCATCCTTAACAATAACTGCCCCATACTGTCTTCTAAGACACGTAGAAGATTTGGAGATTACTTCTGCCACTTTAATATACTTCATATTCGCATCTGCCATAATTTAAAACCTCTTAGTAAAAAAAAATTAAAGACCTAATTCAATATCAATAAGGATATTTTCTGCGCTCCCCGCACAGCTCTCTTCAGTTTCTAAAG
>JAEWTV010000132.1 GCA_023397675.1 Bacillota bacterium | reverse complement strand
CTATCTGCAGTGTTCTTGTCTATACTTGATGAAAGTTCTGTCTTAACAGTATCTACTAAGTTAGTAGCAACTGACTCGGCTTCTTTGTTCGCAATAGTTTTAATTGCTTCAGGATCTACTTGTAACTTGTTGTCAAGTGGATTAACTACAAGCACATTATCAGCAGCAGATACTAAGTCTTGAATAGGTTTCTCTGCTACAAAAAGCTTGTCATCAGAACCTAGAGTTACTTGGTTGTTAGGATCTGTAGAAACAAAATCTTTAGCAACTGAAGTAGGAAGATCTGACTTAGCTACTAATAGCTGGCCGTCAGAACCTGTTTTTAAAACATTATCTGTATCTTTAGATACTAGGGATTCTTTGTCTATGGATGCATTGTCAATGTAAGAACCTTCAGACAGTGCAACATGTTTAGTGCCATCATCACTTATGACAATTGGCTTAGCAGTTACAGTCATGTTAATAACTCCTATATAGGTAAAAGTTTCTGAAACTTATCCTTATTATAGACAATATACACAAAGTTAGTAGTAGTAACAAGTGAAAAATGTGGACAGGGGCTAGTAAAAATTATGCAGCAGTTCATATTCAGAAACATAGTTAAAGCATGAATACTGCTGCACTTAATCAGAGAATATAGGTGGAATAATATGAAATTTTTTATTGGAATTAACAAAATCATTATACGATACCTAGATTGTTCTTGTAAATACTGGTAAAAAATTTTTAAAACTTAATTTAAAATTTTTGAATGATAGCATAAATTACTCTTTAATAGTCCAGTACTTGTAAATCTTTAAGTTTCCACTATCCCAGCAATCAAAATAATCACCATTTTCAATAGCAACTAAATGCCCATATGACTTAACAATATAAGTTCCTTTGTTAGTACTAGAAAATTCTTTAATTGTTGGTTTTTGCTTTTTAATTTTCTTTAAAGTATAGTTTTTGAGATATTCATTAAAACACTTATCTTCATTAGGAACTACTTGTAAGTCTCTAGCAATTTTTACAAGTTCATCAAATATTTCTAACCATGATTTATTAAAAACTTTACTAAGTGCTCTAATAACACAATCATAGGCAATTTCTTGTTTATTATTGGGTTGATAGAATTTAAAGCTCATTTAAATTTCCAAAATAAAATGTTGTTTTTATTTTATATTATATAAAAAAATTTTAGGTACAGCATGAAAGTCACAAACAGAATTTGAAGTCTAATACTCCCCCCCGGTAGTCGATGCGTTGCATAGACGTGTTGGATTGCGATGCGTGTTACACGTTGGCTGGTTGTGAATTTTTAAAATGTGACGAATGTCTGAATTGGCTACGAAATTTAAAAAAGTTTAAGCGTTGCTACGTATGTAAGCGGCGGAGCTGGTCAACGCCTGGTCCAAAGTCCCCCCACCGTGTTGCGTTCAGATGTTTATCAATCAATGCCGATCGTAAGTGCGCCACCGTCGACAAGGCGACACAGTCAAAGCACGTCGAGCAAACAAGGCACATCACATCACACCATGACACCACCCATGAACGACAAGCCATGAACAACAAGTCATGAACAACAAACAAAATTAAATGTTAACGTTTAACAATTCTACAAGTGCTTTAACATTTGTAGATGTTCCACGTAGAACAATTTTATAATTACTTCTATGTAATATTATATGTATATATCTATAATAACAAATTAAGTTAAGTCGTTGAATTAAAAGGAATTTACATCTTTTACATTTTAGTTGTAAATTGTAAGCTATTGAAATATAAAGAAAAAATAGTTTAATAATAATAATATAATATATATATTTAATTAAATAAAAATATATATAAATCAATAACTTAATCCTACAATATCCCTGAATTTTACTATATTTTTAATATTTTTCATTTACATTTTTGCGTTTTGCCTTCCTAACTTTTAAGGCTCTCAGAATTTTTTTAAAAAATTTTTTTTCTTTCGTTCCTTAAAAAATCTTTAGACCCTTTTAAAAACTTGTAAATTACGTAATCTTATTTAACTATTTGAATTTAAAAATAAATAACTTGTAAATCATTTCAAAATAACGGTAATCGTTTACAACTTTTAAAAAACTATTTATACATACATATTTATATAATTTGTTTGTTAAAAGTACTTGCATTATTATATATGTACCTTTATAATGTAAATATACAAGGTGAGGTTATAACACCTCACTAGCTCTTTGAAACATTTACATATACATACACATTTATATAATTTGATAGTTAAAAATATTTGCAATTATATAAACAGTGTTATATAATGTAAATAAAGATAAAGTTAAAACGCTTTATCAGTTCTTTATAATCAGTTATATAATTATAAAATAAACAAGTAAAAAATATTTTTAGAAAGTACTTGACAATATATTTACATAATTATATAATTATAATAAAGAATTAAACAAAAGGTAAATTCTAGCAATTTACTAGCTTTTTAAAAATTAGTTAAATACAAGTTTAAAGCAATTTAGCAAACTGCTTTAAACCTCTGTGAGTCGTTACCGTCTGATCGGACGGTTGAAAAAATGCAAACAATGGGATAAAAAGTAACATTTACGACTATAAAGTGCGTGATCCTTAATCGGATCTTAGCTTGATAAGTAGCTATATTTAAACGTGTTTAAATCGTAAAAGGTTTAATCGCTTTACATC
>JAEWTV010000126.1 GCA_023397675.1 Bacillota bacterium | reverse complement strand
ATTTTGTGTGTGATAAGCTCTCTATGTCGTTACTCATACGACACCTCCTATGTTTATTGTCTTGCGATTGTCAGTCGCCTGCATTATATCATAGGAGTTTTTGTTCAGAGCTAAAGCCTTTTTATCCGCCGGCATAGCCGGAGGTTGTCACACAATAAAAAGTGTTACCCTTAAATAAGATAACACTTTCAAATTCTAATTCATCTAAAACCTATTTTACTTTCTCATGATCCCTATATAAATCGTAGGCTCTCCATAGTTCTGTGTTGAACTTTCTTTTTTCATCATTAGTCAGACTATCCCATCTGCTATATGTACCCTGTAAAAAAGAAATGCCCTCGTATTGTACTTCCAACTGTTTAAAGTCATCCTTACTACTTGTCGGCACATTACCCTTTATTGTATCCAGTAAGTTTTTCATTTCTTCAACATCCTGGATATTGTTTTCTGATTGTAATTTTTTGACTGAATCATATGCATGCTCGATATCAATTACGGAAGCTACTTGATAATATAGCTTCTCAAATTTGTCTTCAAAGGAACTGTAGCTTGAATTACTACATCCTGTTACAAAGATCACAATTGGCAACATAATTAAAATTAATTTTTTCATTTTCCCTCAACATTCTGTAATATCAATTTTTGTCAATTGTATTAAATGTGCTTAAATTCTTTCAATTTAGATGCAGCAAGTCTCTCAAAGTTTTGCATTGCTTCTTCATTTAAGAATGCTCTTTTAGGAATTACTGTATATACTTTGGGGTGTTGGATTAAGAAATAGAAATCCTTATTGTCCCAAATTTTTTTATATGTTTCCCAAGCTAATTCAGAATCTATGGTTGCTGTCTTGAATCTTATTATTTCAGCAGAAAAAGCCAAATAATATTCTTCATGAAACTTAGCAGTACTCTTAAAAACATGAATAGGTGTAAGAAAATATAATATAAATCCTATTAATAATAGAAAAAAACAAGTTACTAATAAGGCAACACTCCAAGTATCCAGTTTAGATAAAATTGCAAAGGCAGTTGAAAAAGCAATTGCCAAAACTAAAATGATTATGTTTGGAATACTTATAGTTTTACTTGCTATTAAATACTGTCTATAAGATTTAACATATTCAGCTTGCGAATACTTAAAAATTAACTCAATCACTTGTTTTTTGACTCCTTTACAATATAGGTGTTGCAGTTGCATTAAATGCAAGCCATATAACAATTTAGCTATTTATACTTTCTGTGTTAATTAATGACTTAATCTTTTCAATAGTTGAATTTATAATTCCGATAAGAGTCTCGCTAAGTGCAGCCTGTAACTGATGCTTTCTTTTAAGTTCTTCTTCTCTGCTTTTTAATAATTCTTTTTTCAGTTTTTCAATCCAGAGATTGATTCGGTTTTTTGTAGGTCCTCAGATGAGCTTCTATTTTCCCACATTTTTTTGAATAGGTGGTTGAAAGTTACACGATCAGCATTTGATAAACGCTTAAAAAAAGTAGCTACTGCTTGAGCCATTTCTTCATCGAATAAGTTAAAGCGTTTGATTTCGCACTGATACATTCCCGCCATATCTTGTTTTGATAACGCTGTTAAGTACATTCTTCTATTTATTGCAAACATCTTAATATTGTTATCTCTATATTTACAGATTTTGTTATAAATTCTTCTTTCATCATCTGTAAGTTGCTTTATTTCCTCGGTAGAAATCATTTTCCTTACAAGAGAATCTGGTTCATCACTTTCCTCCATTGAATGTAGGCATATTGAAACACCAGATTCAATACCATTCATATCAATTTCTACAGGTAATATATATAATAATTTACGAGCATGTGCAATGTTTTGAATTAACATAATATACTCATCAATGGTCAATTTCCCGGCATAGGCTGCCTTGAGTACTTTGGGTAATCCATCTTCTATTATTGACTCATCAAGCAAAATAAGCGGACTATTGCGTACGATATATTCAGGCTCCGGTTTCTTTTTGACTTTTAACAAATAAACTATATCATCTTCTAGCTTACTTTCATTCCATTCCCCCTCTACAATCCATGCTTTAACACTATTAAAAATATACACATTGTGATAGTATAACGGATACATTTTTTCAACCTTAGAATCTGAAAGAATAAAACCATAATTGTCCGACTTTTCAACCTTTCCATCTTTAAAGCACATTACAAAAGCAATAAAAGAAAACAGGTACTTATCGAGTTCACCATCTAATCCATGTTTAATTAATATCGTCTTTTAAAGTCCTGTATCGCACACTTTAAGCTCCTTATATTTTCAATTTCTCCAGCTGTAAAAACATTTACTATACCTTCTAAGTGATTGAGTAAGAACTTTTTATACGAACCCTCGATATCCTGAAAATCATTCAAAATCTCAGTAATAACTTGTTTATAATTAGGTGTACACTTTATAGTTCTGGTGATAATCTTCTCTTTAATTTCTTTATAAGATATCTTTGTGCCAAACATATCAGCCTTTTGTTTTTCATGTTCTCCTTCTTTATGAGTCTCATCATTTAGTGTCTGTATTTTTTCTTCATTAGCCACTATTATTGTCTTAAACTGTTTATTTTCGCAATATTCGTTGATACACCCCAAAACATCTACTTCGTCTAAACAGCTTCTTTCTAAATCATCAAAGACCAATATTACTTTCTTCGTACCGATTTTATTTTCTATGGTAATATAATCACTCGGGTTAATGGAAAGAACTTTTTCAACCCCTGGAATACATTTAGCCAAGTCTCTAAAAAAAGAAAATAGCCTTACCCCTTTACTGTCATTTGCGGTTATATCTTTTTTAGTGGCTTTGCTCAAAAAGCTAAATGGCTGTTTCTTGCTTTTGCTATTTTGATCAATATCCCCAAACTCTAGATAACTTTTAGTATTGAGCATCATGCTTTCAAAGTAAGCTTTTTTCACATTTTGATTAATAACTTCAACTGACGATACTCCAAAAAGTGAGAGTCTTAGAACAATGTAAGAATCACCAAGTTGTTTAGATAAATCATGTCTAATAAGATAAGTTTTTCCACATCCCCACCGTCCTGTTAGCATTACCGCTCCAAAGGAGTTTTCTTCTTTACAATAATATAATAATTCATTAAGCGTTGACATTCTTAAACCTCTCTTCACAATTCTATGCATTTGTATGATATCTTTAAAGGCATTGATATCATATTACGACGTTCTTCTATTTAACAATATAAAAATTTAGGTTATCTAGAATAATACTCTATAAGCCCCTGAACAAATGGCATTGAAAGAAATGGTCCAGCCATTAAGCTTTTGATATTATAATCTTTTCCCGTACAGATCATAACAAGGAAAAATACAATACCAAAAATACCAGATGCTATATTTGCTGATATTTTAAAAATTGTTTTATTATACTTTATCAATTTTTTATGTCTTATTGTAAAGATTATATTCATTATGAAAGAAGTCAAAATATAGGATCCAAGTAAGAAGAAATCATTTATAGGCCTTCCACCTAAATTAGCAAATATTGCCGATATAATAAGAAAGCCTCCGCATAATGGGATGAATGTAAAAAATGTAACTATTTTAATTATTGCAAAAATTCCATTAGTAAAAAAAACATTAATTTTGGTTTGCTTAATGAGGACAAAAAGGGAACCCAAAAGGGTTATGGGTATTAATAAATTTGCAGGAACTATTTTATTAAGAGAAAATGGAATAATAATAAGTAATAATAAAGTTTCGAAGATAATAAAAACATATGGAATTTTTTGATGTTTTTCAGCAACTTTCTTTAACTTATTTAAAATGTAAATTTTGATACTTGAGTTATTTAGAGTCTCTTTATCAATAGGAGTATTATTTACGTTGTTTAATTTGTTTTTAAAAATTTTACTTTCTTCCAACCTATTACCTCCTGAAACGATATTTTAACCTACTTAATTCTACTTGTGTGCTTCAACAAACTATCTAAAAACTAATTACGTTACCAGCTATTAGAGAGCTTTATTCCTTTACAGTCGAGTATTTTATATTGTGATATTTCTGAAAAAGGTTTTGTACTATAATGTTCTATTAGTTTATTTTCTATCTTTTGTTTTTGAACATTTATAAATTCAAGAGCGATTATTATCATTTCTTTTAGAATATCAGCATTTTGCTTATATAGAAATTTACGTCGCATATTGATATGCGCAATTTCAATAGGCTTACAATCTTGAGTATCTATTGTAATACCAACTATATTATCTTTAAAATCACTTTCGTCGTGAGCAAGGGAATGCATTCGTATATTATGGAAATCAAAATATTGCGATAGATAGCTTTTCCGTCCTATACTTTTTGCAAATGTATCAAAAACCTTTTTCCTATCTAATTGAAAGCGTCCCTTACCATCGGGGTTTGTAAAGCATTTAACTAATAATTGAATAGCACTATTAATTAATGCACCATCAATTAGAGTCGAATTCTCAGAAAAAAACATTTGATCAATGTAAGCTTTAGCATATTTTAAATCATTTTCGTTAGCAAGTAATGATAAATATCTATTCAACAGTTTTTGATGTTCACCTAAATTACTATCATCTATTTGATAGACTTTATATCTATAATTTTCATCATCGATTATCACATATTGATCATCTTTTATAGTATAATGAAAACTCATTTATAGACTCCTTAATAGTTTTTTATTTGTCCTATATGAATCACAATTAACCTACTTTATCTTATAAATAATAATATTTCGACACTTTTTGATGAATTCCTTTCTTTTTAAGGAATTTTATGTAACCAGTTGTGAATAAAATTATAACCAAAAAGGGAACCCCTCTGGGGTTCCCCTATAAACCTAACTTCCTCTATACCACTACATTCTTCCCTACCACAACAGGCCAGTTGCTATCACCCTTCAGGGACTTCTCCCTGGTTATGACAACACCCTTGTCCAGAATGGTATTCTCCAGGAAAGACCTTTCATCTATAACAGCACCCTGCATTATGATGGAATCCTTTATAAACGCGCCCTTTCTCACAGTAACACCGCGGAAAAGTACGCTGTTTTCAACCTTTCCTTCAATTATACAGCCGTCCGCAATTATAGAATTCTTAACTTCCGCCTCATCATTGTACTTCGCAGGTGCTTCATCCTTAACCTTGGTATAGACTTTGCCGCACTCACTGAAAACATGTTCCTGAAGATTAGGATTAAGCAGCTCCATGTTACATTTATAGTACATTCCTATTGAAGAGAGACTTCTCCAGTACCCACCAAATTCAAAACCGTATATTTTGAGTTCTTCTACCTTCTTAATAATTATGTCCTTAACAAAATCGTAATTCCCGTGTGCCGAGCTTTCTTCAAGAAGAGAAATAAGAAGACTTCGTTTCATAATGTATATTCCAAGTGAACCGTTTTCGGTTTTGGGATGAAGGGGCTTTTCCTCAAAATCATATATACGCCCGTCTTCGTTAACATTCACAATTCCAAGCGAAGATAAATCATTTTGGTACAAGTCATTCATTTTTCTATAGACAATCGTTATATCTGCTTCCTTTTCAATATGGTACTCAAGTAATTCCGCATAGACCATCTTATAAACACAATTTCCCTGTGCAATAAGAACATACTCCTCATTACTTCTCTTCAAAAAGGTTAGGTTTTTGTAAAGTGCATCTGCAGAACCCCTGTAAAAGCCGGTGTCATCATCGGTAAACGTCGGCGGGAAGATAAAAAGGCCATTATACCTTCTGTCCAGATCCCACTCTTTTCCCGAACCAAGGTGATCCATTAATGAGCGGAAGCTGTATTGTGTTATTACACCCACAGTTGTTATATCTGAATTGACCATGTTTGAAAGTACGAAATCTATTGCCCTGTATTTACCTCCTACCGGAACCGCAGAGCTTGTACGTACAGCGGTTAATTCCTTCATACACGGAGTTCTGCCGCCGGTAAGAATTATTCCCATAGTATTTTTCATTCGCATTCACCGCCTTTGCATACACCTTTTCCAGATGGAATATTTAAAGAGGAGAATTCCTCATGTATAACTCCCGGGGCCACAAAGCAGTTCTTCCCAATTGATGCACTGTCAGGAATATTTGCACCCTGACCGATTACAGTTATACCTGAAATGTATATGGAAGGCTTGGTTTCATTAGGAACTACTTCACCGAAGCCTACTGAGGAATTTTTACCGATTATTGCATCCTCGCCTATAATGCACTGTTTGATTTTAACATTCTCTTCAATCCTGCTGTCAGACATTATTATTGAATCTTCCACAACAGCGTTTTGGCCTATATATACGCCGGGGAAAATGACCGAATTTATTACTGTGCCGTAAATTTTACAGCCTTCTGCAACTATAGACCTTTTAACACTTCCAGTCGGGCTGATATAATGTGCCGGTTTTGTCGGGTTAGGCGTATAAGTCTTCCACGATGGATCATACAGGTTAAATTCTGGCACTCTCTTTACAAGGTCCATATTTGATTCCCAATAAGCCTGTATTGTTCCAACGTCCTTCCAGTAGCCGTCAAACTTGTATGCCCACATACTGCGTCCATCATCAAGCATCGCAGGAATAACATTTTTACCAAAATCATGGTCGGAATCCTTTAGGGAACTGTCCTTTATAAGATATCCCCTAAGTGCTTCCCAGTTAAAAATATAGATTCCCATAGAAGCCAGATCACTTTTTGGATTTTTAGGTTTCTCCTCAAATTCATAGATTCGTCCGTCTTCCTGGGTATTCATTATCCCATACCGGCTTGCTTCATCCATAGGTACCCTTATAACTGATATTGTTGCATCAGCTTTTTTCTTCTTATGGAAGTTAAGCATCTGAGAATAATCCATTTTATAAATGTGATCACCCGAAAGTATTACAACATAAGAGGGATCATACTTGTCTATATACTGGATGTTCTGGTAAACAGCATCAGCTGTTCCTTTATACCATTCACCCGCTTCCTCGCTCATATAAGGGGAAAGGATTGTAACGCCACCGTTCATTCTATCCATATCCCAAGGTTTGCCTATTCCAATATGGGAATTGAGCTTAAGAGGCTGATATTGTGTAAGTACTCCCACAGTATCTATGCCGGAATTAATACAATTACTCAGAGAAAAGTCAATTATCCTGTACTTTCCTCCATATAATACCGCCGGCTTTGCCATGTGCTTCGTCAGAATCCCCAACCTGCTCCCCTGCCCTCCGGCAAGAAGCATTGCTATTGTTTCCTTCTTCATTAGTTCTCAACCTCCCAAATAATTTATTCGGATAAGTATCATATATGTCCCGTTTCTAAAAGGTATTCCTATTTACCAGCTTTTTTAAAGTAGTTACTACTTATTATAGTATCGGAAATATCGGGTCCTTGTAAAGCAGTCTGTTTATCAGACTCACTTGCTGAATCCCCTTCATATTTTCCATTGACTATTGCAAAATTCCTGTTTGTTTTTAAAAGGTTTCGTCCCATAGCTGTATCTGCATAAGCTTTTTCATCAACACCCATAAGGTATGAAACTGTAGGCATTATATCTACTTCCCCG
The DNA here is from genome assembly GCA_023397675.1 of Bacillota bacterium. Classification (GTDB taxonomy): domain Bacteria; phylum Bacillota; class Clostridia; order Acetivibrionales; family JANLFN01; genus JAEZTC01. The sequence goes on along the minus strand of JAEWTV010000126.1, from coordinate 9,345 downwards.
CCCGTTACATTGAACTCCTCACCTGTTAAACCTGGTGAATAAATAATCAAAGGTGTTTTCTTATGGTTATCTTTCCACCATTCCTCTGAAGGCTTGAAATTTTTGACTACATCTGGGAAGTACCTGTGAATACCTTCATGGTCACCATAAATAACAATTACAGAGTTATCCAGCAGCCCTTCCTTTTTTAGATTATCAAAGAATACCCCTAGATGTCTGTCGGTATAGTTTATGCTCTGTAGATAGCCTCCCAGAGTTGTCTTGTCAAGTTCCTTATCCAGGTCAAGATTTCTGTAAATGGAGGGTAAATTATACGGTGTATGATTTGTAAGTGTAACAAGGAATGTATAAAAAGGTGATTTCATTGTCTTAATAATAGGCACAATCTGCCTTAAATACGAGCCGTCGCTAATTCCCATTCCAATTGATTCTTTAGTGTCAAAAGATGATGCATCTATACACTTCTGGAAGCCCATAGACGAAAGAGCAACTCTCCAATTCCAGAAGGAGCCCTGATCAGGATGTATGGCAGTAGTAGTATAACCCATGGATTTCATGAGCTTGGGCAGTGAATTATAGGTTGCATTAGGATACCTGAAGAAAGTGCTTCCGCTTCTCACAGGATACATTGAGGTATTAGTCATAAGGTCCGCATCGGAACTCATGCCGCCGCTAACCTGTTCATTTACTTCAGAAAAATATAAGCTGTTTTTTAATATTTTATTAAGGTAAGGAGTAACCTCATGACCATTGATTTTCTGGTTTAAAACAAATTTCTCAAGCGATTCAATCTGCAAAATTATTAGATTTTTGCCCTTAAACATGGCCTTATACTTGTTATCAGGAAGATTTTCATTTTTCTGAGCATACCAGGTCTGTATTTCTTTTATCTTGTTGTCGGTAAGCTTTTCAGACTGACTGTCCTTCCAGAATTCATACACGCTGTATATGTTATAGCCGATAGGAGACAAAGCATAACAAGTAACAGTAGAGTCAAATTTATATAATATTACGGTCCTGTCCTTTTCATCTCTAAATGCATTTTTAATTGGTAAAAATGCTATTGCAACTGCTGCAACTGCTATACACGACAGGAAAACCGCAACACTCCTTTTACCTGTAATACTAAACTTTTTCCTGAAGATAATAAGAAGAAGAAAAATAACAGGCAAGTCAAACAGGAATACCAGGTCAATTCTATGTGCCATTCCGAATATACTGTCACCAAGACCGTTTAGGTTTGAACTCTGTCCAAGTACATGCAGTGTCGGCATAGTGCTGAAGCTGCGGTAATACCACATATCAAGCATTAAAATTATCGAGAAAAATGAATTAATGATTAAAAGGTACCAGGCTCTCTTTCTTCGGCTTTTAAAGAGGTACCCGAATGAAACAAATATAAGGATGAACCCTATGTAAAAACCGGCTTTATTTAGGAATACCCTACATGCAAATGAAAAAGATACTGAAGCATGCAGGTTGTCCAGCATCATTCCAACAAATTGTATACTTTTTAAAAGTAAGATTCCGAAGGTATAAATAAAAAGAAAGTTCTTTATTAATTGATCCTTTGAATTTTTTAATAAGTCGGAACTTTTAAGTCTGCTTAAAAACTGTACATTCAAAACGTCATCCCCCAAACAACAAATAAAATAAAAAATAAAACAAAGAAATTACTACAAACCTTATTCGACATATATATTACTAAATATATTATAAATTGAGAGTTTTTACAATGACAATTACTATAATTTATGGATAATGTTAAGGCTGCCAATACAGCAGCCTTAATCACTAAATATGAAAAATTATTTAATAACTTTTACGATGTTGAACATATCATCAAGAATAACCCAGTTCTGAGGGAATTCAGGACCCAGTTCCCAGTAGCTTACACCTCTCAGCCCCATTTCACTTGCAAGAAGGAATTTTGCCCTCACACTTCTGGCATCTTCAAACCAGATAATATGTGATTTGCCTACACTGTCTACATAATTAATAAATGGTGACTGTGAGCGATGGTCGAACCCTATTTCCCTGTTGTATCTTGCTGCTGTGGCAATTGCATCCTGAGGGCTTACTCTCTTTGCAAAAGGTCCGTTGGGTACATAAGGAAGTGTCCAGTCATACCCGTATAATGGCATTCCCATCATTATTTTTTTAGCGGGCATAACACTAACTGCATAATTAAGCACAGCTCGTACATTGCCTATAGGTGCCACCGGCAGAGGAGGTCCGCCAGACCATCCCCACTCATAGGTCATAATTATCACAAAATCAACAATCTCACCATGAGCACGATAGTCATGTGCCTCATACCAAGCTCCCGCCTGAGTTGCAGATGTTTTTGGCGCCAATGCTGTAGCGACTACAAAGTTTTCCTTATGCAGTGCTGTAACAAATTTTCTGAGGAAATTGTTATAGCTTTCCCTTAGTTCAACCGGGAGCCTTTCAAAATCAACTACAATTCCATAATAACCTTTACTTCTCATGGTTGACAGCACATTACTGATTAAATTCTGTTGAACGGAATCAGTTGTAAGAATCGTTCTTCCCAGTTCGGTACTGAAGTTCCCTTCAGTAAAATTGGTTATTACCATCATAGGTGCGGCCCTGAAACGTTTTGCTGAACTTATTATGTTATCATCCTTAATGGAGTTAAGACTTCCATCAGCATTTACCTGGTAGCTGAACGGGCTTATATAGGTGAGATATTGTCCTACCTTATTTATTTGCTCTGTTTCTGTCTGGGCAGTTGAAGGTTCTATAAATGCATTTGTCTCAATATACCCGAAATTTTTGGCCCTCGCCGGTATTTTAATAACCTGACCGGGTGTCAGAACACTTTGAGGTGTTAAGGAATTTGCCGAAGCTATACTATTAACGGGAATATTAAATCTCCTGCTGATTGACCACAGTGAATCCCCAGGTCTTACCGTATAGGATCTTTCTCTGGATGGAATAACAAGTGCCTGGCCTACAACCAAATATGGAAACTGAGACAGCTCATTTATATCTGAAATTTCCTGTGTACTTACTCCATAGCGATTGGAAATCTTCCAAAGTGAATCGCCCGGCTGTACGACATGAATAAACAATATGTCCACTTCCTTTTAATATCATCTGATTTAGTATATTCAGAGTACTTTTGAAGTGTACATAATTATTATTTTACTTTTGTTCTTTAATCACTACATCTGCTTTTTAATTCCCTTTGGACATACTCTCATGCATATCCCGCAAACAGAGCCTCTGCCTATATGCTTGAAATGCTTGTTCATATACTCGCTGCAGGCTTTTGCATCTACAACCCTGCTTCTTTCGCAGCCTTTTTCCCAGCAGTTACCTGTCAAAGCCATTGCCGGGCAGCTTTTCACACATGCATTGCAGTCACCGCAGCCCGAATCAGTTATTCCATTTTCAGCAGGCAGCTGGCAATCGGTAAGTATTGTTCCAAGCCTCAGTCTCGGGCCATATTGGGAACTTATAAACAGCCCGTTCCTACCTATCCAGCCCAACCCCGCACTTACGGCCGCAGTCTTATGAGGGAATATAGCACTGTAATCATCCTGCGCATCATTAACAGTCTGTGAGGCCGGTACTGCTATTGCGTTATAACCTCTGTCCTGCAAAAAGAGAAGTCCCCTGAGAGTTATCTGGTCGATAAGAGCATTTACAGTTCTATAGTGGTGGAAATATGTATATGTAGGTTTGTCCTTTATCTCATCAATTATATAATCGGAAAGTCTGACACCGACTGTTACTGCATATCCTGTCTTTGAAAGGCTTCCCTTGAGGTTTTCCCTTACATCTGAAAAACCAACGATTGAAGCACCTATGTCTATAAGCTTTTCCTTAAGTTCCAATGCTATGTCCAAAGCATTACCTCCAGCGATATAGATATTAATTAATTATAACATAATTATTCCAAATAATACCCTTAACAAACCATAGGAAGTAATTTGGCAAACCACCTGCGCTATGCTATAATACTTCCATATAAGTTTAACCGGAGGTTGGTTATGAGTCTTGAAAACAACCGTGAATTAGCTGAAAACAAGCTTATTCTTCTATATATAATAGATAAAATTAAAATAATGGTAAGTAATCTTCAGATAACAAAGCTTATACTTGAAAACAAGTATATGAACTATTTTCTGCTGCAACAGTATCTGAACGAGCTTTGTGAGGCTAATTTCCTGAATGTTGAAATAAAAGACAATAAGACCTTTTATACAATATCAACATCGGGCAAGCAAACGCTGGCCTATTTTACAAGCCATATACCTGTAAGTATAAAGACACATATAGATAACACCATTGGTACAATAAGAAAGAACATAAGGAATGAAACCTTAATTACGGCTGACTATACACCTGAAAGTGAAAATGAGTACATTGTCAACTGCAAGGTAAATGAAGATAACTTTTCTCTTATTGATTTAAAAATTACTGTAGGAACAAAAAATGATGCACGTTTGATTTGTGAAAACTGGAAGAAAAATTCACAGCAAATTTATTCCGAAATAATAGAAAGTTTAACTAAAAACAGATAAAGCCGGCCTACACAGCGCAATAAAAGCGAAGTAAGGAACAGCTTATAGAAACACTTTAACTTAGAGTGTAATTCTAAGTTTGAGGTAAACAAAGCATTAATTATCTTTGAGGTTGGGGAAAATGCTTTTCCGGATTTCCTGCTTCTTTTCAGGAGAAACCTGATTTTCTTTTTTCATTTTGTCAATAAATTTATTCATATCAATGTCACTACTCCCGCAAGCGGTTGTAATACCTGCTATGAAAAATACAAGTAAAAGTGCTGCAATTACCTTCTTCACCTTCAACACCCCCGAAAACTCATATACACCATATAAAGCCTGTCTATATATTATTTCGTCACAAGTCTTCAGTTTTATGAGGTCATGGTAAAACAATTTCCTTATTCTTTTTGGATTCCCTGTAAAGTACAAATTTGCTTCCTATAACCTGCACAACTTCTGCGTTAACACTTTGTGCTATCTCCTCGCAAATAGTCCTTGCATCATCCATCGAATTTTTAAGTACGTTTGCCTTTACCAGTTCCCTCGCCTCCAAAGCGTCATCAAACTGCTTTATCAAATTGTCACTCAATCCGCCCTTACCCACCTGAAGAATAGGCGGTACTGTGTTCGCAAGACCTTTCAGGAAACTTCTCTGTTTGCTTGATAACATTATTAGACTCCTCTTTAAATAATACTTGGTTTACCTTACATAATCAAATTCAAGTCCATAAACATTTACGGTGTCGCCCTCGTTAATCCCCATTTTTTCAAGCTCATCAATGACACCCTTCTTCTTGATAGCTCTCTGGAAATACTGCAATGATTCATAATTAGTGAAATTTGTGGAATTAACAAGCCTTTTGAACCATGTGCCCTCGATAATATATTTTCCGTCCTCAACACGTATCTCAAAAGGTTTTTCTTCGCCAGCGGTATATACAACTTCGTCTTCTGCTTCATCAACAATGATTGTCTCAGGAATGGTTTTAAGCTTTTCAGCAATAAAATACATCAGCTCTTTAAGCCCTTTATTTGTGGCTGCGGATATTGGAAATACCTTATAGCCTCTTTTTTCAAGCTCGTCGGAAAAGCTTTTATAATTATCCTCAGAACCGGGTATATCGGTTTTATTGGCGGCAACAATCTGCTGTTTTGATGCAAGCACAGGATTATATTGCTGCAGCTCTTCATTTATAACTTCAAAATCCTTTAAAGGATCCCTGCCTTCAATTGAAGCAACATCAACAACATGAACCAGCAGGCGTGTTCTTTCAACATGCCTTAAAAACTTATGTCCAAGTCCTACGCCTTCATGTGCTCCTTCTATAAGCCCCGGTATATCAGCGATTACAAAGCTTGTCCCGGTACCAACACTTACAACACCTAAATTAGGCTCAAGTGTAGTAAAGTGATAATCAGCAATTTTAGGTCTTGCAGCTGAAACCATTGAAAGTATAGTAGATTTGCCTACATTCGGATAACCAATAAGACCTACATCTGCAAGCGTTTTCAGTTCAAGAAGAACCCATCTCTCCTCACCGGCAGTTCCAGCCTTGGCGAAATTAGGTACCTGTCGTGTAGGAGTCGCAAAATGCTGATTTCCTTTTCCTCCCTTACCCGCCTTGGCAACAACCGCAGATTGCCCTGCCTTTGTAAGGTCAGCAATGATTCTTCCTGTAAGCTCATCCCTTACAACTGTTCCTGCGGGAACCTTGATTACGAGTTCATTACCACCTCTTCCCGTACATTGGGCGCCGCCGCCGTCCTGTCCGTTTTCAGCCTTGTACTGCTTTTTATATCTGAAATCAATAAGAGTCCGCATTCCTTCATCTACTTGGAACACAACATTTCCGCCGTCTCCGCCGTCTCCGCCGTCAGGTCCGCCTGCGGCTACATATTTTTCTCTGTGGAAGGATACAACACCGTTTCCGCCGTTTCCAGCTTTTACAAAAATTCTCGCACTGTCAATAAACATTATTTAACTCCTTACAGCTAACATAAGTACTTTTTTCATATATATATTATTACAAAAAAGAGCAAAAATAAATCCCGGTGAAACCGGGATTTACATATTTCTTGTATTTGATAAAAATATCCGATTGTTAAGCGTTAATAATACTTACTTTCTTTTTATCTCTACCCATTCTTTCAAACTTCACCTTGCCGTCTGCCTTTGCAAACAGTGTATCGTCACTGCCTATTCCTACGTTATCGCCAGGATGAATCTTTGTTCCTCTTTGCCTTACAAGAATGTTTCCGGCCAGTACGAACTGTCCGTCACCTCTTTTAACACCAAGTCTTTTGGACTCGCTGTCACGGCCGTTTCTTGAACTACCCATTCCCTTTTTATGAGCGAATAATTGAAGATTTATTTTAACCATAGGGTTACACCTCCGTTTCCAAAACTGATACATACTTTTTATATGTATCTCTAATCTGCTTAAATCCTATTGACATAGTTTCCAGAATAATTCTGACAACCTGTTTCTTATCCTCGGGAATTTCGTGTGGTATGCTACAGTTCATAAAACCACTCTTCTCAGAATAGTTTTTTATGCCTGCCAGATCGTCAAGTGCGCCTATCGCAGTGTATGCCACCGCAGATACTGCGGCACATACGATATCGCTTCCGCGCTTATCGAAACCCGCATGTCCCTTAACAGTAAACTCCCAGATAAAGCCTTCCTTATCCTTGACTATGCGTATATCAATCATAGTAATTACCGTTCAATTTAATCCAGACTGCCTTAAGCATTGATCTTTTCAATCTGAAGCTTTGTATATGGCTGTCTGTGACCATTTTTCTTTCTATAATCTTTCTTAGGCTTATACTTAAAGATAATAATCTTTTCGCCCTTGCCATGTCCAAGAACCTTTGCCTGAACATTAGCCTTTTCAACTATTGGACTTCCAACGCTGAGTGATCCTTCGTTTGATACTGCAAGTACCTTGTCAAGAGTTACTGTAGAACCCTCTTCAATAGCAAGCTTTTCAACGAAAACTACGTCACCTTCCTGTACCTTGTACTGCTTACCGCCAGTTTCAATTATAGCGTACATCTAAAAACACCTCCCTATCACAGTCTCGCCAACATAAGGCAGAGCACTTCAGTTTACAGTTGATAGTTTACAATTTACAGTGAAAACCATCAGGGTTATAAACTAAATCTCATTTTATAAAGCTGTCCCTATACAATTAAGTGCAAAAGTTAGCTTTCTAACTGTACACTGTAAATTGTACATTGCCAACTAACTTGGCCTTGGTCGTGCGGCTACCGAAACATTTTAACACACGAATGTGCTACTGTCAATCTCTCTTATATTCGTTTGCTCTGTCCTCAGGTTGTCTGAAGCTTTTACTATAATTCTTTTACCCAGACTGCTTTCCAATTCCTTAATAGAACCGCATTCATTTAAAACCTCGGCAACCACAGGGTTTACATCAACCTGAACAGCTTTAGCAAGATTCTGACTGAAATAACTTCCTATTTCTTTTTCAACATTCCTTGCAATGGATTCCATCGAAAGAACCCTTCCAGTTCCTTCGCAGCAGGTGCATTCCGATGTCATAACAGATACAAGGCCATGCCTTACTTTTTTCCTGGTCATTTCAATAAGGCCAAGCCCAGTCATACCCAAAACGGTTGTTTTTGTTCTATCTTTCTTAAGCGCCTGTTTCAAAGCATCAAGCACCATTTGCTGATGCTCCGCCTCATGCATGTCAATAAAATCTATAATTATAATTCCGCCGACATCCCTCAACCGAAGCTGTTTTGCAATTTCCTTAGCCGCATCAATATTTGTCCTTAGAACTGTATCCTCAAGGTTAGTGGCACCTACGTATTTGCCGGTATTAACATCAACAACAGTAAGGGCTTCCGTTTTCTCAATAACAAGATAGCCGCCGCATTTAAGCCATACCTTTTTTGCAAGAGCCCTAATTATTTTTGCTTCAACCTGATAATATTCAAAAAGATCCCTTCCCGAACCATAGTACTGAACCCTCTGCTTCAATGCAGGTGAAATCATATCTACAAGCTCAAGCACCTTGGTATATTCCTGCCTGTTGTTTATTATAAACTTATCTATGTTCCAGGTAAAAAGATCCCTTACAGTCCTGTATGTAAGGCTTAAATCCTTATGAAGACATCTTGGTACACTTCCGCTTCCTTCCTTGCTCTTAATTGAATCCCACAGTTTCATAAGAAAATTAAGGTCCTGTGAAAAGTCATTAATGTCTTTACCCTCTGAGGCAGTCCTCACAATAAGGCCGACTCCGGAAGGCTTTATCTGCTCGGCGGTCTTTTTAAGCTTTGTTCTTTCAGCCTCTTCCTCTATTCTCCTGGATATCCCAATATAATCTGCATTCGGAAGCAATACAAGGTGGCGTCCCGGAAGGGTAATGTGTGTCGTAACCCTGGGCCCCTTTGTACCTATTGGTTCCTTAATAACCTGGACAGTTATCTCCTGACCTGGCTTCAATAATTCTTCTATATTATAATCCTTTACATTCTGAAAAATTTCATCATCTTCTTCAAGATATTCCTTCTGGACTACTGCGTCACCTACATAAAGGAATGCGTTTTTCTCATAGCCTATATCTATAAACGCAGCCTGCATACCTGGAAGAACACTGCTTACCTTTCCCCTGTAAATGTTTCCTACAAGTCTTTCATGGTAAGGTCTTTCAATATATATTTCAACAAGTTCCTTGTCTTCAAGCAAAGCAACCCTTGTCTCTCCTACACCTACATCTACCAATATTTCATTAACCATGTTTCTCTCCTAAGATATTAAAGCTTCATTTT
>JAEWTV010000113.1 GCA_023397675.1 Bacillota bacterium | reverse complement strand
TACAATGACCGCTCAAGAATATCTCGTTGCTCACGCAAAATCCTACATTGGGTACAAAGAAAAGGCCAGCAACAAAAACCTGGACAATTTTACGGCAAATGTTGGAACAAAAAACTATACCCGGTTTGCCAAGCTTTTGGATAGCATCGTCGGGTTTTACAATGGCAGAAAGAACGGCGTTGCGTGGTGCGACGTTTTTGTAGACAGCATGTTTACGGAAGCCTTTGGAAACCCAACTGGCCGCCTGATGATATACCAGCCTACAAAATCACTTGGCGCGGGGGTTAGATATAGCCGCAATTACTACAAAAAGGCAAAGCGGCTTTTTGCTGAACCGCAAATCGGGGATCAGATTTTCTTTACAGACCCCGCAAAAAACGACATCAACTACGGAAAGCACACCGGCATAGTGACCGCGGTTGACGCTTCTTACGTCTATACGGTCGAAGGAAACAAAAGCAACGCGGTAGGAAGCGGAAAATATAAACTGTCAAACGCGTCCATTTCCGGCTACGGTCGGCCAAACTGGGAACTTGTCGCCGGGCAGTACGATGTACCTATCAAATACACCGTCACCATCCCAAACCTCACAGAATCGCAAGCAGACGAGATCGTTTCGTTACATGCTGGCGCGACAAAGGCGGTGGAGTAAATGCTACACCGCGCCAGGGAGCCGTGTACGGGCCTGTGAGGGGCTTTTACAAACGATGAAGGGATAGACCGCCATGACGACACAAGAGCTCACCAAAGAAGTGATGTCCCTCAAACAAGAATCCGCCCTCAACACCGAATCGTGCGAACGCGCCCACGAGCGATTGGACGGCGTGGAGAAGGAGCAGAAAGAGCAAGGGCGCTTGCTTGTGGTGATTGAACGCCTTACCAACGGAATATCCAGCCTAAATGAAAAGGTTGGGAGTATCGAGAAAAAAGTTGACGGGCTTGGAACCAGGATCACATGCATTGAGCAGGAGCCAGCGGGCAAGTGGAAACAGCTTACCTGGGCGCTGTTCATCCTCGCGCTTGGCGCTGTTGCTGGGTACATATTCGGACAAATCGGCTTAAAGCCGTAGAGAGGAAATACCATGACACAAAACCGTTTTAAATCCAAGGTTGTATGGGCAGCCATCGCCGCAACGTTGCTTACTCTTTTCGGGCACATTGGCCTGTATGATCTGATCGGCGTATCGCAGGCTGCATTTCAGGCGCTGATCGACGCCGTGCTTGGCATCCTGGTAGCGTTTGGCGTGCTGAATAACCCCACGAACGCAAATGAATTTTAACCATATTGTCGACACCGACAAAATGGTATCAATCTGCTGACGTCAGCAAAACGATCCCCCGGAGAAATCCGGGGGAATTCTTACGTGCAGCCAAAAGGAGTTGTAGAAAATGGCAAGCAAAACCCAATCCGAGTATGACAAGCTGGTTGCCGCGCTGGAGCAACCCTCCTTTACGGCGCGCACAGATGCAGAGCTGCAACAGGCGGCGGAAAACAAGTACGCTTCCTATTACGATCAGCTAAACCAGGCCGCGCAGCAGGCGTATGACCGCACAGCGTTGGCCTATCAAAATCAGCTAAACAATATGCTCCCAACCTACGCAAACCAGATGGACGAGGCGCGTCTTGCGACCACTAAGGCCATGTCCAATGCTGGGCGGAATGCCCTGGCCCGTGGGATGGGGAGAAGCACATATAACCTTGCCACAATGGCGAACATCAATCTTCAAGGAAACAAGACGCTGGACAGCATCCAGCAGGCGTTGACCAACGCGCAGAATACCGCGAACAGCCAGAGCGCCCAAGCGGCTGAACAGCTTGCGCAGACGCTTGCCGGATACCAGAAAAACCAGGCGTCCGATATGCTTTCGTACATTGATGCGCAGAAGCAGTCTGACTATGAAAAAGAGCTTGCCGCAATGCAGTACAGGAACGAACTTCTTTTGCAGCTTTACGGATTAAAGCCCAAAACGAGCAGCAGCGGAACAAGCAATAAAAAGCAGACCAATAGCCAGACAACCACGCAGATTACGGAAGAAGAGCTTAACGCTTTGCTTGGGCTTTCCGGCGTATCCGACTGGGCGCTTAACTGGGGCGGCTTGAACAAAAGCCAAATGGGACGATAAGGAGATAATATGGCAAACAAATCTTCCGCTGTTTCTGTTCTTGAAAGAATCCGTGAGCTTTATAAAAAGAACGCCGAATATGGGAAAAAAGCGGCGCAGGTGTTTGCCTCTCTCCGCAACGATACTTCCAGCCAATATTATGCGCCATACGCCTCTGGGAAAAGCAACTATACGGAGCTTACGGACTTCTTCGGCGTGGACAAATTCGACGATGCTTTTTTCACAGCAAACGATGGCCTTCGCTCTTACTACAAGCTGAACGCCAACGGCATCCCGCAGGCCCCCGCAAAGAGCAGCAGCGCGGAGGAAAAGGCGGCCTATGAGTATTACAAGGCCGTCAAGGCGGACGAATACACCAAGAAGCTGGAAGACCAGTGGCGCGCCGTCCAGAAATATATCTATGACGGCGTGAACGCGGGATACGACGATGCCACGATTTTGAACGGGATTGAAACGGACGCTTCCGCGAAATATGCCGACCTGTTCGACTATGACGAAAAGGTGCAGGCCCGGCAGACGCCTTCCACCACACGCCCGGTGGCGTATACCAAGGATTATCTGCAGGCGGTCATGTACAACGCACGTCGCGGGAAGCGGATCGGCATGACCGATTACGATTATCTCCCCGACCTTGTGGACTACTATTCCAGTCAGAACAAACCGACGCTTCCGGTTAAATCCAAGACTACGACGCCCCCGGCCATCGCCAAGACTACACCTCCCACAACCACTACAACCGGCACCGCTCCCGTGCCGGTTACTACACCAAACCCCCAAAGTGCACAGGCTCCGGTTGTCGTTACCCCCAAACCCATTGTTACCCCTGCCCCTACTCCCGCCCCTGGACCCAACCCGAATCCGAACTATGTTCCCGACCTTCCCGTTCAGGAACAAAACGTACCCGCGCAGGATACGCCTGCCCAAAATAATTCTGCCTATATCAGCCCGGATGCGATGAAGAACGGCGTAAAGAATGCCTCAAGCGCCGTTATGGAGAAAAACTACCGGGATTATCAGGAAAGGATAAAGTCCGGGGAAGCGCTTACCGGAGACGATCTGGAATATTATAACGAGCTTGAGAAAGTATACGGTGGTTCTGCTTCTACCACACATCCGGAAACGACCTCGCATCCCGATGTCATCCAAACACAAAAATCCACGCATGAGTGGGATTCTGTTCTTCCGTCCTCTTTCGACAGTACCATTCCGTTTGAAGGCGTATACTACGGAAAGGGAAACATTGATCTGAACTCCAGAACCGTTGTAAAAAACAAGGACGGTTCTTTTTCAACAGAAGAATCTTTCAGCTTTTGGGATTCCAAAATCAACAAGGAAGTTTTGCTTCCGCTCATTGTGAACAAAAAGCGCCTTACCCGCAACGAGGCTATCAAGCATTACCGTAAAACGAACGAATACCTGGGGAAGTTTGACACAGCCGAGGATGCGGATCAATACGCAGAAGCCCTTCATAAGCGTCAGGAATGGTATTATACGCAGGACGGGAACCGCCCAAAGTCATACGGTGTAAACTCCGTTACCAAAGATAAAAAAAGCGGAAAATCTTCTGTTACGTTCTACTATTACGACGAATCCACCGGCCAAAAGTCGGTTGTTGAAAAGGGCGTAACCAGAAATGTTACAAATGCCGAAGTATCTGAATTTTTTATGCTTCAGCAGCAAGCATACTGGAATGAGCTTGCCGACAACGCTTCCGTGGAAAGATATAATGCGCTTTATGATAAGTTTGGAAAAGACCTTCTTTCCGGGATCGAAAAGAGCGCGTATGAATTTTACCCTGGAAACGGAAGCGACGAACGGCAGGAATACGACACGCTTTTGTCACTTTCTGAGAGCGGAGTAGGTCTTAACGAAGGTCAGACGCGCAGGCTTGAAGAACTTAAAAAGACTTATGTCGGCGCGTCTACAACCGGGAAGAAAATTATCCCCGCCGGCGTGCTTGCCTCCGCAGGAACAAGCGACGTCGGCATGAGTAATACGTCCAGCCTTGCGGACAAAAACAAGGCGTGGCTGGACAAGTATACCTCGCTTGTTGAAAGCGAATATGTCCAGAAAAATTCCCGGGAGGCGCTTCCTTCCGCGGACGAATTGAAACGCGCCGCATCCATGGCGGACCGGCTTGGGATTTCCGTGGAAGAATACTGGAAGAACATCTACAACGGAACGCCCGAATGGCTCCCAGAGCTTGACCGGCTCTCTGACAGGATGAATAACCCGGACCTTACAACCCGCGTCCGCGACATTAAAGAGGTTTTGGTGGATTACCTGTCCGGATCGGACGTATCGGACGCCGAACAAACCATGATGAAGGAGTATGACAAGTCCCACAAGTACCTGCTGGGAGGGTACGCCTATTCTGCCGGAAACCTGCAGGTAAGTGTTGTGGACGGAAGGAAATCCCTGGGCCAGACAGCGTACAACGCGCTCAAGGCAGCGGATTCCCCGATGATGGATAAGCAGGAGAATGCTGCTCTTATTTATGAGATCGGAAACGATATGGACGCGGCGTTCGGTAAGTATATCGACCTGGAGCAGTATTATGCCGCAAACCCGGAACGCAAGGCCATGATGGAATCCTTTGTTGCGGAACAACAGCGAAGGGAAACTATACAAAAGCAGCAGCAAGAGAAGGATGTTTCTGATAAACTAGAAATCCAACACCGCGAGGCTATTTCCGCGCTTGAGGCGATGGCTCGAGGGGATGTGCTTTCGGAAAACCAACAAAACATTGTCCGGTATATGCAGAGCGAACCTATCACCAAAGACGACTTCAACGATCCTGCATATACAGAGATTGAGGATGTTCTTTTCGAAGAAACCAATATGAACGCCTATGGACTGGACGAGTGGGACCCTAATCTTAGTTTTGGAGACTACAGAGACGCCGCCCTGAACGATATCCTCACGGTTGATATCCGTATGGCAAAATACGCGGGCATGACCCTTTCCGAATACTACGAAAAGTACCCAGAGATGAAAAAAACCCCAAAAGAGCTGATTCAAGCTGGAAAACAGTTTTCAGAACAAAAATGGGGAGTAAGCGGCGGGTTTGATCTTTACGGTTTCCTGTTTGGAACGAGCGCGTCTGACCTGACGGGTTCCGGGATCGGAACGGGTGAAGCGATTGGCAAGGGCGCGGAGGTTGGAGTAAACCGTTTCGGGGAAGGTTTTGTGGGATTTTGGCACAATTACGTGACCTGGAAGGACGAAGACACGGTCAAACAATGGAACCGTGCGAACTACGGAACAGATCGTCGTTCCGCCGGAATCGACTTCGACACCGCCATTTCCAACCTGAAAGACCCCGCCGAAAAGCAGTATTGGACTGCGCTCAAGGCCGCTACAAAGGACGTGCTTGACCTTCCGTTCAATTTTGCGGATTCCGAAACCCTCAATTCTTTGTATTCCGTTAAGAGCAATATCAAGGAAATTGAGGAGTACATTTTCAAAAACGCCACCCCGGAGGAATTTGCTGCGTTCCAGATCGCTTCCAGTGTAACGGAAAATGCACTTTCAATGGCCACCGCCGCCGCCGTCACATCGGGAACCGGATTTTCGTATGCTGGCACGGCTGTCGGGTTTGGCGCTCCCGTGGCGTACCAGACAAGCGAGGCCGCCCAGGCTGCTGGATTTGACCACTCAACATCAAACGCCATCGGCCTTGCAACCACCGGGATTTCTGTATGGACGGAAGGGCTTGCCTTTGAAAAACTGACAAATCCTGCGTTTTGGGAGGGCGCTATCAGGTCTGTTCAGCAGCAGGTGACAAAAGAAGGGGCAAGCCTTCTCAAACGCTTTACTTCTACGGTTACGCAGGGCGCACTCCACCTTGGCGAAAAACTTGCAGGCGCCGCACTGGTGGAATCCCCACAGGAGTTTACAGAAAACGTGCTGCAGGATACGTTCCTGAACATTGTTGGCGTGCAGAACAAGGGCGTTGGACAGATACTGAGCGACGGTGCGCAGGCAGGCGCAATGGCGCTGATTACCTCCCCGCTTCTTTCCGGGCAGGCGAAGTTCTATTCGATGTTTCGCTCGAAGAACGCGGTGCAGCTTGAGGCGGGCACGGAAATTAACCTGGACACCGGGGAGGTTTCCGTTCCTTCCGCGCAGGAGAAGTCCCCTGAAAAGATATACAAGAACGGCCCGGAAGCCCCGAACGTCGCGCAGGACACGTACGCCCAGGATAAAGAATATACGACTGCTTATTCTTCCAACATCAACGCCTCACAAATCAACAGTGAGGGCGAAAGCATTTCACCAGGACAAAGCAAGTATTTTCAAAACAGCCAAGTGCGTGATGATGACGGGAATTTAGTGGTTGCTTATCACGGAACCACATCTAAACCATTCAATTCTTTTAATACGGTTTCTCAAAACGAATTCGGTGCTCATTTCGGCACAAAGAACTCAACAGAACGTTTTTTGGAAAAAAGTTCGGAAGGAGGAAACACGTACAGGGTATATCTAAACATTGAAAATCCGATCAGAATGCCTGATATATTTGGTATGTACAATTCACTGTACGAGTACGTAGAGTATGTCAACGGGCTTAAAACGACTGACGAGCTGGATTTTCAATCTCAAAAAGGCCTAGAGGGATCTGAAATTAATACGCCGCAACAGCTTCCCATTAACGCGGAGTTTGGCAAACTACGAAATCTTATTTTGCAGGCTTATGCGTACGCAAAAAATGGACTTCTTGATTTTCATAAAGACCTTATTAAGAAAATCAACGAGACAGGACAAGAGTACTTGAAATCCCTTGGATATGATGGCGTCCAGTACACGAATGTTGTTGAGGACGCAGGATCAACAAGCTATATTGTGTTTGATTCTTCACAAGTGAAGTCTGTTGACAATGAATCCCCGCAGAAAAGCCCAAACATCATTGAGATCACGCCCGAAATGCAGGAAGCGGCCAAGGGCTTCATGAACAAGCTGGCCGCGGACATGATCCAAAGCGGTTCGGATGCGATAAGCAGCATCGCGGGCGCCATCTCCGCAAACGAAGTGGTCAAAGCCATCACAAAGGCCGATTTTGCACAGTTTGATATTCAGGCCATGCGGGATGCGCATGCTGCCATGCAGGAAGCGGAAGCGGATATGAGCAAGGCAAACAACGAGCTTTCCGCGCAGCAGAAGAAGTATGTGTCCGCAATCCAGGAGAACGTTTCCGCAGGCCAGATCATCGATCCCGAGCAGAACCGCGCCATGCTGGACGGGATCGCCAAGGCGAAGGCCGTTGCCGAAGGCGCTTCCAAAGCATACAAGATTGTCAACGACAAGTTCGCCAAAGCGAAGGACGCGCTGAACCAGCAGTTTGGTGCTTTCATCAAGTCCGCACGCGCAGAAGCGCAGAAAAACGCAGCCCTCGCCGTCCAAAATTCACCCGAAACACAGAACGCCGACATTGCGCCCCCTGTGACGGCCCCTGCGCCGCGTGCGGAATCCTCCGTGCAGAATAACGGTACAAATATACCCTCTGAATCCGAAGGGCTGTACGGGCCTGAAAACGGCCTTAAAACGCAAGGCGCGGATTTGGCGCAGGGCACAAATGAAGCGCCGATTTCGCAACAGGCAGAGGTACAGGACGAAGCCCAGATAAGCGGAACCTCGGAAGATATTGTGAGTAGGGTAAAGTCTTGGAGCGATTCGCAGAAAAAGACCACCAAAGACTTCATAACTGATTTTACTGATTACAGCCATCCTGCAAAGATGGTAGACGACGCGGTAAAAGAGGCCGGCGGCGACTCTTCAAGCAAAGCAACACTTAGAATGCTTGTCCAGGATGCCGCGTACCTGAGCGACCGGGCATCCAGCATGATAGACACGGCGCTTACATCGCCTACGGGGGAAATACTCGACGTTTCTTTTGCGCAGGCCATTCAAGGGGATAGCGGAAAACGGATTAAGGGGAAAGACGCTGATTTGTTCAGCGATTATCTTCTTGCAAAGCACGCTATTTCCCGTCAGGCGCAGGAAAAGATTGTTTTCCCGTTCGACACGCAATCCTTTGTAAGCGAAACGGAGGCGGCGCACCCGGAGTTTGTAGAGGCCGCCAAGGATATGCACGCGTGGTGGAACAAATTCATGCAGTCGTGGTATGTGGATACCGGTTTCATTTCAAAGGACACGTTCGATAAGTGGAACAAAATGTATCCGGATTATGTCCCGACCTACCGTGACGTACAAAACCAGACCGTCGGCGTCAAGCGCGGGGCAAGCGGTCAGCAGGCGCATATCAAGGCCGCTACCGGCTCTGAAAAAGCCATTTTTGATCCCATCGAAAGTATGGTACGCGATATTGAGCGCGTCGTGAATATTGTCGGAAAGAACAACGTTGGCCGCGCATTCGTAAATGCCGTAAAGTCTACTCCCGGCCTTGAATGGATTGCGTCGCCTATTGAAACAAAAGCAGAACAGGCGCCTGTGTCCGAAAATCCCGCAGAGGCTGTCGAATCAACCATCGAAAAGGTTTCTCAAACGTTAAAGCAGGGCGGAAAAAACGTTGTCACGGTCCTTATGCCGGACGGAAAACACCAAAGCATGGACGTTCACAACGATCTTTTGTACGACATGCTTGTCAATATGGGCAAGGCGGTAAAATACAACGGGATTATTGATGCGGTCGGAAAGGTGGAGCGAACGGTGGCGCAGCTAATCACTGGATCAAACCCGCTGTTTGCGCTTCCGAACCTCGCAAGGGACTTCCAGCAGGCCGTAACAACAGGCAGTTTTGCTTCCAACATCGGAACAGGAGCATTGAAGTGGATTTCCTCCGCGTTTGATTATGTAGTCACGCACAGCGACGACTATAAGACATATCAGGCAATGGGCTCCAGCAATACCCGCTATCAGGTTCGTGACAAAAAGACCATGCTGGAACAAAAGAATGCTCTTTTCCCCGGGTATGTATGGCATTCCGGCACAAAGAACGCAATTTCCGCGCTGGGGGAAAAAGCATTCAACACGGTGACAATGGAAGCGTTTAACAAGACCATTGAAAACGTGACGCGCTTTGCGGAGTTCAAGTATGGACGGTTTGACAAGTCAACCTATGAAGGAAGGCTAGCTGCTGCAATCGCTTCCCACAACGTGACGGTGAACTTCCGCATTCATGGAAGAAGCCAGATCGTATCCGATGCGATGAAGATCGTCCCCTTCATCAACCCCTCCGTCCAAGGCCTAAACAAGTTGGCAAGCATGTTTACCAAAGACCAGCGCGGAAGGCTTCCGGCCCGTGCCGCAAAGTATGCCGTAAACGCCCTGATAGGCGGGGCGCTTGTCGGCCTATCAATGCTTCGCCTTGGTACGGATGACGAAAAAGAGGCATATGGATATCTCCCGGATTATATCAAGCTCAACTATGCCATTTTCCCGACGGGAGACACGAAGTATCCGTTCATTCGGATTCCGATTTCCCAGGACCCCGTTTATAAGGCGATGTACGGGCTTGGTTTGTATGCGGCCGGCAATATTGACAATGCGCCCGACGGGTTTACGGAGAACCTTACAAGCATCGCCGGAAACATTCTGACGGAAGCAAACCCTGTTCAGGGAACCGTATTCAGGCCTTTTACGGATGTCGCTTCCAACACAACGTGGTATGATTCCCCGATTGTTTCCCCTTCTCTTGAAAACCTTCCAACGACGATGCAATATGACGAAACCACGGCGGATGCGTTCAAGGCAATGAGCAACATGTCCCAGGCGCTTTCTTCTACATGGCTTGGCAAGACGATCGGGATAAAGGCGCTCTCCCCCAAGGCGTGGGAATACATCGTCAAACAGTATTCGGGATATTTTGGCCAGGTGGTTATCCCTGCAATCAGCAAAGACAAAACCACGGGTGAAATCGGCGGGCTGAAATCCGCATTCGACGGGGCGCTGAGGAGATTTACCGTTAATCCTGTATACACAAACGATGTGACAAGCGCAATGTACGACAACGCATCGCTTCTGGAAAAGAACATTGCTTCCTGGAAACGAACCGGCACGCTCCCGGACTTTGATTCCAATTTGGACAAATCCGCGGCTTTTGATGCGGCGCAGGAAGCGCAGGCCCTTGTGTCTTCAAAGGGGGCTATCGGTTCGGCAAAGGACACGATTTCTGATCTGTATAACAAGATCGATTCGGTAACGAACAGCGATCTTTCCCAATCCGAAAAAGACAGCATCATCCAGGAAATGAGGATGAATATTGTCCGCACAGCATTTACCGCAAACACCGCATATGCCGAATTTGCAGAAAAGTATTTGGGTAAAAACGTGCTGTCTATCATGCTTGGGAAAAACGCAGTCACCGACACCCCCAACGCGGCCAACACCATTTCCTCCATGTACGACGCGGACAAGGACAAGGCCTATATGAAAACCATTCAATCCCTGTACGACCGCACGGGCGACAGTTACTTTGTCCCGGGCGAACCCTCTTACAACTGGTCCGACGGCGGCGTAAAGCTGACCATCCCGGACGAAATCAAGCCGTACATCGAGGCTTCGTACCGGCTGGCGCTGGAATCTGGGATCAACTCCGTGACGAACTGGGACACCATGACGGACGAACAGGCAAAGTCCAAGATGGAAAGCATCCGGTCCAAGGCTGCAACCGCGGCAAAGAACCGGGCGCTGGAAGAACTAAAGAAACTTGGGAAATAAAAACGGGGGCCGAAGGGCCCCCTGTTTTATTTTGTACGTTCTGCAATTCTGTCCACCGCTGACGCCTCAACCCCGTATACCCATTGCAGGCTTTTTCCGGCCTCCCCTGCGATTTCCGAAAAGGTGTGCTGTGCTTCGTACCGCAACCTGATAATTTTTCTCTGCTCCAGGGGAAGGGCGTCGATAATCACATCAAGCGCGAACTTTTCTCGCAGAACTTCGGAAATCAGTTCATCGGCCCTTGCCTTTTCCTCCGCGTACTTCCCGTTCGTTTTCTCGTTATGCTCTACGGCGGAAAGAACAATGTCTGACGTCCCCGGTGCCCTTGGCATCCCGTCAATCTTTGCGGGAGGAAGCGTGCAGGCAAGTTGCATTTTGATCGCTTTGAGCTTGTCCCGCTCGTCGCGTATCTTTTCGAACGATCTTCCCCAGGATGAAAGGAGCATTCTGGTTTTGCTGCGTTCGTCCAGGTGAATCACCTTCTTTCGTATGTAGTCACAACGCTTGTGCGTCGCACTGGTTCTCAATTTCCTGCATGATCTTATTCCCGTCCACGCTCACCAGCATCATGCACCAGCCAGAACGGAAGAATTTCTTGCAGTCCATCCGCATCCGATTGGCAAACCGCTCCATGGTTTCCTTGTTGCCCTGCGCGCTTCGTTCGTACTTCACGCGCCCCCGAAGTGCCAATGCGTAATCCTCTGCGGCCCGCTCTACGATGGCGCACGCAAGGGATTCCCAGCACTCCTGCTCGATGGGGCGGGTCGGCTCTTTCGTAACGTGCAGCGTGGCTACTCCCCCTTTTCGAACGCGGCGCGGGCGGCTTCCGGGTCGCAATCCCACTCTATCGGCACAAACATGTTGTCGTATTCCAGCCCGATTAACTTACCGTCAAGCGTTACCCTGTGCGGACCATTTGCATCAACATCAATTATCCTCCCCTCGGCCTCTGCCTGCCGGTATGCGGCAAGCTCGGCCTTTGTCTGCTCGTATGCGTCTAGTATCGTGTGGTAGTTCTTTTGTAGCGCCTTGTAGGATGATTCCCATTGTCTCACCCTTTCGGCGGCAAGTCCGATTGTAGATTTGTAATCCGCTGCTATTGACTGCGATTCTTTGAGGCTTTCTCTGAGTTGCTCAAACTCTGCCTGCGTGGCGGCGATCTGCTCCAATTCGCTCCTGACGTCTCCAAGAAAGCACGGAGAAACCAGCTTCAAGTCGTCCGGGGCCTTTGCCGGAAGAAGGTTGTCAATATACTGAATTAGGCTTTCGATGGTTTGTTTTTCTCTTTGAAACACTTTACTTTCCTCCCATCAGCAAGTCGCCAAAGCACATCCACGCCGCCCATACCGTCATAACCGCAATTGCAATTAGCGGTTCGTTCCGCTCAAACCAGCGTTTCATTTCTGCGCCTCCTCTTTTTCTGCAACGATATCAAGCCACCCATTATCACCGCGCATAACGGAAAGCGCTTCTTGCACGGTTAGGCCATACTTTTCGCAAAGCTCCCTGCCGTTGGCCTTAAATTCTCCTATGGTTTTTGGCTTCCTCTGGTATTCCAGGGCTATTTTTAACGTCATTTGTTCCATTATCTTTTTCCCTCCCCGCCCGGCTCCGGGTTGTTGTTCGCGCACACGCCGCGCCATTTAAAATCATTACACCAGTTTGTTCCTGATTTTTCCACGCACCCAATGCAAATATCGCATATTGTGTCGTATTTGTAAGGCGGCGTGTCTTTGAAAACATCCTTCATGTCCCGTTCCGCCGCCTCTGCCCTCCGTTTTTCCTGCTCGTATCCGTCCAGCAGGGCGCGGACTGATTCTGGGTTGAACGGGTATTGGCTTGGTAGTTTTGCCCCGATTTCGCTTTGAAAATCGTGCGATGCGAGGCTTGATTTCAGGTCCGTATATGCGGATTCCTCATGCGTCATCTGCGCGGCCTCCTTCCGTGTTTTCTTCACAAACCCCGCGCCATTCGTACAGGTTCTTTTCGTCACAGTCGTGCTTGCCACAATCAAACACCCCTTTCCCTCTATCGTGCTTGCATGTACGGCAGAACTTTAATTCATCAGACAGCATGCGCAAATCCATCACCGCCGCGTCCCTCTCCGCCGTCAGTCGGGCGACAAGGGCGAGAAGGTATTCGACGTCACCCTTGCTACTTGCAATGAATACGGCATCTGGGTGCTCAATCATGTCCTCATATCCAAAGTGGTGCTCCCTTCCCGGAAACGGTTTTACCATTTTATCGGCGCGTTCCATGCCGTGCGATTTTCTTTCTTTGACAGGGCCGGAATATTTTTCATATACCTGGAACCTCGGGCACGCATCTTGCATCCCCCACCGAGCAAAATCCATGACGTAATACTTTCCGCTATGAGTTGTTGTAAGTTGCATCAAGTTGTGCTTGTGACGTATATCCCATTCCCACGGCCCCGGTGTCGCCCGTTCGCACCGCTCCCTGATTTGCTCAAGCCTTTCCTGATCCGTCATACCCCCGCCTCCTTGAGCGTCTTTGCAAGTCTTTCCCCGCACCATGGGCAAAAACGTATCGGGGTCTCGCTGTTGTTATACTCTTCCGACGGGAGCACAAGCCTTGCGTTTTTGTAGTACGTCTCTTGCTTTTCATCTTCGTACATCGCGTCATAGGCTATGTAAAACCCGTCTCGCTCCTTTCCGTACGGCCTTTTGCAATGCTCACACGCCATTTTGTGCCTCCTTAAGCGTCTTTTCCACGTCGAGCGGAACGGCCCAGTCGGGGATGAGCGGGCGGAGGCAGTCAAGGGCTCCAGTTACCGCCGCTCCGTATTTTCCCACGGATTCGTTCACGCACGCCCACTCCGACCCAACGATTGCCGGCTTGCAGACATATGCGCAAATCCTTCCGTTTTTGTCGATTGCCACCCACTTGAATCCCAGCGTCTTTAGCGCTTCCAGCACTTTCCGCTGCTCTCCGGCAAGGAAAGGGCAACGAAGTATCGTCCATTCACCCGATAAAAACTTTGCTAGGTAAAAGCTAGACGCGACAGCCCTTATATAGTCATCTTCGCACCAAAGCGTTCCGCCTTCTGCTAAGTAGTATGCGCTCTTCATGTTTGATCCTTTGACGTAAAATCGCTCTCCCGGCTCCACCCCCAGCAGTTCATGCACCCGCGTTTTCACCGGCTTGTCCATTGTCACGCCTCCTTTATCGTCACTTGTACTCCCGGTTCCAGCCCGTAGTATTTGTCCGACACGATGCTCACCACTTGCGCATCATCAGCAAACGCCACGCCATTGATGCCGTCCAGCACGGCCTTTAGTACATTGTCAAGATCGGGCTTCTTGGTCGGTCGCTCTGTTCCGTCCGTAAAGGCCTCTAGCTTGCGTTTAGAGACGCTTTTGTTTATGGGGTACTTACATGCCACCGATACGGTCACAGCGCCTACGAACGCATCCTGCGCGGTCTGACGCATAGCCTGATGGCATGCAATGCGGACAAGGTTCTCATAGGCGGCTGTTTTTCCATCCGTGTACATCGTCGGCCTTCCGTGGCTCACGGTCGCCCTAGGGCGGCCTTTCCCCCTTGGCGGTCCGGGTATGAAGAACATCAGCTCTCTCATTCCGCCGCCTCGATCTCTCGGCCACAGCCGGGGCAGTACGGGTCGTTCCACCATTCTTCCCCGTCGCCAAACGCGCCCTCTCGGAACCCTCCGCTAATCTTACATGCGCACCGCGAACAGTGATAAAAGTCAATGTCTACGTCCGGCGGCTCAATCTTGCACTTCCCGTCCGCTTCGATGGCGCGAACCAACTCAATTACTCTGTTTGCGCTCAAGTGCATGATGGCGTACGCCTGCAAATTGACACGCTTCCAGTGTTTTTCTTGGCCAAGGATGTTGCTGGCGTACCGACGTATCTCCCCCAGCGCCTTCTTCTGCTGTTCAGTCATGTGGGGCCTCCTTTTCGTATTTCGCGTACTTTGGTTCCGAGAATTTCAGGCCGCAGCCATTCTCTTTGAAACCTTGACCACATTGAATCCCTAGCTCCGCTTCTATCCATGTAAAGCATTGCATAGGGCATAAATCCAGCTCTTACGGTATCGGTTAATCGCTTTTCTGCCTTTTCAAACGTATCTCCCTTGTATCCGATCAGGCAGTAACACGCCATGCTATGCGATTCAAATCGGTGTCCCTCCTGTTGCATGATCTTCCCCGCTTGTACCAGCGGTTCATAATCATCTAACGTGTCGTAGGCAAAGTACATTCTCTTTGCCTTGATCTCTCGCAGAAGCGCCGCGTGCCACGGCTGAAGAATCTTTGCCTCAAGGCCGCCCGTAAACACGGCCTTCTCTTGCTGCCTTCCTAGCATTTCAAACACAGCGCGAATATGCTTTTCTGAACACCCGAGCAGGTTATTATCCAGCACGTTCCATCCGTCTTTGATCTCAAGCTCCCGCGTTTTCCCTTCGATTTTCCAAGCTTCGCAGAACCAACACTGATTGTCACATCCTCGGCTTGTGACCGTCATTCCCCGCTTGAGATACATGCCAGGAACAAACTCGCCGCCGGGATCGCGAAAAACCCTGCCGCCAACTTTTACAGGAACACCCACAGCACGCCACGCCTTTTCCATCTGCTCCGCTTTGCGCATGTCCCAAGAAAACGTCACGCTTATGTGTACTTCGTCTACTTCCGGCATCGTCAACAACGGCGGCTGCATACAAGTGAACGCTAGTTCATCATCCGGCGTCATGCTCGTTTTTGTTGGAAACACGCGGGCCAACTTCATCCCACCACCTCCGGCGGCGTGATGCCGTGCGATTCCAGCCAGGGTTTGATCTCGACTGTCTTGCTATATCCGCACGCCTCTCCAATAAGGCTTGGTGCCATTCCGTGCGAAAACTGCATTGTGGCCTTCACTTTTTCAGATGGGGCGCGGTTTCCTATCCCGCACATTTCCTCCATGTTGTATACATAGACCTTTTTGCACCCCATCAACCACATCCCCAGCATTGTCGACTCTAGCCGCGTCAGGGCGCTTCCGTCTTGCTTCATACGTTCGGCCATCCTTTCGGCATGTCGATTCGCTCAAAGGTGTAGACCCAGACCCAGGGATTCTTGTCCCATCCGTAGCCGCGCTTGGCGTTGATGCTGTCCCAAAGCGCATGAAACCCTTCTTGCAAAATTGGTTGACCGCCACTGTCTGGATCGGACATTGTTGGGTGCCACCCGTTGTTGTAGCAGGCTTCATCGGTCCAACTTACTCCCTCGCTTCCGGCGTCTTCCTCCGTTATGTCTTGCACCCGTTCCGCATGCACGCCCGTCACGCGTAGGAACAGGCGGCAGGCTTCCTTTGGCATAAAGATGGATGGACGCCATTTCCATTCTGACGGATCGTAGTCCTCGCAGTTACGCGCATCTGCAAGATAATAATAGTCCGGCGCTATGCCCGGTCTGTTGATGTTGCACCATGTTTCCCGCACCCATAGGGCGTCTCCGGTCCGGTATCTCGGTTTTACAGGGATTGAAAGGTCCGCAAGCCATCCTTCTCCGCCCACCCCATAATAAGCAAACCATTCTTTCCCATCGTCGGTGTCCATGCGGTAGGTATTGTCTGGTGTTCCAGCAATCACCCTCCGCGTCTGCGTCTTTCTTCCGTCCAGGATCGCACGCACCATTTCCGTGCTGAACAAAATTGGCTTGTAGCTCATACCGTTCTCTCCTCCCTCTTTTTCGCCAGGCAGTACGCAATGAACAACGCGCACCGCTCCCGGGCCTTGTCGGACGCAGACGCGCCGATCTTCTTTGTTTTGCGCGGGTAGACACCTTTAGGCATTATTTCAACCTCCAATTCTTGTCCATGTCCGGCGCAACGTACACCATGCACGCCCTGCACCGCTCGTAAACCCGGCTGAATATGGCCTGATCGATGTGGAGCAGTTCGCGGATGTCCCACTCGCAGGAAATGATGGTGCGCAGGTTTGCGACGTAACGGTAGTTGAAAATCTCAAATGCCAACTTCACATCCGCGTCGGATGGCGTCAATCGTCCGTCCCTGCGCGGCGCTCCCTTGAACAGGTCGTCTATGTACAGTACCCCGGCGCACTTGATCGGTTCCAACAGTTCGTCCAGCAGTTCGGCGTCCATCGTCCCGGCCTTGATCTTGCGGGATTCTTCCGTCCAGCACATGTATTTCACGGGCACGTCGCGTTTGAGCAGTTCCCCGCACACCGCCGTGCAGATATGCGTCTTTCCGCATCCTGGCTGACCGCCCATGTACATCCAGGATTTGTCCGACGCGAGAAAGCGCGTTGCGGCGTCGAACATGTTCTGCTGGAAAGGCTGGGCATGATCGAAAGATTCAAGCGTGCATTGCTCAAGCGAATCCGCAAGGCCCGACCTCTCGATGATCCTTTTTGCGCGTTCTGCTTCCGACTTGGCTTGATGGCATGGGCACGCAATATTGTATCCGTCGCGCACAAAGAACCCGCGGTCTCCGCATATAGCGCACTCCGGTTCGTCAGACTTCCCCGACGTATAGCCCGGCGTAAAAAGATTCGGGTGTTCCTGCTGTATCCTTCGCTGTATTTCCCGCAGCGCTTCCCCCCATTGTTCTAGTGCCATCGTCCATGCCTCCTTTCTCTTTCCAGCGTTTCAGAATTGCTTCGATATACCGCCAGCTTCTTGCTGTGGCCGGACCGGTCGCCGCCCTCCGCATCGCTTCGAGCACCCATTCGGTCGTATACTCCGACATAAGCCGTTCCGCCGTGATACGGTCAAACTCTCCGAAGCGCATTTCCATCGAGAGCGCCATCTTCTCGATGTCAGCCATGCCGGACTGATAGGCTTGTCCAAGGGTGGATTGTTCTTCGTCGGTGAGGAGGGGGGAGGCCTCCGTCTGTGGGTTTCCGGATTCGGACAATCCGGTATCAGGAATCAGAGAATCAGGAATCAGAGAATCAGGGGGTGCTGGACTTGTGTTTGTCTGGTGCTTGTCTGGTGCTGGAATGGTGCTTGCATTTTCTTTTACGTGCGGAGTCTGGTGCTTGAGGAAGTTTGTAACCTGGATATAATGAGCGCCATCAACGGAATACCGCTGTATCAGTCCGCAGTCGTGCAGGGATTGAAGCCCTTCGTCGATGTTGTACTTGTCTGCCGGAAGTATCTCGACTTTGATGCGCTTTGGCCTGTCCTCGAGCCGTCCTTCACGATCAGCCAGACACCATAGCCCGGCAAATAAAATGCGTGTCAAAGGAGGCAGCTCCCATAGTTCTTCGTTCTTGAAAAATCCTGGCTTGATGTTTCGCGCCCTCAATCAATCACCCTCTTTCGTGCGGGGCGGGGTCATTCTTTGACAAACAACACGCCATCTTTATATTTTTGTCCAAAGAAGTAACCGCGCCCGGTGTGCTCAACGACCCTTGCCATCAAAGTGCCGCTGTTGATTGTTATGGAGCCGTCTTTGTGCGTGATTAGTGCGTACCCGGAGCGGTCAGGCTTGATATAAACTGCAGGGGGGCTGGCGGACACCATGAAAGAAACTCGTTTTGGATTTCCGAGCATTTCAAACGCCGGGGCGGAAATATGCAGTACGTTATCGGTAATACCGACAAGGTTTTCTGACGCGAACACCCGAACTCTTTCAGATAAAATCGGGGTCAAATTGATCTCTTGCATTTGTATCTCCTTTCGTCAAAACGGAAGTTCTTCCGACGTGTCCACCCTCTGCATCCCGCTCTCGTCCCGCCCGGCCTGCACTGTCTGGCCCATGTTGCCCATGTGCGTGCCGTCCTCGTTCTTGGGCGAAAGAAACTCGATTTCGTCCGCCGTAACATCCAGACTGGCAACGGTATTGCCCTGCTTGTTCTGGTAGGTCGATACGGACACAGAGCCAGTGATGCAGACCTTCCGGCCCTTTGCAAGGTACTTCTGGCAGAGCTCCGCAAGCTGGCGCCAGGCCGTGATGCGGAAGAAGTCCGCCTCGGGCTGTCCTTCCTGCTTGTGCCTGCGGTTCACGGCCACGGTGAAGCTGCACACGTTGAGGCCGGTGGATGTGGTGCGCATCTCCACGTCCTTCGTCAAATTGCCAACTAGTATGATCTTATTCATTACCTTTCGCCTCCGCATCTTTATATCGCAGGCAAAAGAGAACGCCGTTTATCGCGAACGTTGCGGCGATGAGTATAAGAGAAACGCTGATTCCGGTGTAGGCTATAACCGCCGCCGTAAAACCAACGCACACACAGCAAAAAACAAAGAACGAAAGCGCCAAGTATTTCATGAATTCTCACTCCTTCGTCAAATTCCGCAGCCCGTTCGCCTCTCCAATGTCCATCAGCCTTTGTTCAATCTCCTGCGCCTCAATCAGCGCTTCCTTGAGCGAGAATACGCCCGTCTGGATGTGTTCGCGCAGGAACATCTTGTACGCGCCGTGTAGGGCGCTACCAAGCGTCGGATAGTATTTGGCATTGTCCATCAACTCCTGCTCGACAGGCACCCCGTCGCGCTTTGTCGCTCGCGTCACAGGCATTCCCAGAATGAATTGGTTCGAATCGGCGGTTATCATGTAGCCGCCCCATAGTTTTATGCCGTTCATGTGGCCTCCTTCGTCAAATTCCGCTTGGTCAAACCTATATCGAATCGTAGTCAACCGGTCCGGTCAAAACCTTTGTGGCCTTGCAGTATTCGCACTTCTCGCAGCGGTACGGTTCCTGAATGCCCAGCTTAATTTCGCTGTACTCCGGCGCGTGCCGTTTCACGATGTCCAGACAGTAGTCCAAACGTCCCTGCGGGATTCGGAACAGACCAATGTCTGGTTGCTTCTCCTTGGTGGCGCAGGCCAGAAAGAACGGCAGGCGCTTCTTGATCTTCTGCCGGACGATCTCCTGATAGATCGCCCCCTGCATGTCGTATCCCCACGCCTCGACAAACGGCATCTTGCCTTCATCCGTCCATACCGGAGCGAAGTCGCGCATGATCTTGAGGTCAACGATGCGCTCCGCGTGCAGAAAGTCTGGCTTGATCTTGAACCGCACGCCGGAAATCTTTCCGGCCAGGATTTGCTGCTTCTCGCCGGCGAGAT
This sequence comes from Bacillota bacterium, assembly GCA_023397675.1. Taxonomy (GTDB): domain Bacteria; phylum Bacillota; class Clostridia; order Acetivibrionales; family JANLFN01; genus JAEZTC01. Next base: position 3,242 of record JAEWTV010000113.1, on the reverse strand, counting down.
ACTCCATCATAACGGCGTCACGTTCAATGCGCGATATGATTTCGTCCGCCTGCAAAAATTCAGCTTTCGGCGTTCCATCGCGCTTAAAAATGTCAGGATGCGCGGACCGAAACGCCTCCATCGTCCCGGAGAAATGCGCGTCCACATAGCTTCCAACCATCCGCGCCGCTGTATCTTCTTCCTGCCATTCGCCCCGGATTTTAGCCAGGGCGAAGGCAGAGCACCGCCAGAAGTCTTTGAATTGCGTGGCGGACATGTGGGATTGGTTTGCTTCCAGCCCGTGGTAATTGGCCTCATTCAGTTGGATCATTCAGTGTCACCTGCGACGGAGAAGTCGCGCTTGCTTTCTTCGCGCACGATGCGCACAGGACGCGTCCGTACTTTCCCTTTGTGTACTGCGCGATGTACTGCGCCGTGCGGCCCTCTGCCGCGTTGACATCACCGCCGCATTCCTCGCATGTCGGCGCGTCCTTGGGTATGTAGGGGCGGACGCGGACGGCGTCGACCGTTTCGCCGAACGCCTTTACTCCCTCCTGGACGAAAAGCTGTATCTTTTTTCCAGCCCACTCTTCGATGTACGGCGTCTTGTGGATTTTGTTGATCGTCTTGCTGTTGGTTGTGTTGAGTATCAGCGGCTTTTCAGGCTCCACAAAGCGCATGACAACGCACGTTTCCTTCTTGCCGTCTGCGCCCGTGACAACCTCGTTCGCCACGGACTTGATCGTCAACACCTTGTCCACGCCGGGATCGAACGCATACGACCCCAGGTAGTCAGGGTTGGTCAGCTTCTTCCAATGCGTCTTCATTTCGGGCATCCTGCACCATCCTTTCTTCCATCATCCTCTTTGCCACGTCGCACGCGTCCTCACCGTCCGGCTCCGGTGCGATCCGGTAGTCCGGACCGTCGAAGCGGTCAAGCCTCATGCGCGTCACCGTCCTGCACATCAATTCCGTACGCTTTGAGGATGTCGTAAATCTGCTGGTTGGTAGCTTTGGGGAGAAGGCCGTGCGGGCCAACGGCGGCCGCGATCGTTTCTTTCAGCGCGCACCACTTATAGGTGTCACCGAATAAACTTTCAGACAACTCCGTCGCCAACCGATGCTGAGCATCTAAAATATCAGCATCTCCCGTTTTTGCGTACTTGCGCTCAATGCGGACTATCTCGTCAACGATGGATTTGTCTGCGATTCTGTTAGCCATGCTACATCCCCCTTTCATGCGCATCCACCGCCTTGTCGTACTCCGCTCTTTGCAACACCTCCGGGATGAATTTTGCCCGGAGGGATTCGATAAAGGCGGGAAGATCGCCAATGTTGACGATATGGGGATACTCCTTACCGTAGTAGAAACTGCGCGCAATATCGGGTTCCGCGTCAATGACCCATCCGAACGAGAACACGCGGAAATTGATTGCGCCGACGTGGGCCGGAATGTCAATATTGACCTTCGCATCCGTGTTCATGCTGATCTGCGTGCACACTCGGACGGCATCGGCCAGGATTTCGGAGACTTGCATCAATTCTCCGGCCATTTTGCACCCTCCTCGCAGCCCTCCAAGACATCGTATTCGGTGTCATAAAGCCAATCGGTCGCTCCGGGTCCATACTGTGCGTACTCCCCGGCGCCTACATTACCAATCGCCTTGAGAATACTCCCCTTGTCATATTTGCCGTTGGTACAATCGGGCTTCACAATCTCCACCCACTCCCCCTCCTTCGCCCGGCGGTGAACGCGGCGGACGGGGAGGAGGACGACGTACTCGAACGGGAGAAGATGAAGGGAGCCACACATGATGCAGATGTCGCTTCCTCGGTCGCACATGCCGGAAACGGTCATAACCGCTCCGCTTTTCGTCTTGACCCTCTCCCCGGACTTCGCCTTCCGCTTGACCTCCATATACTCCACGTCCTGCTTCGCTTCCGGCTTGTCCCACAGCCTCGCAAACGCTGTTTCCGCGCCCTTCTGGAAGCTGTATGTATCTGTGGGGTTGCACTTTGCCTCGGCCTGCTTGACCACCTTCTCGCCCTCTTTCATCACGGCGTGCGTGGTCTGGCCGTCGCTGGTGATGTGGATGGAGCGGGAGGGGATGTAGGGAGTAACGCCGTATTTGATTTGATTGGCAGGCTTCGGCGCTTCGGCCGGGAAGGAGAAGGAGGCGAAGGGGACGACGGTGCATTCTTCGTAGGAGAACGGATGAGATAGCCATGAAATATATGCGTTTCCGCAGCGGGCCATCGAAAACTGCCGATCCGGGGAAAACTCTGTTCTCCCAATGACCCCGATGTCATGCGGATGCATCTTAATCCCCGCCTTCTCGCACTCCTGCAAGAACCGCTTCTGCTCCGCCTCGGTCGCAAACGTTACGGCGATCTTCTCCCGCTTGAAGTCGTCCAGTGTCAGGGGGCGGCACCAGGAGCGCATAAATCCGAATCCGTCCACCTCCGTACGCTCGCTGTTCCCCTTAAATTCCATGATGTGGCCGTACCTCGGAACGGCCCACTCCGTGTTTTCGTGGTCGGGCCAGCGCTTCGCGAACGTCTCCCTGTCGAACACCATGAACGTGCTCGGGGCGTCGGGGATGAAGTCGCACCACGTTTTCAAGATTGTGACATGTTTTCCGTGGCGGTCGATGATGGCGTTTGCATAACCTTCCTTAATGGGGATTTCTTCTCCGTCAAACGCAACTAGGTCTTTGCTGGGCGTCTTGGAGAATTTTGCTTTGAGCCCGCAGTATTTCTCCCAACTGAACTTGTACATTCTTCCTCCTTCTACCGGTACGCCCGGTATCCGAACCTGATTGTGAGCCACGTAAGCGCCGCCTGAAACGGCGTCAGGGGATGGTTGAAGATGTTGCGGCGGTGGACAAACCCGTTCATGCAATGTACCTCTCTTTCGCTCTGCGCAGGGCCTTCATCGCCCTGCTCTCGTTCGTGACGGCCCGCCACCGGGCCAGTTTGCCGGGGTAGGGGTGGATTACGCGGAGACGGGATGTGAGGTGTGTCACGTTTTTTCCTCCTTCTTTTTACGGCCTTTTGTAGCAGTACAAAACGCCGCTTACATCGCAGCAGACCCCATACCCGGCTTGCCATACAGACCAGCGGGCCTTTGCATAATCTACGTGCTTTCTATCGAGCGTAAGGCCAGAACAAACATGGACACAATGGATGTATAAGGCAGCGTCCCTGGCAACGTCCCAGGCAACGTCCCAGGCAACGTCCCAGGCAGCGTCCCTGGCAGCGTC
>JAEWTV010000110.1 GCA_023397675.1 Bacillota bacterium | reverse complement strand
GTCCCCCCGCACCCCTTCCAGGAAAACTTCATCCTGACTACCTTAATCATGGGTACCGTCAAGGAATTTTCATTCCATTATATAATATTCAGACCTATGCCCTGTTGATAATTTACGAATTCTTGATATAAGTTGGTACAAAAGAAATCATCCCTTCTATATGAACAACGAAGGCTTGCTTCAATGCTTTCTCTTTTTACGTTCTTATTAGCACAAAAATTATATAAGGCTGCATATAATGAAGAAAAATCATGCCCATTCGTTATTTCAAACAGTTGATTTATTTCAAGACGATTCGATGTTTGTGCCATCATATCCTCAATATCAGATTTGTGAATATTGAATAATGCAATATTGCACAATCTAATTTGATCAACGAGTTTTTCATTACAAATCTGTCCGTTAATCATAATGTTAGGAATTGATACACTTTTTAAAACAAGACCCCACCTTTGGATTTCATTCTTTTGCCTAACTAGACTTAATAAGTACAATTGTGACAGTATGATTTTTATCCATTCTACAGGTTCATGATTTGGCAGATAATATTCCGAGAATAGACTATATATTGATTCTTCACAAGCAATGATCATCATTTCTAAACAACAATAATCATAAAAGAACACTTTTGGTTTAGTTGCCTGTTCATGATCTTTATCACGCACACCAATTATTCTGTCATTATCCGGGAAATAGTCTAGTACAATTTCATGAACACCCCTTTTCCCTGAATATGACTCTAGGATAACTGCATTTTCATTAAGTAGTTTTTTCATTATTTTAACATCATCAGCACCTTCGACAACGACAAACACTTTCCTTCTATATGACAAATCACCAAGCAACAAGCGTATTTCAGATACAGCATCTTCCTTATTTAGACTTGTTCTGATTGAATTAGCTCTCATATAATTCACCTAAATCTATTTGATTTTCCCAGTGCCCGTTAAGAATCTGAGGTGAATGTGTTGCAACGATAGCTTTAATCCCTTTATAATCAGCAATCTTTATTAAGTCATCCATGAACATTTTTTGCCAAGCGATATGTAAAGATATTTCCGGCTCATCAATTAATAACAATGTACTATTAGGCGTCTCAAATATAAGCTCATAAAACAGAACTATTTCTTGCTTCTCACCAGAAGAAAGATCTGAAAGTGATAATTGCCCGTTTGGGCTGGCATCATCTACTACTACAATTCCCGACTTTCCAGATATCTCTATATGTTTAAATCTTAGCCGACTGTTAATTATTGTCGTGAAGATATCTAATTTTTCAATAAATCCATTGTAAACAGAATATTTCGCATCAAAATCATCAAAGTATACTTTCAATGCTTTTGCATACTCGTTTTTGAAATCTCTTGATGATATTGTTTGCAATTCAGATATAGAATATTTGCTAAGCCGTCTCACCTTAAATTGCATTTCTTCAACTTTTATAGCATATTCATCTTTCATAATTCCTCGTTCTGTATCAAATAGCCTATTTGGATACGAGCTATCCAATTTATTTGCTACCGTCGAGTATTGTGCCGCAAGATCACTAAATTGTTTAACAAATCTTTTTGGCAATTCGTTAACAAAATTTATAGTTTCATTTTCAGATTTGTCACTACTATTTTCAGATATGGTTTTCTTACTATTTATTCTTATCAACCTTTGCTCTTGTATAAGCTTAACACTACCGATTTGCTTTCTTATGTTATTTTTTACTTCATGTAACCTATCAGTTTTTTCAACGAACTCTTTGCTATCAACATAATTTGATTTATACAATTCGTTCTTGATATCAACAAACTTATCAGATAACTTTATTTCATCTTCTAAATGATCAAGCATTGCATAATTGTATATATTTATATAATTTTTATAAAAATCTTTCATGATTGTCTTTTTGTTTATAAAACATGCTGAATCAAACATCTCGCCATTAATCTCAAGCCCTTCATTGCATTTTAGTATTTGGAAACCAGATCCAACTTCATTGTTAAACCGTAATTGTGTAAAATCCAAACGCAATATATAGTCAAAATCCCCATCGCTTAGCGCCTTAATTATTCTTAAAATTGTAGATTTACCGTATCCATTTGGTCCGGTTATGATCGTAATACCACCCGGCTTTTTAAAATTTAGATTATACGCGAATCTTCCGTATAATCCTTGAATAGCTAGTTTTTTGATCATATTTTTCTCCACATCTTATTTAATGTAATAATTTCACTACAAAAGATATCTTGTGTAAACACTTTTCTTCATACACTATACTAGCACTAGTCCTGCTTCGTGCAAAACGATGCACAAACTCTTAAATAAGACCCCTTGACAATCTTTCCAAAACCCATCTACCAATCAGGCTGTAAAGGAAAATTCTTCTACATACAGCCGGCAGAGGTGCATCCCATGGAATCAAAGAATGCTGGTATCTAAACCCAGATCAATCAAAAAACGAAACCGGCTGGCACAGGCCTTCTACGGCCCGCTACTCACCTGCCGCCAGCGGGAACTGTTTAGAGAAAATAATATATCAAGGCTGACAGCATTATCGTGCAAAGCACGTTGACTAATTTCAGGCATCCGTATAGCTCCAAAGCAAAAGCGCCGCCAGTTACGGAGAAATCAGAATAAAATCCGCTGGCGAAGCCTTCCTGCGAAGGGAGGTGGCGCGGCGCAGCCGGGCCGGAAGGAGGTTAAGTCGGGCAACCGCCTGTCGCTCCTTCTTTTGCTCCTTGGCTGTTCGTCTCCTCCCCGGGTCCAGGGCCCGAAGGCCC
>JAEWTV010000099.1 GCA_023397675.1 Bacillota bacterium | reverse complement strand
ACATCCGATGCCGCCAAAAAACTGCCGTTACCAGTCTGATGAGCGGTAATGGTCGCTGTTCCTGCTTTTAGGAAAGTCAAGGTTCCTCCGCTAGTGACAGTACACACATCTGTAGTATCACTGGTGAAGTTTACCGCGAGTCCCGACGACGCAGTCGCAGTCAGCGTAGGCGTAGTTCCGAAATTTTGTGCGCCAGGATTTGCAAAAGTGATGGTTTGTGCTGCTTTAGGCGTCACACTATTTGAGGCCGCAGAGGCCGAACCGGTGCCTGCAGTATTCGTTGCTGTAACCGTAAAGGTATAAGCTGTGCCGTTAGTAAGTCCCGTAACGGTGATTGGGCTGCCGTCACCTGTTCCTGTAAACCCGCCTGGACTTGATGTCACTGTATATCCGGTAATCGCCGATCCTCCGTTTGACGAAGGCGCTGTAAAGTTCACAGTCGCCTGTGCATCTCCTGCTGTCGCTGTACCGATAGTTGGTGCACCGGGAACTGTTGCATTTACAGTAAAGCTTTGGCTTACATCCGATGCTGCTAAATAGCTGGCGTTGCCGGCCTGATGAGCGGTAATGGTCGCTGTTCCTGCTTTCAGGAAAGTCAGGGCGCCTCCGCTGGTGACAGTACACACATCCGGAGTATCGCTGGTAAAGCTTACCGCGAGTCCCGAGGACGCAGTGGCGGTCAGCGTAGGCGTAGTTCCGTAATTTTGTGCACCAGGATTTGCAAAAGTGATAGTTTGTGCTGTTGGCGCGACAACACCAGCGGAGGAAACAATCGTACCTCCTAATCCCACCGTGACAAATGTAGTGCTGCCGTAGCAGACACTATTAAGTGCATTTGAAGTATTGGAGGTTTTGGAAGTCCAGACTGACCCATCACTTGATATATAAATGTGACCATTGAAGCCAACCGTCACATATGTACTTCCCCCATAACATACAGCATTAAAAGAAGAATAATCGGTATCCTGCCAGCCTCGATTATCCCATTTAGCCGCATCCGTTGGATCCGATGATTTAAGAATTCGGCTTTCTATATCAGCTGCAACATATGTTGTTCCGCCGTAACAAACTGATGTAAAGCTTTGTGCGGCCATATCTGTTTTACAGTCTCCCCATGTTTGTCCATCTGCTGAAACAAGTACTAGTCCATATTCTTTATCGAAATTGATAAAATCTAAGTCACCGACAACTACAAATTGGCTGTTACCATAACATATACCATATAAAAAGTAACCACTATAAGAATACGTTTGACCCCAGTTACTACCATTATCGGTTGAAGTATAAATATAACCTCCCGCACTGTTTTTCCCAAGTGCTACAAATTTATTGTTACCATAAGCAACTGCCACAAGGTCATCAGTCGCTAGGGCATCAGTCTCACTCACTTTAGCTGCCCAGGTTATACCATCTGAGGATGTTATAACCTTGCCACCTACGCCAACAGCCATAAACATGCCATTTCCGAAACAAACTGCTTTAAGCTCTACGCCTCCTGTTGCCGCAGAGTTCGTTGTTGTTCGGTTTATCCAGCTTGTGCCGTTTGAAGATGTAAGAATTGTACCGTTTGCACCAACTGCAACAAAAGTCGAGCCCCCGTAGCATACACCATTCAAATTGGCAGTAACGCCAGATGTCTGGACTGTCCATGTATCCCCCGCTGCCGCACTTGCGGGCACCATCATCGCAGGAAAAAGGCATAGCAGCATGGCAATGGTCATAATAATACCAGTAATTTTCTTACGGTTTTTTTTCATCATACACATTCCTCCAAATTAACCTTAAAATCAAATTTTTTTATGGAAAATATTTTCGATTGAATTAAAGAATTTACATAAGATTTTACATTATAATCATATATTAAAATAAGACATATTACAACATTTGATACCCCTTTTTGCATTTTTCAAATTATTATGAAAACACCTTTGGATGGCGAAATATTCATTAATATGAAAAAACGAGGGATGCTTTAAAGACAAGCACCCCTCGTAAATAATTTTAAATGTTATATTTCAATCAACTCGTACTTCCTACTCCCCAAACCGATACTTTGTGCATATTCCAAAGTTCTGCGTCCTCTTCGGAAAACCTTTCTTCCCTCATTCTTATTAAGAACATCAAGGCAAGCCTGGTCAATCGCTACTGGATCTGTAGAAGCAAAAACACCCACGTCCTTTGCAATAATTTTCATAGGATGTCCTTCACAATCGCACTGCCTTGTTATATTAAAAGCAAAACTTATATAAATGTTTCGTTTACCAATTGAAGCTGCATAGGCATATTCAGCCAGCCTTTCATTAAAGGATTTAGTAAGTGATGCAAGCCAGCCGTTGGATATGGCGCCATGATTACAAGCAGCCATACATGAAGCACATCCTACACATTTGTTTTTATCAATTTGTGCCTTTTTTATAATAGTTATTGCATTTTCTGGGCATTTTGCGGCACAGGCTTTGCATGATGTACATTTTCTACTTCTTATTTTAGGAATAGAATTTGCATGCTGAGCAAGTTTCCCGCCTTTTGAGGCGCATCCCATTGCAAGCTGTTTTATTGCACCACCAAAGCCGGCAGCAATGTGCCCTTTAAAATGGCTTAAAACGATCATCTGTTCCTCTTTTGCAATTGCTTTGGCGATTTTACAGCTATCAAAGTTTTTCTTATTGATCTTTACCTCTTCATAATCCTCACCCGCTTCACCATCTGCAATAATAACGGGAATTCTTGTAAAACCGTGTTCCTCTGCCACTTTTAAATGGTTTTCAATTGTGTTTCTCTGGCCCTTATATAATACATTGGTTTCAATAAAGGCTGTTTCAATTTCCTTTCCAGATATATAGTCTATAATTCCATTAAAGTTTTTAGGCTCTATAAAGGTTTTGTTTCCATGCTCCCCCAAATGTACTTTTAGAGGGATAAACTTATTTAGTTCGACACCCTCATTTTTCTCCACAATTTGAAGCAGTTCTGCAGAAGCAGCATTTATCTCTTCAGTTTTTGAATATGAGTCTATAGCTTTAAAATAGACATTGGCCATTAATAGCCCCCCTTATAGTTATCTAGGTTACTTATTGTTTATTAATATTATATTTATTTTACACTATGTAATTAATTACAATCCTAGCATTCAGCATGTATATTGTCAACAACTTATTAATGTTTTATAATTGATTTATCAAAAATTTTAGCAGTGAAGGTGGATTAATGAGTTTTCAAAGAGCCAGATCAAATGAACATATACAGGAAAGAATTAAGGAAATTGTTTCAGTAGCTTCAGAGATTTACAACTCTGCCGGTTACGAAGGCTTAAGCTTTAATGCAATTTCAAAGCTCACTAATTTTACAAGGCCGACAATTTACAAGTATTTTAATACTAAAGAAGAAATTCTTCTTAAGATTCTGCTTTCTGATGCAGAAGCATGGGTAACTTCTTTGATTAATTCATTTAAATTGAATAGAATTTACTCCATTGAAGAAGTAGCCGACATTTGGGCAAATACAATCAGTGAAAATTACAGACTTCTTAATTTATATTCCATGCTTTTTACGACTATTGAAAAGAATGTTTCTCTGGAGGCATTAGTAGAATTCAAAAAGAGTTTCATAAAGCTGCAATGGTCGATTGTGAAGCTGGTAAGCCAGTTATTCCCCAAAGCTTCTATGACTGATATTGAAAGCTTTATAAATAATCATTTAGCCCTAGCGTTGGGACTATATCCAATGTGTGAATTATGCGAAATACAAATAAAAGCAATTGAATTATCAGAAATTCAATATACTCCTCCAGACTTTAAGTCAACGTATAAATCAAACCTTTATCAGCAGATGTATTGCCTGGAGCGTGGTATCAATTATCCAAAATAACCTTGTGTTAATAAGTCTGATATATTTTAGGTGATTAAATGATAAAAATTGCAGTGTGTGATGATGAAATATCAGCCATTCAAAATATAAGCAATAAAATAGAGTTTTATTTGAATAAAAAAGGCATGGATTTTTCAATTTCTAAGTTTCTAAACGGTGAATCTCTTCTTTCAAATAATAATGAATATTTTGATGCTGTTTTTCTTGACATAAAGATGAATAAAATAAATGGTATGGACACTGCAAAAGCAATTCGTAAAGATAATGATAAAACTGCAATTATATTTGTTACAGTGCTTAAGGAGTATGTTTTTGATGCTTTCCAGGTAAACGCCGCAAACTACCTCATAAAGCCTGTTCAGAATGAGAAATTATATGCGGTATTGGATAAACTGGTGGAAACAACTTATTCCTCGGCAAATAACTATATTGTCATTCATAAAAGCGGAGAAATAAAGAAAGTCCCATATTCTGATATTATTTACTGTGAAGTGGTCAATCATCATGTTTTCATTTATGAAAAAAGTAATATAAACGAATATGGCAGCAAAATAGATAATTTGGAAAATGAATTTAATGAGGATTTCTTCAGATGCCACAGGAGCTATATAGTAAATCTCAGGTATGTTAACAGGTATTCAGATGGATTTATTTATTTGCCTGGTGGTGAAAAGGTACCGGTTGCCACCCGCAGACATCAGGATTTTATGAAAGCACTACTACATTATCATAGAAAAGAGGTGCGCTGAATTGGAGTTTTTCAAAACACCCTTGATGTTCTGGTATGGCTTTATCTTTCTATTTATCATCTGTAACGGTCTCCAATCAATTATACAATGTAATTTTCTTATCAAGTTTTCTGCCATTCAAAGCAAAAAGATATATTACTTCATATATATAATGATTTTTTACGGAGTATATGCAGTTGGGATGATTTCTCCCGTATCACAAAATGTCGCAACCTTAACCGGAATTGCGATTTTGTACATTTTTGTTAATAAGGTGCTGAAGCAAAACCATAGTACATCAATTGTCATATCAACACTGGTTGTTACTGCAAATGTACTTGTTGAAAGCATAACCCAACCACTTCTGAGTCTATTATCAGGCATACATGGTATACCAGAAATTGTTGTAAACATAGGCATGGGTATTATAATGCTCCTTCTTACTTATGCTTTTCTTAGCTTTTTTTCAAAAAGGTATAACCTGAAATCAAACAAAGAGTCCAAATACCTGCTGATTCTGGTTCTACCGCTAATTTTCATATCAATTGTAATGAGAACATTACTCCAATTGGATTTCTCCCCTACTTATACAAATAACCAAATTTCTATAAATGCGGCACCCTCAGAAGCTTATCAGTTTATTGGGCTTGCAGTTATTGCTTTTCTATGCATATGCGGTTCGCTGTTTGCATACGAGAAGGTTATAAAGTATTTTGAAACAGAAAAGGAAAAATTATTTCTTAAAACACAGCTTAATTTGCAGAAAAATTACATTCAGGAAACGCAGCTCAGATATGATTCCACACGTGCTTTCAGACATGATTTGAAAAATCACATAATTGCTCTTCATGGCTTGCTTGAAAAAGAAGAAATACCAAAAGCATTGGATTATCTTAATCATTTTGAAATTTCCGAAGGCATATATTTTCCTGTCAATACAGGGAATACAGTTATAGACATTCTTCTTAGTGAAAAGCTGGCATATGCAAACAAGACAGACATAAATGTAAAATGTGATGTAATAATTTCAAAAACAGTCAAGGTTGATGACTTTGATCTGTGCACCATTTTTTCAAATGCTGTTGATAATGCGATCAGGGCCTGCAATAGTATAATAAAGGGTGAAAAGATCCTTGATATAGCCGCAAAACAGAATAGAGAGTTTTTTATCATTGATATAATTAATAACTATGAATACGGAAAAGTTCCTAAAGGTACAGGTATAGGGATTTCAACAATAAAAATGATTGCACAAAAATATGACGGCGCTGTTGAGATTACTGATGAGGATTCTTTATTCAGGATAAGCATTCTATTACCACTCCATGAAAATCAAAAGGATTTATCAGACGCTGCTTCTTCAATCCTCTAACTCTAATCAACATTTTGCGTTCACGACGTTAATGCCATCGTTTACGCTGCTTTGTTCGTCATGACTTGCCATTCATCCGATATCATAAGCGAAAGGAGATGGTAAGTAATGACTTTAAATGGAATCGGCAACGGGAATAATTGGTACAGTCCCAGTTCCGGCAATTCAGGCGCCAGTGGCGTTGAAAAGCTAGAGGCGGAAAAGAAAGCATTACAGCAGGAATTGAAACGCATTAAAATGCAGCAGAAGAATAGTGAAACCGATCAAAAATCTGCCATGATGAAGAAAGCAGAATTGGAAAGTAAAATAGCAGATATCGAACAACAGATACAAAAGCTGCGTCAGGAACGACAGCAGGGAAAAAATAATTCCGGAATAACTCAAAACAATAACAGGGCTTCTGAACTCCGGAATCAACAAGGTGTACAATCCAAGCGAGACAATGTAAAGACAGAGGATTTGAATGACCAGATTAATAAGCTTGTAAGCAAGCAAATAGACACCTATATATAAAAGCTCAAGGGTATTGCCCCTTGAGCTTTTATTGACGAATCAGCATTTTAAAAATTACTTACCGTAAGGATCTATTGTCTGAATAGTACCATCTTCGTTGTATTTAAGTTCGGTAAATTTTACGCAGCGCTTGTTATCTACTCCGCCTGACAAACTGCTGTCATGATAGAACAGATACCACTTGCCTTCAAACTCAATTATTGAATGATGGGTTGTCCACCCTATAACAGGTGTAAGTATCTTACCTTTATAGGTAAATGGTCCTTTAGGGCTTTTGCCAACGGCATATACCAGGAAGTGAGTAGAACCAGTTGAATAGGAAAGATAATAAAGTCCATTATATTTATGCATCCAAGGTCCTTCAAAATACCTTCTCTCTTCGTCACCGGCAGGTATAGGCTTGCCATCTTCATCAACGATTGATATCTCCTCAGGTGCACTCTTAAAAGTAAGCATGTCCTCGTTGAGTTCTGCTACTCTTGGTCCTAGAGCAGGTGCTGTTGCTGCAGGTCCCTCGGCATCTGGTTTAAATGAGCCTGTCTGCCATTTTTCAAGTTGTCCACCCCAGAGACCGCCAAAATAAACATATGCCTTCTGGTCATCATCAACAAAAACTGCCGGATCTATACTGAAACTTCCCTGAATATAATTTTCTTCAGCTTTGAAAGGTCCTGCAGGAGATGAGCTTGTAGCTACACCTATTCTGAAGATACCGTCTTTATCTCTTGCCGGGAAGTATAAATAGTAGGTTCCGTTTTTATAAGCAGCATCAGGAGCCCATAACTGCTTTGAAGCCCATGGAATATCTTCAATATCAATTGCCTTTCCATTATCTACGCAAGGTGAATTGAAGTTATCAATTGACAAAACATGATAATCATTCATAATATACTGGTCACCGTTATCATTTATAGGCACATCTTGATCAAGGTCATGGGAAGGGTATATGTATATTTTACCGTCAAAAACATGTGCAGAAGGGTCTGCAGTATAAATGTGGGTTACTAAAGGCTCTCTTGGAGTTACATTTTTACTCATATTTGCACTCTCCTTAATCAACATAAATTTTCATTGTAACTATTTTCTATTATATCAGTATTCAGACAACAATCAAATAATATTATGTCAGTATTTGCATATTTAACAGTGATTCTTAATATATAACTGGAATTATATCGGCAACAAAAAAACTCAAGGTTTCCCCTGAGTTTTTTATATTACTTCATATACCTAAAAATTATTTTTCCTCATCTACAACTAATTTAAGTTCTGAATCCTGTGAAATTACATCTCTTTTCTGCGCCTGCTCCATTGCCTTCTTTTCCATCTGTTTTGAAATTTCGTGGAAGTCTTTCATAGCCCTATCATATGATACATTCAAAAACTCCTGATTAACTTTGGAGAACTCCAACTGCGCCTCTTCGCCATTCTCTGAGGTCACAAGTATAGCAATTTGAGCATTCTTACCTGTACCTTCATGATTGATACAATAACCCTGAGATGCATATTCTACAGAAGCTATTTTGCCAGTTACCAGTTGATATTTTTCCGCTGTTTGTTTAGCGAGATTCAAATATTTACCGGGGTTTTTCATTAGTGCCATATCCATACCTGTATCTACCTTCCCGGGCAAATACCTTTCAATTCCTGTATTACGTAATTCGCCAGTTAATGCATCAATTGAAAATAGATAAAAAAGGTTTTCGTCAACCTTTATAACTCCCAACCATTCAGCACGAGGATGATGTTCATTCACTGCAGCATAACTCATTTCAATTGTCTTGTTACTCAAATCAGAATTAAAAATTCTCCACAGGTCTTGTGCTCCTAGTTCAGCTGCCTTTTCGGCAGTTACCTCATTTTCGGAAGCTTTAGCCGTGCCCATAATCTTGATCTGGTAATTAGCTTTTACATACCCATCAGGAATTGTAACTTTGGTTACATTACTTACTGTTGATGAATAGGTAGTAGGTACTGTTATTGTCTTATCAATTCCAGCTGCCTGCGCCGATTGTGTCAGAACGCCGAATCCTAATGTTGAAAGTCCGATTGCAGCTGCCGTTCCAACAGCTAATTTTTTAATATTACTTATCTTTGGAAATTTAATATTCATACTTACATCTCCTTATATTAAACTTTTTTTGTGATCACATTTTTAAGGATAACCCTCAATAGTTATAAAACTGTAATCATCCTATTATAAAGTTGTAAAAATAATTTTAACTGTTGTACCAAAGTCAGTTTTTGAAGTAAAAAACATTTCTGCATTATGACGTGCAGCAATCTGTTTGCATAAAGACAATCCCAAACCAACACCGCCTTCGGCACGGCTACGGGATTTATCCACTCGGTAGAAGGCTTCTGTAATGTGCACAAGATGTTCTTCAGCAATTCCAATTCCATTATCCTCTACAGCGATTACTTTTTTCCCGCCCTCCAAATATGCTTTCAACTGCACTGTACCACCCGACTTGCATGCCTTTATCCCATTTTCGGCTAAATTTATTATTAAGCATTTCAACAATTCATAATCTCCGGTAATCAGGTCATACTTATGATCAGATGCCAATAATACCTGCTTTTCAGATGCCTTATTTCTCAATTCTTGAATAATACTATTAAAAAGCTCCGAAACTTTTACCTCTACGATTTGGATTTCATTACTGCGCAGTGTGGCAAGGTCCAGTAACCTGTAAGCCATATTCTGGAGCCGCTGGCTTTCAGACATTATATACTCTGTTGCAGACAGCTTCTCTTCCTCACTTATAGATGCTTTCTGAATATACTCTGCATACCCGTAAATAGTCGTAAGAGGAGTACGGAGTTCATGGGCAAAATTATCTACGAAATTTTGCTTTTGCTCAGAAGACTTCACAAGCTGTGCCATTTGGTCTTGGATATCCTCAGCCATATTGTTAAAACTTTGTGCCATTTCTGACAGCTCATCCCTACCTTTAACCAGTATACGGTTTTCATATTCACCTTTTGCTATACTTTGAGAAGCAATGGAAATCTGTTTTAGGGGTTTAAAAATATAATTAAGAATTAATATAAGACATAATGCAAGAACAAATGAAATAATTATTCCCACTACAAACAGTGTATTTGTAACATTATTCAATGAGGCAATATTTTGAGATATGTCATAATAATATGTAAGAGTATAATCAGCGTATGGTGACGGTAAAGTTCCTGTTACGCTGATATACATTTTTTCATCAGCCTTAACTGTTGATACAGTTCTATTACCTTTTTCAACATATTGCTTCTTGGAATCATTTGACCTTAACCCTGACATATCAGAGAAAAGAAGCTTATCATTTATATATAATTCCAGATAAACATTTTCTTTTTGATAATAACCAATGTATGATTTGAATATTGAATCAATTGCACTTTCTGCTGAGTTACCTCTGCTTTCAACTGCTTTTATATCCTTTGCAAAGGATGCTGCAATAAAATAATGTTCTCCAAGGGCACGTTCCCGTATATTGTTAAGATTGCTATTGGTATTAACAAATGAAAGAATAAGAATACTTCCATAAAAAAAGAATAGAAAAAGTAAAAGAGTTAAAAAATAGGTTTTTAGCTTCATCAGCCCACCTCCAGCCTGTATCCAAGCTTATAAACTGTTTTGATACGGTCTTCGAGGCCAAGCTTTTTTCTAAGCTTCTGTATATGTACATCGACGGTTCTTGTATCACCTTCAAAGTCGTAGCCCCATGCAAGTTCAAGCAGTTTTTCCCTTGATAACGCTATATTCCTGTTCTTTATTAATACTTCCATGAGTTCATATTCCTTTGGAGTACATTCCATGTTCTTTCCGTCAACAAATATCTGACGGCTGCTAAAGTCTATTTTGATATTGTCTATTTCATAGGCGTCATTTTCTGCTTTGGTCCTTCTGAGAACAGAATCAACACGGGCCAATAATTCAAGCATTTCAAACGGTTTTAGAATGTAATCATATGCACCCATGTTTAAACCTTTTACCCGGTCATTAAGGCTGTTGCGTGCAGTAAGGAAAATTACAGGAATATTCTCTATTCTTTCAAAAACCATAAAACCATCCAGACCCGGCAACATTATGTCCAGCAAAATCAAATCAAAGAGCTGCTGCTCCAGTATGTTCAAAGCCTGCCTTCCATCATAGGCAGAGACACAGTTATGCCCTACAAGCTGCATATTGCGTCTGATCAGTTCATTTATAGGTTTTTCATCTTCAACTATCAGTATATTTGCCAAGCTTCTCACCCCTACATAAAATATATTATATAGATGTTATAGAGTTGTAAAGAAAATAACCTTTGATTGAGTTCATCTTCTGAAGTATATATAATATTCTTACAGTTGATAAAAAGTAGATAAATCACCCCTATTATATAACCGAGGTGAAATTTATGCCAAAAATTCTTGTAGTTGATGATGAAGCCGATATTACAAATTTGCTTAGGGATTATTTTGAAATCAATGGATACGATGTCATAACAGCATCTAATGGGGCAGAAGCATTAAAAAAGGCTGAAAAAAATCCCGACCTTATACTGTTGGACATTAATATGCCAGATGTTGATGGCCTGGAAGTATGTAAACGTATACGAAATTGTGTTACCTGCCCTATCCTCTTCTTAACTGCAAAGGTGGAGGCCTCTGATAAAATTAATGGCTTCCGTGTTGGCGGTGATGATTATATAGTAAAGCCATTCAGCATTGATGAGCTTGGTGCCCGCGTTTCTGCACATCTTCGCCGCGAACAAAGGTTTAAAACAACAACAAAAGCTAAGTTCACCGGCGATATATCAATTGACTATGCATCCAGGACAGTTTATTATCAAAGTGTCCCCCTTCCCTTTGCAAAAAAGGAGTTTGACATTATTGAGCTTCTGTCCATGAACAGTGGGCAAGTTTTTGACAAAGAGCATATTTATGAAGAGGTTTGGGGCTGGGACTGTGAAGGTGACAGTTCTGTTGTTGCAGAGCATATCCGGAGAATACGCTCCAAGCTATCTGCCGCAAACAGTACGCCACATATTGAAACAGTTTGGGGTGTAGGTTATAAATGGGTAGGATAAAAAAAGCAATTCGGAACCTTTCGATTAAAAAAACTTTTATGCTATATATGCTGCTTTTTTTACTGCTTGCAGCAGCACTCAGCTCCATCTGTATAACATTTTCAAGCAATGTAAGGAACAATATAAACGTTTCTTACACAGGTACAGGTACTGAGTATCAAGTAAACAAAAGTGGGAGTATAACAATAGTATCAGGTCCGCCTGTAAATTATACTAAAAAAGATAAGATAATCATTGATATATGTGATACCGTAGAAATATGGTCAATTCCATTTTTTTTCGGGTCATGTATCATAATTTCTGCCCTGCTCTTTTACCGCAATAAGCTAAAAAAGCCTATTGGGCTGCTAAATATGGCATCTGAAAAGATAGCCAGCAACAATTTAGATTTTCATCTTTTATATGACAGCAAGGATGAAATGGGGCATCTGTGTACTTCGTTTGAAACTATGCGTAAAGCCCTAAAGGAAAGCAACCAGGAGATGTGGCGTTCTATGGAAGAACGCAAACGTTTAAATGCTGCGTTTTCCCATGATCTGCGTACACCGTTGACAGTTCTTCGTGGATATTCTGATTTTTTAAAAAACTATACTCCTCAGGGTAAAATAAGCCAGGATAAACTAGTTTCTACCCTTTCAAAAATGTCAGGTCAAATTACTCGTCTGGAAAATTACACTCAGATGATGAGTGAAGTGCAAAGGCTGGAGGATATAAATATCTCTATAGAAAAAGTTGATGTTTCAACATTTTTAAAGCAGTTAAAAAACATTGCTCAGGTTTTGTCAGAAAATTCACTGCTGAAAAATGAATTTATATGCGGAATAACCGAGCAGGAGATATTTATAGATCCATCAATTATCCTTCAAGTTTATGAAAACCTGCTTTCAAATGCCGTACAATATACGCAAAGTAAAATTCAAATTCAATGTAGTTATGAAGAAAGCCGATTTAGTATTATAGTTTCGGATGATGGGAAAGGCTTTACAAGTGAAGACCTTAAGCAAGCGGATAAGCCCTATTACAGGGGACATCCAAACACAGAAGACTCTCATTTCGGGTTAGGACTTACTATCTGCAAAATCTTGTGTGAAAAACACAATGGCTACCTTTTGATAGAAAATAGCAGTTATGGCGGTGCACGAGTAACGGCTTCTTTCAAATCAGTATAACCGGCATTAATAAATATTGAATCATTATTAACTACTCATTAATTAAAAGTAGATAAAAAGTAGAAATTTATACCTTATACTCTCCCTGAAATCTAAAAAAGGAGAGTATTTTTTATGAAGACAAATTTAATAGAAATTAAAAACTTGGACAAATTCTATGGAAGGAAGCAGGCTTTATGTAACGTAAACCTTACCATCGGTCAAGGAATGTTCGGTCTGTTAGGCAGGAATGGGGCAGGTAAAACCACCCTGATGAAAACTCTTGCCACGTTGCTGAATAAAAGTAGCGGTAATATTGATATCTATGGTATTCCCATTGAGAATGCAAAAGAAGTACGCAGAATTATAGGTTACCTTCCTCAGGATTTTTCGATGTATCCAGGTATGACAGTATATGAGGCAATGGATTATCTGGGAGTTCTTTCTGAACTTGATAAAACCACTCGAAAAAACAGAATACCGATGCTTTTGGAAAAAGTCAACTTAGGCAGCAACAGCAAAACAAAGGTAAAAGCCCTTTCAGGCGGTATGCGGCGAAGACTGGGCATTGCGCAGGCAATATTAAACAATCCCAAAGTATTGATTGTAGATGAACCAACCGCAGGTCTTGATCCCGAGGAACGAATTCGCTTCCGAAACCTATTGTGCGAGTTCGCAAATGATAAAATCGTACTTTTTTCAACCCATATCGTTGGTGATATTGAAGCTACGTGTGAAAAAATCGCAATAATGGATAGTGGTAAGCTTTTATTCAACGGACAAATAAGCGAGCTTTTACAGATGGCTGATGGTAAAATATTCAGCATTTCCAGTTCGCATAAGGATATTACGGTTTTAAAAGAGCATTACCTAATAACCAGCATGCATACCGAAGGGAACAAGGTTATAGCCCGCCTGATTTCAAACGGAGAGCCGCCACAATCCGCAGTGCTTTGCAGCCCAACTATTGAAGACGCCTATGTACTCTGCATGCATGAAAACGGAGTAGAAAAGCGAAAGCTTGGAGGTGAGTTTTAATGTCAGGCACACTGTTTCTAAAAGAATGTAGGAAAACCGTAAAGAGCATTATATTTCTGATTTATATAGCTGTTTTGATATGCTTTATGATTGCACAATACATTCCCAGTGTTGAAAAAATTAATAAACCTCAGCCTGGTCAAGCGAACTATGGAATGAAGTATGAGGAAGTACCCAAAATTATTATGCCAAAAGCTGTTAAAGAGCTGTATAATGAGTTTGCTGCAAATTCATATATTGCATATCCCCTGGGCTTTTATAAGAATGTCAGGCTAAGCACTGAAGAACAGGCAGAAATTGCTCAAATACTTTCAAAATTAACAGGTACCTCATCAAACAACTTTTCTAATCTGGCGGACAATAAATCAGCCGAGTTAAAAATTAACACAGAAAACATGACAAAAGATAAAAATGGCAACATTTCAGTAACATTACCTGATAATGCAAACAAGACAGACATACCGGATAATCCTGATGTAACAATTGATAAAGAACTGACCTACGAACAGTTCCGTTCACTGATGAAAAAAGCAGATACATTAATTGGAGGTGGCTCCAAGTATAGCGATACTTATTTAATACGTTTTGGTGAAATACCAAAAACATATGAGGATGCCATTGCTGAATACAACGACATTGTTGGGAGGGATAATATAACTGGGGCTTATGCACGGTTGTTTTGTGATTATATAGGCATAGCACTTGCAATATTCCCGGTTTTCATAGCAGTTGCTTTTATTATGAGAGACCGCCGGTCTGGAATGCAGGATTTAATTTACACAAGGAAAAAATCATCCTTTACAATAGTTCTTACCCGCTATATTGCAATGGTCGCAATGATGTTCCTGCCGGTACTGCTGATGGCTTTATATGCAACCATTCAAACTGCTGATTTACACACGGGTTATCAACTTGATTATCTGGTGTTTATAAAGTATTCCTTCGGCTGGCTGCTGCCTACATTAATGGTATCAATCTCTGTAGGGGTCTTTCTTACAGAACTGACAAACACCCCTGTTGCCATTATTGTTCAAGGAATCTGGTGGTTCATTTGTACAAATACAGGAATAAGACATATTGACGGCGGGTATGGCGCAGATCTCATCATACGGCACAATAAGGTCGGCAATACACAGGTTTATTTGGATAATATCAATACACTTCTTATAAACCGTATTGGTTATGCTATTTTCGCTGTTATGCTTATAGCAGCTTCAATAGGAATATATGAAATTAAAAGGAGGGGCAGATTTGCAAACTACCGTTTTAGAAAAATATTCGCACATCTCAAAAATAAACACAAAGCATAATTTTCTATCTCGTATTGTACTATCAGTACTGCTGTTACTTATTACTCCCCAAATTTTCGGCACAGCAAATCTGGATGCCAAAACTGCAGCAGTACCGCTTGAAATGTTTGTTTCCCTTATTGGAATCATTCTTCTTACCCCAATCTTCCTGCCTGAGCAGCAGGAAGAAATAAAGGAAGTAATAGAAGTAAGAACTACAAATATGAATAGCATTTATATTGTGCGTATAGTGATTGCGCTTTTGAGTATGCTTGTGCTGGTTACCGGCTTTGTTATCTACATGAAAACTAATGGCTGTGAGTTTGATTTATCAATACTAGTTTTCGGTACTTTTGCCGAAGGCCTGTTTCTTGGAGTCATTGGGCTGTTTTCCTATGGACTGAGCAACAATATTGCCATTGGATATATGCTTCCTACAATATACTTTCTCTTAAATATGTTCAGTGAAAGTAAATACTTTGGAAAGTTCTATTTATTTTCAATGTCTAAAGGTAGTTTTGGGGAAAAATACTGGCTGTTTGGATTTGGAATCATACTTTTAGCCATAGCACTTTTTGTTAAACAGAAAATATGTAAATATATCAGATAAGTACTAAAGCTATAACATACCTTCATTGCTCATATTTTAAGTTAAAAGCCGGAGTATTTTTTTACTCCGGCCTTAATTATCAGACATATTTATTTTATTATAAACGCAGACGGTACATACCTTGGGCCATAAATGTCAAAAGTCCGCACTCAATCAAATGCAGATGCACACTCATGTCCAACAAGCCTTCAAAATATACCGTTTTCAAAAAATATTAAAAATCAAATACGGAACAGTAATCACAATAACGTTAGATAAATTATGCAGTACTATAGGCAGCAGCAAGCTTTTGGTCTTTTGGAAAACAACTGCATATACAAATCCCAGGCAAAAAGCTGTTAGCAACTGAAGCGGATTAAGAGATATAATGCGGAAAGGGAAAATTGTATAGTTGATATGTGCAATTGTAAAAAGGACGGCAGATATAATACCTGCAGATGTAATATCCAATTTTCCAATTCTGAAGCTGCCCTTCCACGACTGGGCTACCACTAATATGATAAATGCTCTAAATAGCGGCTCTTCA
Organism: Bacillota bacterium; assembly: GCA_023397675.1. Lineage (GTDB taxonomy): Bacteria > Bacillota > Clostridia > Acetivibrionales > JANLFN01 > JAEZTC01. Next base: position 24,796 of record JAEWTV010000099.1, on the reverse strand, counting down.
CAGGTTCCTGACAAAAAGGCTTCAAAACCATAATAGCCAAAAGCATTTTTAACGCTGGACATATATGTGAAGTTTCCTGCATCACCACCGCTAGCTACTATTATTAATGAGTGGGCTGCTTTAATAACTATAAATATTACCGTACAACTAACAATTATTTTATAAGCATTTTTTCTATTTTCAAGATTAAATCCCCAATCCCGTAATCTGCTTTTGAAGTAAAACTTCATTATTAACAGTGTAATAATAAGCTGAATAACGTGTTGAATTGAAACCCAAGCAAATATACCGTCAGCATCTAAAACTAAAATCAATGGGCTTAACAAGTTTGTGAGCATAGAAGACAGCCGAGGAATTAAATCCACAGCCAAAATTACAATAATTAAATCTACAATCTTACCAAATGACCTCATCAATACTCCCAGATAAATATTCTCAATACTACAATAATAACAAATAGATCATAAGTTTTGTATAGATTCGAAAAAATCACTTAATTATAAACGCAGATGGTACATACCTTGGGCCATAAACACTTGAAGGACTGTTCTGAATCCTGTTCTGATACACAAACGTGCTTGAAGCCCCACCATCAAGGTTTGCTGCATTATAAGCACCATATTTAAGCATAATATCCTGTACTTCCCTCAGTGTGGCTCCTATACTGGAAGTCTGCCTGCCATCAATAACAAGGAACAGAATTGTACCATCCTGTCTCTGTCCGATAACGGTTCTTGGCTGTATTCCCCAGCCTCCGTTTCCGGATTTTATGGAAGGAACACCGTTTACAATGAGAAAGGGGTCAAAGGATACACCAAACTTAACGTTCATTTTCTTTATCTGACTTAAAGTGTAATTACCCAATATGAGAATATTGTTTTTATCTACACCTACAAGGCTATATGAGCTTTGTTTATCCGCATACAGCACTTTATAATCGTTGATAAGTATACCAAGCGGCACCCCACCATTGCCTTTACCGTCAACATCAAGGAATCCGCCTCCATTTATACCTGCAACTGCATGATTATTTTTTACAATATCCAATACCTGCTCGCCTGTTTTTCCCAAGTTTGAGGAAATACCCATATCAAGCCTGGACGCATCTTTTACAATCAAAAGCTTTCCCTTATAATTAGGCCCCTTGATATTGACCATTTCAATCCCGTCATCTTTTTTACCTGACAGATGAATGGCAGATTTATCACTGTTTCCAACAGGAACTATCTTGTTTTGTTCCATTATTTTTTTAATAGTATCTTCATCGGCAAATATCTTTGCAATATATTGGTGATTCATTGTTGTCATTGCAGTTTCAACAAGGAGCTGTCTCACTTCCGGAAACACACCAAACCTTATCATAGCCACCAGGCCGGTGGTTAAAACCATCATTGAAATTGTAAATGCCAGTGCAAAAATTCCAATTGTTCTTAAAACTCTTTTATTTTTAGTCTTTTTCTCGTTTAATATCATCTCTGTGCGTGTAATATACCTCACCCCCCCTAATAACTGGTATATAACGTAAATATAAAAATTATTCATATCATATTTTAAAGGCATTAATTCTATTAATCAAATTTTTTGCCAAGTATAATGCTGGAACAAGTCTTTTAATCATTATAGAGACTTATTTGATCAAAAAAAATAATACTTTCCTGGACAATAAAAAAGTCGGCTTTGCCGATTTAAATTACAGGTATCCCTCTATAGCAAAAAGCCTCAATGTAGACTTTTTTGAAATGCACTTTACGGAAAGTATTAAGTCAATGAAAACTTGCACTTTCCTATGCATTATAAAAAAGGCAGAGCGACCTCTACCTTTGTAAGCTCTATTTAAATATCAGTATATTTCAGCAAGCTTACCTGAACGTTCAATTTCTTGCAACGCTTCTACAATACTGATATCAAGACAACCTTTTTGTGCTTCCTCCTGCAGAATGCCCCAAACTTTATCTATACTCATTTTGCTACGGTAAGGTCTATCTGAATAAAGTGCATCAAATATATCCGCTACCGCAATAATCCTCGCATCAATTGATATATCCTCACCCTTTATTCCATCCGGGTATCCAGAGCCATCGAGCTTTTCATGATGGTGTCTTACGGCATCCAGGCAATTCTGCAAGCTGTTTAAAGGTTTACAGATGGTTTCACCTATTACCGTGTGCTTTTTCATCATGTCGAATTCTTCATCAGTAAGTTTGCCGGGTTTATTGAGTATAACCTCCGAGACACCCACCTTACCTATATCGTGAATAATTCCTGCTATTTCGAGATGTCTTGTTTCATCCTCAGACAACCCCAGCTTTTCAGCCAGCATACGGCTTATTGTACCTACTCTTCTGGTATGACCGTCTGTATACTTATCCTTTGCTTCTATTACGTTAGCCAACGAAACAATGAGGCTCATCGTGTTGTCGACTTCTTCCTGGTAATCCTTTTTCAAGAGATCATACAATCTTTCAATTTCCTGTTTTGATTCATGGACTTCCACATATTTTTTCTTGAGATTATCAGAAAGATCCTTTTTCTCGAGACCATTTTGTATGATTTTTATTAAAGCTTCATTATCCCAGGGTTTTTCCAAATAGTAATACAATCCTACCTCGTTAATACTTTTAATGGCATTTTCCTTATCGGCATAGCCGGTAAGAAGTATTGTAACAGCTTCCGGGTTTTTCTCCTTAACACTTTTTAAAAATTCCAAACCGTTCATACCAGGCATCATAAAGTCTGAAATGATCATATCCGCTTCTTTTTCTATAAGCTCTTCCGATTCAAGTGCTTTAACAGGATCATTAAAAACTTTAACGCTATATTTTAACACCATCTTTATAAGTGTTGATAGTGTAGTAGTTATCATTTTTTCATCGTCTACTATTAATATTGTTTTACTCAAGCTTATTCCCTCCTGCAAAATCACTGATGCACAGCTAGACTTAGCATATAATAGCATTTTTTAATAGTCATTGTAATAATTGTATCATATGGTAATGGAAAATAATATGGTCTTATGTAAAATTATTTATTTTATTACATTTTAATGTCGCATTATGTATATTAATGGTATAATTAATAAAAGTACATTAAATGTGGGGTTTTCTATGCCATTCAAACACAAGCATACTCTTAAAAAAAAGATAAGAAAAACGATTGCTATATGTATTTTGATATCTTTACTGCTATTTGGTTTAATGCTTACATATATGACAGCAGAAGTATCAAAGTCTCAGGCATCCATAATAACTCAATATTATAGCTATTTTATTGGCAACGAGATGAACTCCGACTTTTTTCTGAAGCTGATGAACATAAAAGGTCTGGAAGAATTTAATATGTTTTCTCCCCAGGCGAGTGCATGGCTTTACTCTTTAAGGAAATCCAACGGAATGCTATCATTGGGTGGAAACAGTTCAAATGACCCCAACATAACCAAAAATCAGGCAAAAAGCATAATGGACATGGCACACAAAACAGGAGAAGATACCATCCCTGGTTTTACGTTCATAAAGCCTGAATTAATTACCAGTGTCAAGATAGTTTTGAATAACATTGAATTATATAAAAGTGCTAACTGGGTTGAAGACAATTCCCCGCAATCAAATAAATCCAATTTTTTATCAAGTTTATTGAATTATAACAGAGAATCAAGATATTCTTTATTTGATTCCAAAGGTAAAGAAATAGGTTATGTAACAGCAAAAATAGACCAGGAATATATACTTACAATGTTCTACTCAATGGTTGCAACTATAATATTTGTAGGCATTCTTTGTCTTATTGGTACCAACATAATGGCCAAGTTTTTCACAAGGTCAATAACAAAACCATTACAACAGCTAAATGAAAAGATAATTGATATAGCCAAATGTGATTATGAATCTACTAAAAACGCTCAAATAATAATGAAAAAACCTCTGTATGAGATAGAGCAGCTTGCGGATTCAACCAATAAAATCATGCTGAAAATGAAAGAATATAATGATACTCTTGAATCACAAAAAATGATGCTTGAAAATCAGAATGATGAACTGGAGGCGCAAAATGAAGAGCTTACAGAATCAAAGCAGCAGATAAGGGATGCACAGTCACAGCTGGTTCAGACAGAAAATATGGCTTCAATAGGACAGCTTACAGCTGCTATCACCCATGAGATAAATACTCCGCTGGGTGCAATAAACAGCAATGTCCAACTTTTCAGCATGCTTATAAAGCTGTTGGAGGAAAATGAAAACATTAAAGCAGATGAAGAAATAATGGGGCTTATAGCTCAGCTTAAAGAAACAAATGATGTAAATGTAATGGCCTGTGAAAGGGTAATTCAGATAATAAGAAGCCTTAAGAACTTTACAAAGCTTGATCAGGCGGAATTCCAGGAGTCAGATCTTAACGAAAGCATTAGAAGCGTACTTGTACTAACGTCAAACCTTTGGAAGCGTAAAATAAAGATACATGAGGATTATGGCAGTCTTCCACCTGTAAAGTGCTTTTCCGGCCTATTGAATCAGGTGTTTATGAATATTATTGTTAATGCCATACAATCGATAGAGAACAACGGTGAAATATATATTAAGACATACATTGATGAGAAGAACGCTTATGTTTGTATCCGTGATACAGGCTGCGGGATAAGTACAGAAAACCTCAATCGCATATTCGATGCCGGGTTCAGTACCAAGGCAGCAGGAACCGGGGCTGGACTCGGGCTTTCAATAAGCAGCAATATAATAAGGAAGCATAAGGGAGAAATAATTGTAAAAAGTGAATTGGGTGTTGGAACAGAATTTATTGTCTCCATTCCGCTGGATATATATAATAGTCTGGTTACCGAGGAAACTGAAGAGGAACAACGCGAATCCGAAGAATAAAAAAAGCTTTTACATGTAATTATAACTTTAGATTATCTAAAGGAGTGGTTTCATGGGAAGGTTTGAGAGTGCTGAAAGAGTAGGTTTGAGAGATAAACAAACGGGTAAGCTCATTGCTGTTTATCCGGAAAAATTAAGTGGTACAGATGAGGAAATAGAAAATAAAGTAAAGTTCTGGTATTACCAGCAAAGCTGTTCTGCTGAGAATGAACTGGAAGGTAGCAGAATCGATACTTTGAATGAAACTGAATTAAAGAACCTTCAGTAAATGGCAAAGCCGGGATTATCCCGGCTTTATTGCATTGGCGCCTGAAAATTTGATTGCTGTTGCTGTGTTACACTCTGTCTGCCCTTTTGAATATTCTGTGCCTCCTGCGGATTAAGTATATCAAGCAGCTGCTGTAATTCTCCAACATGCTGTTTTTCCTCATCAGCAATATGTTGAAGCACTTTTTTTGCCCTTGTATCATTAGTTGCCATTGCATGAGCCTCATACCCGATTATTGCTTCAAGTTCGCCGGCTATATCAACCCTCAGTGCCTGCATCAGCTCTTCATTACTCAATTGTTTCTTGGTTTCAAACACAAATGGATTTCCAAGTAAAGCCAAGTAAATCACTCCTTCGGTCTTTTTACTTAGTTTTACTTTTTAGAGAAGGTTATATTCATATCTATAAAACAAAAAACTTATTAAAATAAGGTTTTTATCAAAGATCTTTATTATTGTTTTCCCAGCTTTGTCATTATATCCTCTATAAGCTTGTCATTCTTTGCGACAATCTCAACTTTTCCCTTAACATTCTTTATTTCATCATACAGCTTCGCTATAGTACCTGTAACCTCAGTATCTACTGACTGCAGTTCCCCAAAATTAAAAATTACGCTTAGAGGTTTAATAAAAAGCAATCCATAAATTGCCTCAGGGAGGTCACCTATATTCGATTTGGAGATGTTTTCACACAGCATGATTGCAAAAACACCTTTATCGTTATTGATAAAAAACGGCTGATCACCAGAAGGTACAGAGCCGGCTTTTTTTGTACTCTTTTCTACTTTGGCAGTTCCATTGCTCTGGGCGTTTTCAACCATTACACGCTGAATTGTTTCTACAAGCTTGGAATATTCGACAGGCTTGAGGATGTAATTCAATGCTCCGCTCTGAAGTGCCATGAGTACCATCCGCTTTTGAGCGAGTGCACTTACCATAATTATTTTTGCCTTAGGATAACTGCGAATTATCTTTTTAACAGCACCTATTCCATCCAGTACAGGCATTGTTATATCCATCAAAACAATATCAGGCTGATATTTTTCATATTCCCTGAAAGCCTGCTCACCATCTTCTGCTTCCGCAACAACTGAGTGCCCTGCTTCCAGAAGCATTACACCAATTTTCTTTCTCATTACCGAAACATCATCCACCACTAATATCCGAGCCATAATACCCCCCTAAAACATCAGCAAATAATCTAAAAAACTAATCATTAAATTTTATATAATTATCAACAGTATAGTGAACATCCTCATAGAGTATGAATCCCAAATTAATAGTTCCTTCTTCAAAAACAAGGTCACTTCTCCAAACCGAATATGACTGGTACTTAACTGTACTATCTACAGAATTCATTATGAATGGCTTTTCAAGTATCATAAGGTCTTCCATTCCTTTGAAAAGGCTCATTGAATTCCCTGTTACAATATTTGCAAACTCCATCAGCGATTCTGTCAGGAATTCATCATCTTTGGTTGTATGAGGTATATCTGAACAGAAACCTTCATATATCTTTTGAGCGATGCCTTCATCATATATAAATACTATGGTTCCGTTCATAACCCCTTTTAAATGTGCAAATACGTTGTATTTTTTCATATCCAGAGTACTCTTTCTGTCTAGGACTACTCCGCTGTCTGAAATCAATTCACTTCCAATTTGTTCTCTGATATGCCTTATTGCCGTCTTTGAAATGGAATCCAGTATATCCTTTGCATTAACATCAAGAGTATAGCTTGTTGGTTCAAATGGTATGGTAAAAGTAAGTTCGGTTCCAAGCTCCGGTATTGTAGAAACTGAAACAGTTCCTTCCAGCCTTCCTATTTCCTCTTTAACTGCAGAAAGCCCGATTCCGCGGCCCGAAAACTCGGTAACATCTTTACACGTAGAGAAGTTATCGGAAAATACAAGCTGTATGATTTCTTCATCAGAAAGCGAAAATGCTTTTGACTCACTATAGATACCTGATTCAATGGCTTTTTGTCTTATTTTATTTACATTAATACCTGCTCCATCATCGGAAATCCTAATTATGAGGCTTCCATCCTGTTGCTGAACATTGCAATATATATTCCCTTCGGCACTTTTACCCAGTTCAAGCCTTTCTTCCGGTGTTTCTATACCATGGTCGACAGCATTCCTAAATACGTGTACAAGAGATTTTACAAACGGCTTGTACTTTTCACATTCCACAAGAATATCATCACCATCAAGTTTTAATGGCAGCATAAGCTTTCCAAGCCTATTTGACAAGCCTGTTATGTAGTCGGAATAGATTGAAAGCATTTCCTTCATTGATCTGTTCTTATATTGCTGTATGTATGGCAAAAACTGAATACATTCATACGGCGACAGTATCTGGAGCATCTTATCTCCCATTTCTATCAGAGTGAATTTATCTATTGCAACAGTATTCTCAAGCTTGTAGTAGTAGTCTTGCAATACATTTTGGAGTGAGTTTAAGTCTTCATTAACATGCTCCATTATTCTTAGGCTTTTACAATAGGTTTTTAATTCATCAGTTTTGCTTTCTGTGTTACGTAATATATTAAAAAGGTTATCTTCAACTGAATGCAGGTAGTTAACTATGTTCTGCATATAATAAATTCCGAAATCGCCTTTTAAAGTGTGTATCTTCCGGAAAACCTCACAGCATATTTCCTTTAAATCCTTGCCGCTGTCAAGGATCTGATCAAGTCCTATATTGACAAAATACCTGCAGTCATTGATTGATTCATTAAAATCATTATAATTAGTAACTACTTTTATAATCATATTCAAACTGCTTTTTTCATTCTGAAGCCGGGTAACAAGGACATCCTTTTCGGATACATCTGTCAGAATGGCAAGAACCTTTTGAATTGTTTTATAATAAGCATCATTTATCACCTTATAACGAATTTCAACTGTTTTACCATTCAGGATTACCTTATCTGGAAGCAGTGGCAATAGCAATTCACTTTCATTTCCTGTGTGATCCTTAAGTATTTTTGTAAGTGCGTCTTCAACCAAAGCCCGTTCTTCATCATCGTGAGGTATTGCAAGTTGTGTAAACTTCAGGCCCTTAATTTCCCGTCCAAAAATATTAACACATTCAAGGCTGTATTCATCCTCAATAAGCAAATCCTCTCCAAAGGTTAAAAAACCCTGTTTTGCATTGTTCAGAAGGTTTTTAAATGCAATTGTTTTAAAGTCAACGAGCTGAGATAATACTTCATTTTTATCCAGTTCCTGTCGGTAATCGCTTTTAAGCAGCTTATATAAACGTTCTATCTCGGCATTTGAACTTTCAAGCTGTGAAAATTTATCCTTAAGCTCCTGTGAAAGATGTTTCTTTTCCATTCCGTTTTTCAAAACTTTTACAAGGGTATTGTTATCCCATGGTTTTTCCATGTAATAATACAAGTCAAGTTCATTGATACTCTTAATTGCATTATCCTTGTCTGCATAACCTGTCATCATCATTATTACTGCATCCGGGCATTTCGCTTTTGCCTGCCTTAAAAATTCAAGCCCGTTCATACCAGGCATGATGAAGTCCGAAATTATGACATCAATTTTGTTATTCGCCAAATCTTCCAGTTCAAGAGCACTATAAGGATCGTTACAGGTTATTACATCATATTTAAGTACAATTTTAATAAGATTGGAAAGTGTAAAGGTAATTGTCTTATCATCATCCAGTACTAGAACAGTCCCATTCATGACTTAACCCCCGGAAAAAAGAAAATACACATCTATAGATGCATATTATTTTATCACAAATATTTCAATTTTAGCAAATCCTTAACTTATATATATTGAAAAATTTTAAAATATTTTGTATGATTTTGTCCAAATATCTAAGATTTTGTAGGTATAAGACTTTCCTGATAAATCTTTCTAAAGTGAAAACCATAAATGGATAGTGTCATCGCAGTACTAAATGCCCGAGGCCTTCTGAACAAGGTCCAGAAAAACAGTTTCCAATAATATTGCCTTTCAGCTCCGACGATACCAAGCCTGAATATTGACTTTAAAAACGCAGTCAAATAGCTTAAATGAAAATGCTTAACATTCAGCTTATAAGGTGAATATTCCTTAAGAAACACCTTTACCCTGTTGTAGTAGTACTTTGGAGAATAGATGGTATCAACAATATTTTTGTAACCCTTCATAAGTGTTTCATAATTCATTTTGGGAATAAAATTCATAGTAAAATCCGTATTATCACCTGATATTTCATTCAACAGCCTTCCCTCTTCAGAAAGCCTTTTATGAAGTTTTGTCCCCTTTGGAGCATTAAGCAGACCTACCATTGCTGCTGCAATACCGCTTTCCTGTATAAATACTACCAGTTTGTCAAAAACCTTAATATTATCACTGTCAAATCCTACAATAAAACCTCCCTGTACCTGGAGCCCTGACTTTTGAATTTTCTTGACACAAGCTATCAAGTCTCTGTCTTTATTCTGAAGCTTATTGCATTCCAGAAGGCTATCTTCATTGGTTGTTTCAATACCTACAAATACCGTATGGAAGCCTGCCTCAACCATCAGATGCATCAATTGCTCATCATCGGAAAGATTAATTGATGCTTCAGTCATAAAGGAAAACGGATGCTTTCTTTTGTTCATCCAACTAATAAGAGCAGGAAGGATTTCTTCCTTAAGCTTTCTCTTATTGCCAATAAAATTATCGTCAACAAAGAAAACACCGCCCCTCCAGCCAGTCTTATACAATGCTTCAAGCTCCGAAAGAAGCTGTGTTTTACTTTTGGTTCTTGGGTTATGACCGTAAAGAGATGTAATATTGCAAAAATCACAATTAAAGGGGCAGCCCCTCGAATATTGTATACTCATTGTGGCATACTTTTTTATTTTTATAAGATTCCATAAAGGCACTGGTGCCTCTTCAAGGTTGGCCCATTCATTAGAAGTATAAATATGCCTTGGTTGTCCGTTTTTTAGATCCTTTATAAATTGGGAAAGAGTTATTTCACCTTCATTTAAAATTAAATAATCAACCTCTTCAAATTTTTCAAATTCGCAGGTGAACAGCGGTCCTCCGGCAACGATTTTTTTACCCAGCCTTTTACACTGTTCTATAACCTTTACTGTTGATTCAGTTTGTATTGCCATTGCGCTTATAAAAACATAGTCAGCCCATAGAATGTCTTTCTCCTTTAGGGAATCCACATTCATATCTATAAGTCTTTTTTCCCATTCACCGGGAAGCATTGCTGCTATAGTCATCAGGCCAAGAGGCGGAAAGCTCGCTTTTTTGGATATAAACTTCAGGGCATAATAAAAGCTCCAGTAGGTTTTTGGGTATGACGGATAAACCAGCAGTATTTTCATTGAATCTCCTTTCAGCATTTACGGGAATATATTCTTAAATGTATTTTCTGTAGCTTTCAGGAGAAATATGTTATTGTTTTTAATAAAAAGAACAAATAAAACAAAAAAGGTGGCTATGATAGCCACCTTGAATACTTATCTTTTAAATTACTTGAAAGAAACTGATTTAAACAGGCTCTTAACATCCGGAAGTACACTTGCGTATCCGGCTTCAACACCTGCAAAAGTAAATACAAATGCTTTGCCATCTCTGACGAAGAAGGTTGAAAGGCAGCTTAACTTAACGCCCTGCTGTTCACCAAGATACTCCAGACTTATAGCTTTATTGTCTCCTACAGATATATTGTTGGTGCTCAACATTTTAAATCCTGAAATAGCACTCTTTAACTGGCCTTCAGCTGTTTTGTTATAGTCATCCAGTGTAATGCCCTTAGGAAGTTCTTCTACTGCAAGATTTAGGCTAGCAACTTTTTTGGGATCTGTCTGATTTGTTATAAACATTACAACTAAACCATTCCCAGAGCCTTCCTGCATTGTCCATGCTTGCGGATAATTGAATTTAATACCATACTTTGCGTTCTCATAGGTTTTTGTACCTGCTGGTGCGGCCTGTGCTGAATCTGTTTTTTCAGATTTGGTTGCTGCCGAACCCAATAAACCTGATTGTTCATTTGTTTTATCGGGCGTACTTGCAGCTGAGTCAGTTGTTGTTTCCTCAATTGTTGTTGAAAATGCACTGTCTGCAGATGAGCTACTGCTTGATCCGCAGCCTGTGAGCATTGCACTCATGAATACAACAACCAGACATACCACCAATGCTAATTTTTTACCCTGAAATTTCAAAAGTTTCTCCTCCTTATACGGGTATCTACCCCACATTATCAATTACATTTTATAATTATACAGTCAAATAAACAACACCAAATATAATGAAATTATTAACAAAATTTACTCCCATCAATTGTAGCTGGTACCAATCAAAAATAATATACCAACAAATCTTAACAAATGATATAATTAAAATATATTGGGGGTGATAACATGTCTGAAATTGTAAATAATAATAATGTCAGAAAAGACAAAGTTCGTATTTCAGATGAGGTCATAGGTATAATTGCTGGAATTGCAGCCGCTGATGTAGAAAACGTTACATCTTTAAGTGGTGGTTTTGTTGAAGGCATAGCCAGCATACTTGGCAGAAAAAACCTTGGAAAAGGTGTCAAGGTACAGTCAGGCGAAAAGGAAGTTATCATTGAAGTGTCAATAGTAGTTGAATATGGCTGTAAAATACATATGGTAGCAAAAAAGATTCAGGACCGTGTGCGTGAAGCGGTTGAGAATATGACAGACCTCAATGTATCAGAGGTTGACGTAAATGTTGTAGGTGTGAATGTTGAAAAAGATTTTAAGAAAAGTGAATAGTAATTTGCAAAAAAAAGGATGATCCATTGAGGACCATCCTTTTTTGTTTGTTATTACTTTAATGAAATTGATTTTTCCAGGTTCTTCATATCAGCTGCATTCTTATCATATCCACTTTCAGTTCCTGCAACTGTTAATACAAACATATTTTTATCTTTTCCAAATATCAATGTAGAGTTTTTCATTTTCAAACCAGAAATTTCTCCGGTATACTCAATTTTTACTCCATCGCAGCCAGCTACTTTTACGCTTTTATTAGATAAAATTTTTCCATTATCAAGCTGAGATTTTAATGCTTCTTCCATCTGTTTCCCATATGCACTGAAATCGCCATTTGCCTCATTCTTTGATGTAATAAGGTTAAATGTGAATAAATTTGTTGGGTCCTGGTTTGCATATGCGGCAATCATTCCTTCAACGCTGGATTCTTCAAGTTTCCAGCCTTCTGGATAATTGAATTTTATACCACTCTTTGCATCTTCAAAAGCCTTTGTTCCTGCTGCAGGTGCTGCAGCTGATGAGTCCGATGAAGAATCGGAACTTGCGGATGAACTATCACTTGATCCACAGCCTGTGAGCATTACACTCATGAATACAACAACCAAACAAACTACTAATAATAACTTACTCTTTTGAAACTTCATTTGTTCCCCTCCTTAATTAGGTAAAAAACTTCTATGATTATACATTTTATTATTTGTTTTGGCAATAAACAAAATTGATATTTTTAAAAACTACAATATTCTTTAACTATATTTAACATTAATTAAGAGGATAACGTGAATTGACAGTATACATGTTTTTTGGGTAATAAGTATAAAAAAGATGGTTCTTAATAACTATTCAAGAACCATCTTAATACTTTAATTATTAATTTAAAGTGAGTGATTTTACCAGGTTGTCCATCGCGGAAGCATTCATATCATACGCTGATTCGGACCCCCCAGCTGTTACAACATATAGTTTTTTATCCTTACCAAATGTTAATGAAAAGCTTTTCATTTTAACATCATATACTTTACTTGTATATTCAATTCTTATTCCATCAAAACCTGCTACCTTTACATTTGTATTGGATAATATCTTTCCTTCTTTTAATTGCTTCATAAGATCTTTTTCAGCCTGTTTACCGTATGTGCTCCAGTCTATTGTCTCTTTGGAATCTACAGCAATTATATTAAATGAGTACAAATCTTTTTCCTTAGAAGCCTTTGAGGTATATGAAGCTATCATTTTTTTGTCACTTTTGACTTCCCAATTTGCAGGGTAATTAAATTTAATACCCTGTTTTATATCCTCAAATATTTTGGTTTCTGCAGATGGTGGGGGAACAGATACTGTAGTACCTTCCGATGAACTTTTACTGCTTGATCCGCAGCCCGTAAGCGTTAAGCTTATAAAAGTAAATGCAAGACAAATGACTAAAAATAACTTCTTTTTATGGAACTTCATTTGTTACCCCCTATACGTTCTTTTATAATTATAGTTTACCTTTGTGTATCAATTCAGTTGTCTGAGCTACATTTGCAGCTTTCATTAAATCTTTCGGATTTATAAATATCTGGCAGCCCCGGACACCTGCGCTTATGGATATGGAATCGTGATCAAGCGCGCCCCTGTCAAGATATACGGGATATGCCTTTTTAGCACCTATCGGCGATACCCCTCCTCTGATGTATCCTGTCAGCGGAAGTACCTCCTTTAGTGGAACCATTTCAACTTTTTTATTTCCACTTGCTGCTGCAAGTGCCTTTAAATCAAGTTCCCCCACACTCGGTACGCAAGCCATTAGCACACCTGTTTTATCACCACGTACAACCAGTGTCTTAAAAACCTTTTCCAACTGGAGACCTATTTTTCCGGCTACAGTTTCTGCGCTCAGATCATCTTCATCAACTTCATATTCAAGCAACTCATACCTTATTTTTAAAGTATCCAGATGCCTGACAGCGTTGGTTTTTTTCATATTCCTCACCTGCAATAATTATTCTGATAATGTGCCAAAAATTGTCCCAATGACATTCGGCATATGTTTTAATTATTTTGTTCAATAAGGCTTCTCAAAGCCTTTTCAAATGACTCATCTTCCTGTTTCGTTCTTTTCCCTGGCCCCTTTGTTCTGCCTCCCGATCTTCTGAGCTTTTGAGATATGTGCCTTTCAAATAGCAGCCTGTCAAGGTTATCATCACTATATATCAAACCATTCTGATTTAACGCTTTAGACCTTTTGGGAACAGCCATTGCAGCCACTCCATAGTCCTGTGTTACAACAATATCCCCGGGCAATATCCTGTTAACAAGTGCAATATCTACTGAATCCCTTGCCTTGTCTACAGTTATAATTTCAGAGTACCCATCATCAAGTACATGACTTGTATCTATAAACATAAGAACAGGTATTGCAAATTCCTTCGCAAGCCTGACAATTATTTGTTTTACCGGACAAGCATCAGCATCTACAAGAATCCTCATTGAACACCTTTACGCTTTAATTTAATAGTTTTCCTTAAACCAGTCAATAATTTTTCGAGCAATGCTAACTTTAGAAGGTATTAAAGGAATTTCACTGCTTCTATACCACCCTGCATCATCAATTTCAACACCATCAACAGTTATTTCCCCACTCTCATAATCAGCAAGGAAACCTATCATGAGTGAATTTGGGAAAGGCCATGGCTGGTTCGCAAAGTACCTTATGTTCTTTACCTTAATGCCAACCTCTTCCATAAGTTCTCTTTGAACACAATCCTCAAGCGTCTCTCCTACTTCCAGAAAACCTGCTATTATACTATAAAAGTTTCCACTATAATGGGTAGAATGCGCCATAAGCAGTTTTCCATCCCTTACTACTCCGACAATTACCGCAGGAGAAATCCTTGGGTAGCTTATAAAACCGCATTCCGGGCAAATCTTTGCCCTTTCACCTTCCATTTGTTTTGTTTTGGAACCGCATTGACCGCAGAACCTGTGCGTTCTGTCCCAATCAATAACTTGCTTTGCCTTTCCAGCAAGGAAATATATATCTATATCCAAAAAATCAAATAAGTAGCGTAAGCCTTTAAAATCGTAGTTTTGCGGCAGGGCTTCCGGTTTTTCTATTTCAGCACAGTAACAATTTTTCCCGTCAAGCAGTCCAAGATACTGTGTCCTTATAGTTTTTAATTTCAAATCTTCAGGAGACTTAATAAATGGGATTTCAAAAGATTCGCCTTTTAAATATACAAGAAGATTATCACTGTTAAACATGAACCACACTGAACTTTCACAATTAGCTTCAGGTGGAGTGACCCCCGCCTCATATCTTTCGTATATACTTTTTTTCTGCATAATACTATTCCTTGTCTATTTTACTTTCATTTTCTGTATTTTTATTTACTTCATTTTGTACTTCTTTATCGTTAATGTCAACATCTTCTACGGGAGTTTGACCTGAAATCTTATCAATATTATCTTTTTGCTGCTCTGTTTTAGTAGCCCGAGTATTCCTGTTACGTCCTCCAAAGTAAAGGTAAAAAACCGAAACCATGAGGACAAAGCTTACATTATCGGATACACTGTTTCGAACATTAAATTTAAATATTGCTCCGGCAATCCCGTATAAAATAAAGAGCAATCCTAATGCTAGAGCTATCTTTGTTTTGTGCTTGAATAAAAAGTCCATTTGTTTGCATCCTCCTCAATAAGTCATTATATCATAACGACTTGTTTGTAAATATAAAAAGCCTCATATTTTATATTTTTTCACCCTGTCAATAATATAATTCAATAGTTTGAGCAATAAAAAAAAATATTATATTATAAAGGGTGTAATTAAAAAATTTACCCAAAAAGGAGATTTTTATGGAGAACTTTACTTTTCAAAATGCGACTAAAATAATATTCGGAAAAAGCACAGAAGAGCAGGTTGGGGCAGAAACAAAAAGGTTCAGCGATAACGTCCTTCTTCATTATGGTGGAGGCAGCATAAAAAAGTCCGGCTTGTACAACAGGGTAATTAAATCACTGAAAGATTCGGGAATTCAATATATAGAACTTGCAGGAGTAAAACCAAATCCCCGTCTTGACCTGGTTAAGGAAGGAATTGATATTTGCCGGAAAAATTCTATCAAATTTATACTTACAGTTGGCGGCGGCAGTGTTATAGATTCTGCAAAAGCAATATCCATGGGCGTACCTTATGAAGGTGATGTCTGGGATTTTTATTCAGGAAAGGCAGTAGCCCAAACAGCTTTGCCAATCGGCGTAGTTCTTACAATACCCGCAGCAGGAAGCGAAACCAGCCCAAGTACTGTTATCACTAACGAAGATGGACAGTTTAAGCGTGGTTGCACAAATCTTATTTTAAGGCCTCAGTTTTGTATCCTTAATCCGGAATTGACCCATACATTACCGGATTATCAAACAGCTTGCGGTGCATCAGATATCATGGCCCATGTAATGGAAAGATATTTTACCAACACAAAAAATGTAGAGTTATCGGATAGATACTGTGAAGCTACTCTTAAAACTATAATTCACAATGTTCCCCTCGTATTGAAAAATAATAAGGATTATGCAGCAAGGGCGGAAATAATGTGGGCTGGCACAAATGCACACAGTGATCTTATAGGCATGGGAAGAGAACAGGACTGGTCTTCCCACGATATAGAGCATGAAATAAGCGGTATTTATGACATAACTCATGGTGCAGGATTAGCAATTGTGTTCCCTGCCTGGATGAAATATGTGTATAAAACAAACCTTGACAGATTCGTACAATTTGCAGTAAGAGTTTGGGACGTTGACATGGATTTCAACAATCCTGAAAACACCGCACTTGAAGGAATTAAAAGAATAACCGCTTTCTTCAAGGAAATAGGCCTCCCGGTTACCTTAAGCGATGCAAACATATCAGATGACAGACTCGAAGAAATGGCGCAAAAAGCAACTTCCAGAGGAAAAATAGGCGGCTTTATGAAGCTTGGAAAAGAGGATGTACTGAATATACTTAAGCTGGCAATTTAGCTGATAGCAATATATAAGCCCTGGCAGCAAACGCTTCCAGGGCTGTTATTTTAACCAAGTATCCGCTTAAGTGTTTTCTCATAGCACTCATCAATACCCTTAAAATCAATGTTTGGTACGTAGTAAGTTTCCAGTCTGTCATGCACAGCTTTTGCCTTGTTTATATTAAAAAGAGCTATTGAAAGCAGATTATCAAATTCCTCCTGGTTCTGATACAACTCATCGTTGTATCTTTCAAGTACTTCCTTATCAAGATAGTTCCTTATATCAATTGTTTCACAGCTTTTAACCCTTGATGAGTGGTACGGATTGGAAGTTGTAAATGACACATCCATCTCAGGTATTACAAGGTGTTCCAGCTTATTCGGTCTAAATGCACAGTAGTAGGATTCTGTGAACAAGCCCCGTTTTGCAGCCGCAATATGTATCTCTTCCAGAACTTTTTCCTCTCCTGTTGCCAATCCACCCTTAAGTTCATAAACGTACTTTGTTGTTAGTATTGAATCCAGGAAATTGCAATAGCCGTTTGGAGTCATTGCACTTGCGAAAAGGCACCTTTCCTTTCCTGGAATACCAGCTGTGAGCCTGTTATTGAATATACCAGTTATAAGTGAATCTATTTTAGTATCAAGTTTACCCTTATTCAAAGCTATCCCGTTTATAAAAGAACTGTCTTCATAAATTGAAGCCGCAGCTTTCAGGTACTTATAGGCACGGTTGAAATATCTTGTTGCTTCTCTGCTGTCATTTATTACTTCTTTCCTGTTTTGCTTTATTCCCTCTTCATTCCAGTATTCGCCGAAATTTATTATTTCATCGACTGCACCCGGGAACTTCGGATCTACGATATGCGGAGCAGTCCCGTCTATAAAAGCATATTTCAGAGCCGGAATTACAACACCGTCAAGTGAATTATTATCAGACGAGCAATGCATGAACTCTATGTCATAGCCTCTTTTAAGCATCTCATTGCCTATCTTTTTCATGAATGTAGACTTCCCGACACCCGGTCCACCTTTAATAACAAATATTCTGCAGGCCTCATCCGGGTCAATTATGTAATTGTAATAGCTAAAGAAACCAAGAGACGTATTCCCTCCCGGAAACACATGTTTTACCTTACCCTCTGGCATATTCAATCCCTCCATTGAGATTAAGCCAACCCGACAACGGATTAACTGTAAATTTAACCTATATATGCTGCATTAAATTTTTATGCAGCATATATTCATTGATTCATAAGATGAAGAAATTTCGATACTTTTAACGTTTGTATCCGGCTTCTTGGATACAAACGTGTATAGCATTTTCTTCATCTTATATTATCAGAATATGCTTGAAATCCGGATTTGATTCAAATGTATGATGCTGCTAACCTGTCTTTTACATAAACATATAAATTGTAAATAGGATAATAAACCCATTTTATACACTTCTTAATAACCAGATGTATTCAGTCCCCTGGAACTATAACAAACATTTCCAGTAGTACGATATATAATGTATCAATATATTGACATATTTTCCTATAGGCAGGCCTATTATTAGACAAAAACTACACAGGAGGCGTATTATGAACTACAAAACAATGAAGAAATCTTTAGTATTGCTGCTCTCATTCGTATTGTTATTCTCATTTAGTTTGACTGCTAATGCTTCTATCGACCAAGGTTGGACTACATGCGCAGGGATGACGGAAGGCAAGGCTTATTTAGGAGTACAATCAATTGGTGACAATATATTTACATTTGGCGGTCAAACAAATTATGCATGGCCTTTTTCACTAGATAAATATATCGGATCAACTGGTAGCTGGCAAAATGTAAATGGTTCTTATACCTACATGACAGAGAATTGGGCCTCAGCTGCATGCAATAACAAATTGTACCTTTTCGGTAACGGTTATGATTATGAAAGCAGGACAAACGTTGATAGTTATGATCCTGAAACTGGTTTAAGACAGTGGGTTGCATCCGGCTATGGAGAGCTCCCGTTTGCTCCGGCAACAGCCGTTGTAGGTGAAAAAATATATATTCTTGGCGGCGGTCAAGGAAACACATATGACTGCACTAATGAAGTTAAAGTTTTTAATACTGCTACGGGAAATTTCACTAATTCAGATCCAATGTTCACACCTGTTATGCCTTCTGCAAGAGGATTGCACAGCGCAGCTACAGTAAATGGGAAAATATACGTCATGGGTGGAAGAATAGCTGGTCAATTAACTAACACAGTAGAGGAGTATAATCCATTAACAAATACATGGACAGAAAAAGCTTCCATGCCTGTGGCAAGAGACAGCTTTGCAGCAGTATCAGCAGGAAACAAAATACTGGTTATAGGCGGAAAAAATGATCAAGGCATTCTTGATACAATAGATGTGTACGATCCTGCGACAGATTCCTGGTCAAGCCTTAATTGCAGTCTATCATCCCCAAGATATGGTTTGAGTGCTGCATTTGTAAATGGAAATCTTTATGTCGCCGGAGGTAAAGGAGCAGATCACTATACCTGCCTGACAACATTTGAAAAACTAAACTTAACACCAGCAATACCTATAAATACATCCTCAATACCAAACCCAGATGCACTAACTTTAACATGGGACGCAGTCATCGGAGCAACAAGCTATGATGTTGAATTCGACGGCGTTATTAAGTCTGTTGCAGGCACTCAAGATTTAGTTAACGGACTGCTGCCTGAGACAGAGCATGTCATAAGAATAAGGGCAGTAAATGAATATGGGTTAAGTGATTGGAGTCAGCCTTTAACTGTATCAACCTTACCTTTACCAAATGTTGATATACCAACAAATGTTTCTGCATCAACTGCAATTGTTATAAGCTGGAATGTTATACAAGGGGCCACGGGTTATGACATTGAAGTCGATGGGGCAGTAATAGACAACAAGCTGAGTACACAATATATCCATACCAATTTAATACAGAGAACGACTCATACCTATAGGATCAGGGCAAGAATCGGAAGCACTGTTTCTCCATGGGGAGAGTTGATTGAAATACCATCTGTTCAAAATAATCAATAACTGAATAATAACAACACAAGTCCCCATAAGGGGACTTGTGTTGTTAAACATGTTTTTTAAATTATTTACATTGTTTTGTCATGCTTATCAACCGGTATTACCTTAAGTTTTGTACCCGGCCACCAGTTGACCTCACCTACTTTAACTGCAATGGACGGAACAAGTATGCACCTTATTATGAATGTATCAAGAAGTAAGCCGACCACAGCAGTAAAGCCTATCTGGACAAGCATTGCTACAGGTGAGACAAGCATAGCTCCGAACGTTCCTGCCATTATTATTCCGCAGGAGGTAATTATCTTACCGGTACTTGCAACAGCCCGCTTGGTTCCGCCGGTTACATCCCCCGGTACATATTCCTCTTTGACCCTTGTCATTAGGAATATATTATAGTCTACACCCAATGCAACAAGTATACAGAACGAGAAGAACGGAACCGACCAGCTTAAGCCCTCAAGTCCAAGTAGTACCTGGAATACGAGATAACTTATACCCATTGTTGTTGCAAAACTCATAAGTATGGTAATTATAAGGTACAGAGGTGCTGTAAGACTTCTTAAAAGCATTACAAGAACTATAAATATCCCAAGCAGAACAAAGAACATAACTTTTACAAAATCCTTTGATGTCATATCTCTCAATTCATTAAAGACTGAGGTAGGACCACCTATATAAAACTCCGCATTTTCAAGCGAGGTGCCTTTCAGAGTGAATTTAACCGCATCCCTTATTTTATCAACCGTATCTAGAGCATCTGTAGTATATGGGGAATATGAAAGTATCGCATAGAAGGATACCCCTTTCCCATTGGGTGAAATATACTCATCCATAGCACTCTTAAGCTGCGGGTATTTTTCAAGGGTACCTTCCGGAAGATAGAAAACCTTATTTAAGCCACTTTCATCCGAGGTATATCCCTTTGTAAGCTTCTGTGATTCCCCTATTCCCGATTCCATGCTTGCAAGTTTTTCTGTATCAGGAATGCCGGAGGACAGCTGTGCAAGATTAGTTGACAGGACAGCAAGATCGTTTTGGGTTTTTTTCTGCCCGTCGTTAATTGCATTTATACCTGTAGCCAGTTGATTCAATGCACTCTGTAATTCATCCAATTTTTGTTTTATACTGGAAAGACCGCTACCTGCATTATTTTTTAAAGAATCTGCTCCCGAGCTTATTTGTCCAAGACTTGAGCTTAGATCTGGAAGGCTCTTCAACAGTTGCTTTATGGTTCCGTATGCGGTTTTAAAGTTGGGATCGTTTGCAAGTGCCGGCTGCTGCCCCAATACATTTGTAAGTCCCGTATCAACACTCTGGAGCGCCTTATATACGCTATCAACCCCGCTTTTTGATTGAACAGCACCTGATGATATACCCTGAAGTCCCGAATTCAGTCCGTTAATTGCTGACTGCTGCCCCGAGCTTAATTGTCCCAGACCACTGCCTGCTGCAGAAATTCCATTGGATATTTCCTCAGTCTTTTGTGTAAGCATATTAAAACCTTCAGTACCGCTGTTTACACCACTTTTAAAAGCATTTAGATTATTAAGGTTGCTCATTAAGGGCTGTAGCCCGGTGCTTAAGCTTCCAAGCCCGTCTGAAAGAATTTTTATCTGTCCCTGCAGGTTAGTTTCATTTATCTGATCACCCAAAGGTCTGGTGGCCGTTCTTACCTTTGTTACACCGTCTACCTTAAGCATGCTTTGAGCTATGTCATCCACAGTTTTTAAGGATTCATTGGACCAAAGGTCCTTGTCTGATTTAAGTACAACTCTTACAGGCATCATTTCACCCTGCGCGAAGTGTTTTTTTATTACATCAAAACCTAATATAGCATCAGACTTTTTAGGAAGTTCTCCTAATGTATCATAGTTGCTGCGTATGCTGCCCGTAAGCACAATAAACGGCAATACGGCAACAAGGCAAATAAGTATCAACCTTACAGGCTTTCTTGTAACCAGCTCAGCAAGTTTGTTCCAGAATGGGCTGCCTGCCTTTTCCTTTTCAATATTCTTTGAAGGATGTGCAGGCCAGAAGATACTTTCACCGAATATTGATATTAGGGCAGGTGTTAAAGTAAGTACTGCAAGTATTGTAATAGTTACACCTATTGCAATACTTGGTCCTGTTGTATTATATAAACCAAAAGTAGCCAATACCATGCAAAGGAATCCAATTATTACAGTTCCCCCGCTTGAGATAATAGCTTTACCTGTATGGGGATAAGCAGCTTTGAGCGCTTCTTTAGGTGCCTTTTCCGAAACTATTTCCTCCCTGAACCTGGATATAAGGAGCAGACAGTAATCGGTGCCTGCACCGAACAACACCGCAACTAGGAACTGTTCAGTAAAAGATGATACCTTGAGACCGACTGTAGTAAGATAAGCTATAAGCCCTCTTGAAATAAGGAAGGACATTCCTATTGTCAAAAGAGGAAGAATAGGCGCTATAGGTGACCTGTATATAATTATCAGTATAAGAACAACCAGTAAAATGGTTATCATAAAGGTCAAACCAAGGCTATCATTTACATTATCAATCTCTTCCTGCCCAAAAGCGGCTTCTCCTGTAACATTTGCAGACAGTCCGGAAGGAATAGCCGGAGGAGTAATACCCAAACCTGCTTTTTCAGGCTCCTGAATATAACTTCTTATTTCCTTGACAATTTCATTAGTCTGCTCTTTATAGCCAGGTGAAGTGAGGTTTACCTCCAAAAGTGCACCCTTCTTATCTTTACTGATCATTGCGGCTTCCAAATCCTTATTTGAGAAAGGTGAACTGATAGATTTAATATCCAGTTTACTCTTGTTATCAGTCAAGAATTTTTCAAGCTTTACCGCATAGTCTCTGTCACTGTCGTTTAAGCCCTGCTGTCTTTCAAATACAACAAACAAAGAACTCCCGCTGTTTTTTCCCGGGTAAAGCTCATTAAGCAGCTTACCAAACTTTACTGCTTCAGTATTTTCAGGGAAAAAACTTTGTGAATCTGTCTTTGCAACATCCGACAGCTTGGGGGCCTGCCACACAATCACAGCAGCCAGCAGCACCCAGAATATAACTATAGGCCATTTAAATTTTCTGATAAAATCAATTAATTTGTTAAACAAACTCTATTCCTCCCCACAAAAACAACAATTCTGCTTTAATGCCTCATTTATATATTCCTTTATTTCATTTTCGTTAAAATCAATCTTAAATGCCTGAAGATTATATTTAATAAGAGGATAGGCACAATCTGTCAGCTTTCTTTCGGATGCTTGTGAAAACCATTCCAGTGTTACGTTATAGATAGTACCGATAAAGGCCATGGATACTACCTCAACATCCATATCTTCAAGTTTGCCTAGCTTAATAAGTTTCCTCATCTCCTCAGCTGAAAAATCCACAAACATTCTTGTAGCTTCTGTCCTTTTCTTCTCAAATACAGGATTCAAGCCTACAGCTTCTACCATCATAATTCTTGCAAGTTCGTGATTATACTGAAAAGTCATAAGCGTGGTAGTAATTCCCATACAAAACCTTTTGGATATGTCTTGATCATAATCCTTGAAAATATTCTTAAGCACTTTGAAAAGAAGACCTGACATTTTGTCATACAGAATTTCAAAGAGCTGTGCCTTGCTTTTAAAATAAAAATAAAATGATCCTACAGATATTCCTGCTGCGTCAATGAGATCTTTCATTGTAGTATTGTTATATCCCTTTGTTGTAAATACTTTTATCGATGTATTTAAAATATGGTCTCTTTTTGCATCCATACGTTCCTTAACCGCAGACGTCGGCTTGTAAGGCAATGATATCACTCCTTATAGAATCGAATGTATATTCATTCTTTTCTTCATAATAGCAAATAGATTTTTTTTAATCAATAGTAAAAGTGAAATTAATTATTATTTTTGGAAATGATTTGTTTAGAAAGTAGCTTTGAATTCAGGTTTGACAACATCCTTATAAAACATGATAAAGCATCCTGCGGTTGATTTTTGAGCGAGGGGGAGAATAAATTTGGTTATCACATAGAATCTTTTTTCCTGATCTTTTATGTTCCTAAGCCTTGAATAAATTTTAATAGAGCAGCGTGCATTACATTTAACCGCTTCACTTATGCTGTGCATGTAGTAATAGCCTTTTTCATCAGCTAGAAATTCCTTTGCGCGCTTATAGTTTCTTCTGATAAAATTTTCATAACGCCTGTGACTGTCAAGAAGTCTTATATTTGCATGCTGGGGAACCGCAACATCCTGCACAAGATGTACCGCCGCACCCAGAAAGAACATAGATTTATCCAAATCGCCGTATTTCCAGTAGGCTAAAGCCTTATCGTAATACTCTACAGCTAAGGATATGGCATTCCTGTTTCCATAAAGCCCTATTCCTGTATATGGATTATAAAAGTGACCCATACTTCTGAAGTTTTGATCTGCCCAAAAAACCCCTTCATTAATCTGGGCTATATAATCCGAGAAAAAGGTATAAGCATCCTCGAACCCATCATTCTTTAGTATTTCAAGCGCCTGAAAATTAATAAACTTATGAACCTTGCATTCGGTTACAATCAGTGCTTTTTTGAAAGGATTAATTACAGTTCTGAAAGAATTAAGGAATTTGCTGTATGTATTTTCAAGCTTAGTTGACATATTTAAAGACCTCATACTGTTTTTATTAGTATGTCCAACTACTGTGGTTTTACTTAACAAAAATAAAAAAGGCTGTCCCAAAATTTTTGGACTGAACCCACATCAAAAGACATACTTTAAAAGGGTCTATCGTAGAATTAATTAAAATTAAGCAGACTGACGTCGTTTTTCAAGTGGCGTCAGTTTTGTTTTTAGTTGAATCCGTTCATTATT
>JAEWTV010000092.1 GCA_023397675.1 Bacillota bacterium | reverse complement strand
CTGTTCTGTTAGGAGGTATATTGGGGATTGCAGTGTGGACTAAGTGGTAATCAGGCCCCACAAAGGGTAACTATGTGGCGGAAGCTTTAAAGGGAAACCGCTGATTTGGCGACATTTCAGTAGAGTCTGGGGAAATCCTGCCTGACCTAAGCCGCAAAATTTACTCAATATATCACCACCCCGTTTTATACATATATTCAAGTTACAGGTGGTAGACAATTGAAGGAAGATCCAAAAAACAACATAAATGAAAAAAAGGTTAAATTTAGGGCTAAAACTCTAAACTCGCGCGGAGAAAACGCAAAATGGGTTATTCTTATAACTATTGCGTCTTTTTTTCTGTCGGCGGGCTTGTCATTCCTTACATCGGGAATTAATGACTTAAGTACTATTATTGCGCTTCTCATAGTTTTTATTATAATACTTGTAAATATAATATTTGATTCTATCGGAATAGCTGTCACTGCTGCAGATGAAACACCTTTTCATGCAATGGCATCAAGGAAGCTGTACGGAGCAAGACAGGCAATAAGGCTTATTAGAAATGCCAATAAGGTATCAAGCATCTGTAACGACGTTATAGGGGATATAGCAGGGGTTATAAGTGGAACGGTAAGTGCACTGATTATTGTTAAGATATCTGGTAGCAGCAATGCTTCAGATACAACAATTACTGGACTTTCAATAACTGGAATGGTAGCCTCGCTTACAGTCGGGGGTAAGGCCATAGGAAAAATTATTGCAATGCATAGAAGTAATTATATAGTATATAAGATAGCTGTATTGATAAAATTCATTACAGGCGGAAAAAGAAAAGGCAAAAAGAAACACAAATAGAATCAGTTTAGTTTGAAGGCGGGATGTAGTTTGGCAGGAAAGCTGCTTGACAGTGTAAATTCACCTGAGGATATAAAAAAACTTAATATAAAAGAGCTTAATGAACTTTCTGAAGAAATCAGGGAGTTTTTAATTGACAATGTTTCAAATACCGGTGGGCATCTTGCGTCAAATCTTGGTGTTGTTGAGCTTTCGCTTGCGCTTCATAAGGTTTTTGAGACACCGAAGGATAAAATAATTTGGGATGTTGGACACCAGTCGTATGTACACAAAATTGTCACTGGAAGAAAGGATAAATTCCATACTCTGAGGCAGTTTGGCGGTATCTCAGGTTTTCCAAGATCCAATGAAAGCGAGCACGATTACTTTGATACTGGCCACAGCAGCACTTCCATATCTGTTGCACTTGGAACAGCAAGAGCCAGGGATTTAAAAAAGGACGACTATTCAGTCATTGCCATAATAGGAGATGGTGCACTTACAGGTGGTATGGCATTTGAAGCCTTGAATGATGCTGGAAGGTCAAATACAACAAACCTTATTGTCATACTCAATGATAATGAAATGTCCATTGCAAGGAACGTTGGAGGCATGTCCAGATACTTAAGCAAAATAAGAACAGGACAGTTTTACTCCAAGTTCAGAGACGATGTGGATCATTTCCTCAAAAGGGTTCCACTTGTGGGCAAGGGAACAGCCAGAGCGATAAAAAGGCTTAAAAGCTTTATAAAATACATAGTAGTACCGGGAGTAATATTTGAAGAGCTGGGTTTTAAATATCTTGGGCCTATTGATGGGCATGATGTTGCAAACCTTACAGAAGTGCTTTCCAGGGCAAGACACATGAAAGGACCGGTTTTTATACATGTTTGTACTCAAAAAGGCAAAGGGTATTACTATGCTGAGGAAAAACCGCATGAGTTCCACAGTGTAGCACCTTTTGAAGTTGAAACCGGAGAAAAAACAGCTCAAAGTAAAATAAGCTATTCGGATGTATTTGGCGAAGAAGTCATCAAGCTTGCTGAAAAAGATGAAAAAATCGTTGCCATAACAGCTTCAATGACCCAGGGAACAGGTCTGGAGGAATTTTCGAAAAAATTCAGGTCCCGATTTTTTGATGTGGGAATAGCTGAACAACATGCTGTTACTATGGCTGCGGGAATGGCAAAAAGCGGGTTGAAACCTGTTTTTGGAGTGTATTCTACCTTCCTTCAGAGAGCTTATGACCAGATAATCCATGATGTAGCAATTCAAAAGCTCAATGTGGTTTTCGGAATAGACAGGGCCGGGCTTGTAGGGGAAGACGGCGAAACACACCAGGGAATATTTGACCTTTCATATTTAAGGCATATACCCAATTTAACAATCCTTGCACCCTGCGATTATAGTGAATTCAGAAAAATGCTCCAATTTTCACTGGCAGGTGACAAAGGACCGGTTGCATTAAGATATCCGAGAGGGACCGGCTTTGAAAAGATTGTTGATACATATGATATAGTTCTTGGAAAAGGTGTAAAAATCAAGGAAGGAACTGATTTAACAATTGTTGCTGTAGGAAATATGGTTGCAACTGCTTTTGAAGCAGCAAAAATGCTCGAAAAGCTTGGAATTTCTGCCGAGGTAATTAATGCAAGGTTTATTAAACCGCTTGATGAAAAGCTTATATTAAGGTCAGCTGCAAAGACAAAAAAGGTTATTACAATAGAAGACAACTCAATTGTTGGAGGTTTTGGAAGTAGTGTAATGGAGGTTATAGGTGCCAGTGACATAAATGCCAAAATAAGGCCTATAGGTTTCCCTGATGAATTTGTAAGACACGGTTCCAGAAATAAGCTTTTGCAGTATTATAGCATGGATATTGACTCACTTGTTAAGGATATAATCAAATTTATAAACAGGCAGTAAACCGGAGGGAAAATTGGAAAAGGAAAGACTTGATGTTATACTTTTTAAGAAAGGTTTTTTCCCAAGCAGGGAAAAGGCTCAAAGTGCAATAATGGCAGGCAGTGTTCTTGTAAATGGGGAAAGAGCGGATAAAGCCGGCTCTAAGTTTGATGAAAGTATAGATATAACAATAAAGGAAAATCCCATTCCATTTGTCAGCAGAGGCGGCCTTAAGCTTCAAAAGGCGATTGAAACCTTTAATGTAAAGCTTGAAGGCAAGACTTCCATGGATATAGGTGCTTCTACAGGTGGTTTTACAGATTGTATGCTTCAACATGGAGCAGTCAAGGTGTTTGCGGTTGATGTAGGATATGGACAGCTAGCTTGGGAACTTAGAAATGACAGCAGAGTAGTTTGTATGGAAAGAACAAACATACGGTATGTGAAACCTGAAAACATAGGTCAGTTGCTTGATTTTGCATCAATTGACGTATCCTTTATATCACTTAAAAAAGTTCTTACGGTTGCGTGGGAGCTTACAAACGACAGCGGTGAAATTGTATCTCTTATTAAACCGCAATTCGAAGCTGGGCGCGAAAAAGTAGGCAAGCACGGTGTTGTCAGAGATCCGCAGGTTCACAGGGAAGTTATATTATCTGTAGTAAACTTCGCAAAGGAGCTTGGATTTAAGATAAGCGGAATCACTTTTTCCCCGGTTAAAGGACCTGAAGGGAATATTGAATACCTTGCTTATCTTACAAAGACAGGTACAGAGTTGTCTGATATTGAAGGTAGCGTAACCGAAATTGTTTCATTATCGCATCAGGAATTGTAAAAATGCAAAAAGCAACAGCGAATTTCCAGAAAATGTTTTATTTACTTTCAAAATTTTGATATAATTAATTTTAATCGATCACTTAATGAGGTTACAATGAAGACAATAGGATTTGCAGTAAACAGAGATAAGGACATAAATTTAAAATATACTAGCGAGCTTATAAGGTCAATTAATGACAATGGCGGTGAAGTCAGGCTTCCCATGGACGTTGCCGATATACTGGGGTTTAACGCCCAGGGCTTTCCGGAGGAAGAGATTTTCAGCGGCTCCGACCTTATTATTTCACTTGGTGGCGATGGAACATTCCTTCAGGCAGCCAGAAAAGCTATGCCAAATGATATTCCAATGCTTGGAGTAAACCTTGGAACACTTGGTTTTCTTGCAGAAATTGATAAAAACGGTATCCAAGATGCAATAAGAAAGCTTTTTAATGGTGAATTCAGCATTGAAGAGAGGATGCTGCTTGAAACCTCAATTATTAACGGCGAAAAAGCCAAGAAGGATTTTGCACTCAATGATATAGTAATTTCAAGAGGTGCATTGTCCAGAATTGTACATGTTAAAGCTTACATAAATGATTTGTTTGTCGATTCCTTCCCTGGTGATGGTCTTATAATATCGACACCTACGGGTTCGACAGCTTATTCCCTTTCAGCAGGAGGACCTATAGTTGAACCTGATGTTGATTTGATAATTCTTACACCTATTTGTCCACACATTTTATATTCCAGGCCTATCATTACTACAGGCGAAAGAATAGTGAAAATTACTGTTGACGACAACTATGGCAATGCAATGATGACTGTTGACGGTCAAAAGGGGTACAACCTTGCTTCAGGTGATTTTATTGAAATAAACAGATCTGATCGCAGGCTAAAGATTGCACGTGTATACTCCAGAAATTACTTCAATGTTCTTCATACAAAGATTTATGAAAGAGGAGAGTGTTTCAGACGCAATGAAATATAACAGACATGCTAAGATACTCGAGATTATTGAAAAAAATCATATTGAAACACAGGAAGAAATCGCGGAAAAGCTTAAGGCTGCCGGAATGGAAGTTACTCAAGCAACCATTTCACGCGATATAAAGGAACTTAGACTGATAAAGGTTGGAACCGAAGATGGGCATTCGCGGTATGCATCCCTGACAAAAGCCGATAATGTGACATCCTACAGGCTCATGAGGATATTTGCAGAGACCTTTGTATCAAGTGATTATGCAAATAATATTGTAATTGTAAAAACACTTTCAGGAATGGCACATGCCGCAGCAGCTGCTATAGATTCGATGGGCTGGCCTGAAATTGTAGGTACTGTTGCCGGTGATGATACAATTATGATTATTACCAGGGCCGAAAAAATCGCAGAAGAGATTGCAGAAAAGTTCGGAAAAATGGTTAAGGAAGAACAATAATATAATTTTTGGGGAGTCATAGTATGTTACAACAGCTGGATATCCAAAATGTTGCTCTTATAGATAGTGTAAGCATTGAGTTCGGAGAGGGACTCAATGTTATGACAGGTGAAACCGGAGCAGGAAAATCCATAATTATTGATTCGATAAATGCTATTCTTGGGGAAAGAGTATCCAAGGAAATCATAAGAACCGGCACAGAAAAAGCTACTGTTGAAGCTGTTTTTCAGGTAGATAACAAAAGGCTTATGGATATATTTGAAACTGCCGGTATTGGTGCCGAAAGTGATGGTACCGTTATTCTTTCACGTGAATTTACTGTTTCAGGCCGGAATATCTGCAGGGTGAACGGTAAAATGGCAACTGTGTCGCTTCTCAAGGAAATAGGCGAGCGTATAATAGACATGCATGGACAGCATGACAACCAATCCCTTCTTAGAACTTCATCACATATAGATCTTTTGGATTCCTTCGGTGGTGAAAAAATTGAAAAAATAAAGGCTGAATACAAGGAGCTGCTCAAAAGCTATAAAAACATCAAAACCAGGCTTAAGGAGCTTACCGGTGATAAGCTGGAACGTGAGAGAAAGCTTGATTTGCTTAAATTTCAGATAAATGAAATTAAAAAGGCTAAATTAAAGCCATGTGAAGAAGAAGATTTAAATAAACAAAGGATACTTCTTTCAAGCTCCGAAAAAATAATAGACGCACTGTCAAAAGCTTACGAACAGCTTTATTCAGGCAATAATGTTAAAAATTCCGCACACGATAATATAAACGAAGCTTTAAGAGAATTATCAGGGCTGTCAGGCCTTGATGAAAAGTATTCGAATATTTCAAAAAATCTTGAAGATATTATGTATCAGTTAACTGATATAGTTGATGAAATAAGAAATGAAAGGGACAGCGTTGAATATGACCCTGGAATGCTGGAACAGGTTGAAGAAAGGCTTGATAGTATTTTCAGGCTTAAGAAAAAATACGGTTCAAATATAGAAGAAATTCTGTCTTACCTTAATAAAATAGAAGGCGAGCTGGATGAGATAAATGGCAATGAGGAAACTGTAAGAAAGCTTGATGAAGAAATTGAGAGACTTGAAGCAGCTTTGTTTGAAAAATCGCAGCTTCTTAACAGTGAAAGGGAAAAAGCTTCACGCATACTTGAAGAAAAAATAGGCGGTCAGCTTAATGAGCTTGAAATGAAGAATGCGCGGTTTAAGGTAGAACTGCAATTTGATTCCGACCAGAAAAAGTATACTTCAAACGGTCTTGATACTGTTGAATTTCTTATTTCAGCTAATGCCGGCGAGCCCTTAAAACCACTTTCGAAAATCGCTTCGGGCGGTGAAATGTCAAGGGTTATGCTCGCTATAAAAACTATTCTTGCTGATGTTGATAGTGTTCCGGTACTGATTTTTGACGAAATAGATATTGGAATCAGCGGGAAAGCAGCGCAGAAGGTTGGGGAGAAGCTTTCGTATATTTCAAGCAGTCATCAGGTAATATGCGTTACTCACCTTGCACAAATAGGCTGTATGGCTGACAGTCATTATCTGATAGAAAAGATATCAACTGAAGATAATACCAGAACAAGTGTTAAAAAACTTGAAGAAAATGAAACAAGAAATGAAATTGCAAGAATCATCGGAGGCGCCAATATTTCCGATATTACCTTGAAAAACGCCGAAGAAATGCTTACTTACGCAAAAGAAATAAAGAAAAATCAGGTAAAATAATTTTCTCTTTTTTCCTTTGGTACCAATTATATTCTGCATAATAGAGTTTCTAATAGGTTAACTTAAAAGTGTATCCCAAATATCACGTCTTACAAAAAAGGCGTGATATTTTTTGGATAACATATTTGTACATTCTTTTTCTGAAGGGGTATACTTATGCTTAAACTTATTAGAAACAGAAATGTCAAGCTGGCTTTGTTCCTGCTTGTTTGTATATCCGTAATGGCTTTCGGGTATATAAGGATGCTGAATACTCTCCCCAATAATATAACTTTGTTGGAGGGTGAGGAATATGTATATGATTTTAAAAATCTTTTTGGAATAGATCTTGTACCTGATAAAAAAGATATGGTATCACTTAGCTGCATTGACGCTTCAAAAACAGCCGGAAGTCGGTATAAGCTTGAAGATCCGCTTAAAATAAAGCCTCAGAAAAACGGTAAGGTTAACATAAGCATGAAGCTGTTTGGGTTGGTTAAGATAAGAACCATTCATGTTGATGTTGTGCCAAATAAGAAAATCATTGCCTGCGGAAATACGATTGGCGTTAAGATGATGATAGACGGAATACTGGTTTTAGGATTATCCAATATTGATACCATTGATGGAAAGAGTATCATTCCGGCAAAGGAAAGTGGTATAAAGGCAGGAGATTTCATAATATCTGTCAATGGCAAAAAAATTAACAATATAGACAGCCTTATTACAGCAGTTGATAAAAGTGAAGGAAATGCTATCAAGATAAAGTACAGGCGAGGAAGCAGTTTCGAGGAATGCAGCGTAAAACCTCTTATATCGGTATATGATAAAAAATATCATCTTGGGCTTTGGGTAAGAGACAGCAGTGCGGGAATCGGAACACTTACATTTTATGATCCTGAAACCAATAAGTTTGGCGCATTGGGACATGGAATAGCCGATATAGATACGGGAACCATACTTCCGGTTGAAAGCGGAGAAGTACTTAAGTCCAGCATACTTGACGTTAAGCGGGGCAAGGCAGGAACTCCCGGGGAATTAAAGGGAACATTCATTGATGACAGAAAAATTGGTGACATAAAACTTAATTGTGAAAGCGGTGTTTACGGAACACTAAACTCTTCTGCCAATAGATTTATAACAGGTAAAGCATATCCTATTGCAGTCAGAACCCAGGTTAAGGAAGGCCCTGCAACTATTCTCTGCAATATCGAAGGCCAGAAGGTTGAAGAATATGAAATTGAAATACAGCGTGTTTCAATGCAGAATTCAAGCAGTTCCAAGGGTATGGTGCTTAAAATTACCGACAAACGGCTACTTGAAAAAACAGGAGGAATTGTCCAGGGAATGTCGGGAAGCCCTATAATACAGAACGGAAAACTGATTGGAGCTGTGACACATGTTTTGATAAATGATCCGACAAGAGGGTATGGAATATTCATTGAGTGGATGCTTAAAAATGTGTCTGAATCATTTAATCAGGGATTAGGAAGAGCAAGCTAGGATAAAATGTTTAGGCCGCAGGATTACCTGCGGCTTTAATTTTTGTATAAACATATTTGGTTTTTTGGTATAAAATAATTAATAAAAAAGAAAACGTTAAGGAGTGTTAAATAATGAAAGTTATATTGGTTAACGGAAGTCCCCACGATAAAGGCTGCACATATACTGCGCTTACTGAAGTTGCATCCGAGCTGGAAAAACAGGGTATTGAAACAGAGATTTTTCAATTGGGCAAAGACCCTGTATCAGGATGCATCGGATGTAAAAGCTGTCTTAAGTCGGGTAAATGCTTTATGAATGATATAGTTAATGAATTTCAGGATAAAGCAGGCGAGGCAGATGGATTTGTTTTCGGCTCACCTGTGCATTTTGCATCTTCTACGGGAATGCTTTCCTCATTTATGGACAGAGTATTTTACGGGGCAGGTTCAAAGTTCGCCAACAAGCCTGCAGCAGCAGTTGTAAGCTGTAGAAGAGGTGGTGCCACCGCTTCGCTTGATCAAATCAACAAGTACTTTACAATCAGATGTATGCCGGTTGTATCCTCACAGTACTGGAATATGGTTCATGGAAATACACCTGATGAGGTCAGACAGGACCTTGAGGGAATGCAGGTAATGCGTACACTCGGCAGGAACATGGCATGGCTGCTCAAGTGCATTGAAGCAGGCAAGGCGGCAGGATTGGCACTGCCTGAGAGGGAGCCTGGTGTGAGGACGAATTTTATAAGGTAGATTTATTTGCCGCTTTTCAGCGACGTAAAGCGGCGCAAAAGTCGCCGCTCGCCGCGGAGGCTGGGGATGGGCGCGACGGATTCCGTGACAGAGTATCCAGGCTTCCATCCATAGCATTGTCCGGCCGTTTCCAATGGTATCCATTCCATACCCAACTGAATCTGCCATCCTTGGCAGATTCGCCGGACTCTGATTGATATCAGCAGGATAGCTCTAGGTTACTCCACCAAGCGCCTTCTGGGCAGATTTTTGAGTGGCTATACCGAACTTTGTAAACAAAGTTCTAACGTAGTGACTTCGAAGAATTTATCAGTTAGTTCTTAGTCGGTGGAACCGACTTGGTTTGTTGCAGCCGTGGGTGTTAACCCTCGGCGTATATTTATTTAGTTACAGATAACATACAGGGAAGATATCTGATTTTTACTGACCTGGGGTCGAGTGCATTTCTGAAATCTTCTGTAACTGTATCTTTCATCATTTTTTTCGATGCTTCATGTGCTTGTTCAGATGAATTCCATTGTTGTACCATAATCCATTCCTCTTTATCTTTAGTAAGTACTGTACTGATAAATCCGCTTTGCTTTGAATGAAAATTATGTTCAAGCTGCTCAATAATTTTTACAAACCTTTCTTCAGATATATCAGAAAGAACTCTGAATTGTGCAATTTCAGTGCAAATATTGTTTAACATAGAATACCTCCACAAAAAAATAGTTATATCTGTATTCTAAACATACTATTATTTTGTGAATAGTAAAAATGCGACAACTAAGAGTATTCAATAATTTGTTTGACAGCTATATTCTTATTCAAAAACTCTGTTGGCGTGGATCCCATAAAAGATTTGAAATCCTTAATAAAGTGAGTCTGATCAAAGTAATTATTATCGTAGGCAATGGAAGTGAGTAAAGAGGTTTGATTTAATTCTTTAATAGTTTTCTGGAACCTGTTTATTCGCATAAATAATTTAGGACTGACCCCTATATATTTGTTAAATATACGTTCAAAAGTGCGACGATTTATTCCTGTATTTTCACAAAAGTCATTAATGTTAAGGTTTTCATCAGAGCTACATACATTAATAAGGTTATATATTCTCTTATCAGGCATTAGAGAAATATCTAATAAATCCACAATTTTGTTTTCGATAATTTTTAAGATATCCAAATCGGAATCAGCTAAAGCTGCTTTTTCCATTATATCATCAGTGAATCTTGTCAAAATGTCATCTAAATTTATGGTTTTATCAGCTAATTCGTCCAAGGGAGATTTTAATATGGGGAAAAGACCGGCCTGATGAAATGAAACACCAAAGACCTTCAGTTTTCCTGTTTGATTTATTGTTAAATAATTACCCCTGATACCATTTAAATGAATACAATCTGTTTCAGTTTTACCTTTTTCATTTATATAAGTAATAGGAGAAGGACAGAAATTGAAAATGAAGTCTATATTAGTTACAGGCAAAAGCTTGTGCATTATTGAAACTTCAGATTCACTTTCAAGTACCCAGAAATATTTTATAATGTTTTTTAATAATGGATTAGTTACAGGGTATCTGGTCGTTCTTAGCATATTTTCTCCTGAAAAATGGTGAGTTTTATGTTTATTATATCTTAATGTAAACGATAACCCAAGGTGAAATTGCAGGAATGTGTAACACAGCGTTGAATGTGGTATAATTTAAATAATAATTGTAATGAGGTGTTGTTTATGACTTTGGCAGAAAAATTAATTAAAGATTTTGAACAATTGCCTGAAGATAAGAAAAAACAGGTTATTGACTTTGTCGAGTTTATAAAAACAAAGGAACAAAAGGAATTGGAAGGTGTTATGGATAGCGTAATATCTGAAAATATGGAGGCTCTTAAGGAGTTGGCAAAGGGATGAAGGAGCTAAGCCTTGAGAATATCATATTATTACATGAAAAGATTATCAATAGAACCGGTGGCAGTAATGGAATAAGAGATAAGGGCTTGGTAGAAAGTGCTTTAAAAAGGGCTTCTATAACTTATGATGGGAAGGATTTATATCTAGAAGACATTGATAAAATTGCAGTAACAACATATAGTCTTATAAATAACCATGGGTTTATTGATGGAAATAAAAGAATTGGAATAGTAGTTATGCTTATAATGTTGAAAATGAATGATTTTATAATATCTTATGAATTAATTGAATTAGGACTTGGAATAGCAAATGGAAAGATTAAAGAAGAGTATATTATAAACTGGATAGATAACCATAAAGTCAATTGAAACTATGTTTACATTGGTAAATTATGTGATATAATAAAAGGGACGGCAACGCTTGTTGCAGTCAGAGTTTAATTGGGACTTATTTATTTAAAACGGTTTTTATATAGCCGTTTTTTCTTTTGTCTTCGAGGGTACGCCGTGGGTTAAAACCCACGGCTATAAGAACCAAGTCCCTAAAGGGACTAAAAATCATAATCCTCTATTTTTCTTAAAAGAAATTATAACCCTTAATCGGTGGAACCGACTTGATTTTACTAGCCGTGGATTTTAACCCACGGCGGGTATTGGGAAACCTTCGGGAAATATTATTTAATCCCCTTTTTTTCAAATGTCCTCCATAAACTCACAACACACAATTCCCTATGTATACAAATGTCTCCTTAGGGAAATAAAAAGTAGAAAAAAGATAAAAATGGGCAATAAAAAATGACTGTCACAATGACAGTCATTTTTTATTATCTTACTTAAAAATAGTATAAATACCCTAAAAATGAAGAAAAACAATGGTTTCCAAAATAATTAAATGTAATACTTAATTGGAATATATAATACCAAATACAAAATATTTCAAGTTTTACTTGAATTATTATAAAAAGCTAAATATAATGAGAGCAGAAAAAAGTTGATGTATTTTTAAGGGGGAGTAAGCTTGATTAACAAAAAGATTCAGGTTGTTATCGCTGATGATAATAGGGAATTTGGTGATATTTTAACCGAATACTTGAATAACCAGAATGACATTGAAGTGGTTGGCGTTGCAAGAGACGGCATGGAAGCATATGAATTAATAACTACAAAAATGCCTGACATTGCAATTCTTGATATCATAATGCCACACCTTGATGGTCTTGGTGTTCTTGAAAAAATAAACTCGATTCAGCTTGAAAAAAGACCGCTTTTTATAATTCTTTCTGCTGTCGGACAGGACAAAATAACTCAAAGAGCTCTTGCTTTAGGAGCTGAATACTATATTGTAAAGCCATTCGATATGGATGTCCTTGTTTCAAGAATAAGACAGCTTAAAGACATTAAGCAGGCTCCTGTACTTAAAACTGAATTCAGCACGGAGCTTAAACCTTCCCATTATGTACCATCACCTAAAAACATAGAAGCAGAAGTAACCAGTATTATGCACGAAATCGGCGTACCGGCACACATTAAAGGTTATCAGTATCTTAGAGATGCCATAATAATGGTAATCAAGGATCTTGATATGATAAACTCAATCACAAAGCAGTTATATCCTACAATAGCACGTGCTTATAATACAACCCCAAGCAGAGTTGAGAGAGCAATAAGGCATGCAATAGAAGTTGCATGGAGCAGGGGACAGGTTGAAGCTATAGATGCATTGTTCGGATATACCGTAAGCATAGGAAAAGGAAAGCCTACCAACTCCGAATTCATTGCAATGGTAGCAGACAAATTAAGACTTGAAATGAAAGTAAGCTAATAAGACTTATCAAGGGGGGCGAAAGCCCCCTTATTTTTTGTCCAAATTACAAGTAAACACATAAAAAAAGAGGCATTAAGCCTCTAAACAAACATTTTGTTATTTTTTCATTCCATTAAAAAATCGTTTTAGTGCATTTCCTTTATTTCTGTCTCTCCATAACCCGAGTGCACGATCAACTTCCTGAAAATGTCTGTCGAGTTTTAATTCAAGCTTTCTTGAACTGTTTTCTACACAAGCTCCAAGCTCAAGCTTCGTCTTATTGAGCTCTTTGGTCATCAGTTCCCTGGTAAAATGAGCTTCTCTCTCAATATTCTGAGAGATTTCATCTTTGAATTCATAAAAAAACAGTCTTAAGTCATCGGTTCTATCTTCATTATATACTGAAATAACAGATGTGGTACCGTCGTCAAGCATAACAGAAGGAGTATCATTAGGTAAAATCTGATCCTCAAGTATCTTTTTGATAGCCTTTATTTCAAGCCCATCATCACGCATGTTTTTAATCTGATACATAATATTTGCATATTCTGTCGGGTAATAACGCCTTCCACGGCTGTCTTTCGGAACATTAAGACTGAATTCCTTTTCATAATATCTCAAGGCATGAGTTGTTACATTAAGAACCTCACTCAGCTCTGTAATTGTATACTTGTCTTTCAAGACCTCCATACTAATCCTCCCATACACCACATTGCTCAATGTGATTATTCTTCTTTTGAAATGACAAACAACTAATAATGATGTAAAGCTGTTAAGATGTAATATCATAAGTTCGTATAAAAAATAATCACAATGCTGTAATTAATTCTGTTATTGTCTTTAATGTGATTCAACAATATAATAACATTAATGGAAAAAGGTGTAAACAAGATATGCCTATTTTCTCAATATTTCCAAGGCACTAAGAATGTCATCAGGTATGGGGGCAGTGAGGTTTAAATGCTCTTTGGTGAGAGGGTGTATGAAATTTAATTTATATGAGTGAAGGGCATGTCGTTTGATAATATTCTTAGAATCAATACTTTGATCTGAACCGGGAAGATACAAAAAATCGCCCAGCAAAGCGTGGCCAATTGCTTGACAGTGCACTCTGATCTGGTGTGTTCTGCCTGTAAGGGGATGGAGCCTTAAATAAGTGGCATTATTTAATAGCTCAATAACCTCATATTCGGTTACAGAAGGGTAACCTTTGTCGGAAATCCATCTTTGCATAATACTCTCCGGTTTTCTGGCTATCGGAAGGTCAATTGTTCCTGAAGAGTTTTCAAAAATGCCATGCGCAATCGCAAGGTATTCCTTGTTGAAAAGGTTATTTCCCATTTGCTTTATTAGTGCTTCCTGTATGTATGAATTTTTTGCAAAGATGATTATACCAGAAGTATCCTTGTCAAGACGGCTTACAGGTCTTATTTTTATATATTCGTTTTTTTCATAAAGGTATTTTATAAGTCCGTTCGCAATTGTTTCTGATGGGTGGCTGCAGGTAGGATGTACAACAATACCGGGCTGTTTGTTTATTGCAATTATGCTTTCATCCTCGAAAAGAATATTAAGTTCAATATCTTCAGGTGCTATATCATTACTTTCCTCATCAAATTCTATAAATACTTCAATTTTGTCACCTGTTTTAACAATATGGTTTACATGAACAGGCACGCTGTTGCAAAGGATTTTATTGCTTTGCTTAAGCTTAATTAAGAGCCTTGTGGATAAATCCAATTTTGCTTTAAGTATTAATTTAACAGTTTTGCCTTCCGAGGCAGAATCTACAATATAATTAAGTATCATTAAACCACCGTATTGTATTTTGTTTATGGAAATATACATATTCCTTATAACCTTTTGAATTAACTGTATTCAAATCTTAGCATACAGCTTGTTTTGAGGTTTTATACCTGCAAATGTTCCATAAAATTCATCTTATATATTTAAAAATAGCCATTTAAATGTTATATTAAGAATGCACAAAAAACAAGCTTTATCCGTTGTATATAAATTTTTAAATAATAAATTAGGAGTCTATAAATGAATATTAGATCACAAAATTTTTTAAAAGAACAGTTTTCTATATCTGAAAGTGTTATTAAAATTGCCAATACGGTCGAAAAAGAAGTTAAGGAAACCTTTGATGACATATATTCCGTTACAGAATATAATCAGCTTAAGGTTATCAAAGCAATGCAGAATAATAGACTTAGCGATTCACATTTCGCAGGAACAACAGGCTATGGCTATGACGATATGGGAAGAGATGTACTTGATGCAGTATATGCAGACGTTTTCAAGGCAGAAGATGCATTAGTCAGACATCAGATTGTTTCAGGCACACATGCGCTTGCAATAGGGCTGTTTGGCAATCTGAGACCTGGAGACGAACTGCTGTCCATAACCGGCAAGCCTTATGACACACTTGAAGAGGTAATTGGTTTAAGGGGTGAGGGAGGAGGTTCCCTCAAGGAGTTTGGAGTTACTTACAGACAGCTTGACCTGACGCCGAATTTTACAATAGATTACAATAAGCTTAAGGATTCAATTGGCAGCAAAACAAAAATGGTCATGATTCAGCGTTCAAGAGGCTATGAATGGAGACCTTCAATAAAAATTGCAGACATTGAAAAGGCAATAGGTATAATAAAGGGTATTAAAAGCGATGTAATCGTAATGGTTGACAACTGCTACGGTGAGTTCGTTGAAGAGAGAGAGCCTACTGAAGCAGGTGCAGACCTTATTGCAGGCTCACTTATCAAAAATCCGGGAGGAGGACTTGCTCCTACTGGAGGATATTTGGCCGGAAAGAAGGAATATGTCGGCAGAGCAGCCGAAAGAATGACGACTCCAGGTTTGGGTAAAAAGGTCGGTTCTTCGCTGGGGAACAACAGGCTTATGTTCCAAGGGCTTTTCATGGCACCGCATGTTGTGGGTGAAAGCCTTAAAGGTGCTGTTTTCTGCGCATCCTTGATGCAGAAGCTTGGCTTTGAAACCTCTCCTCATACAGAAGAAAAGAGGAGCGATATAATACAAGCTGTTAAGTTTGGAAATCCTGATAGCCTTATAGCCTTTTGTCAGGGCATTCAAAAGGGTTCACCGGTAGATGCATATGTAACTCCTGAACCTTGGGACATGCCGGGTTACGACAGTCCGGTAATCATGGCTGCAGGAGCCTTTATACAGGGCTCATCAATCGAACTTAGTGCCGATGCTCCCATAAAGCCTCCTTATATAGCATACATGCAGGGCGGATTGGTTTATGAGCATGTTAAGCTTGGGGTTATGATATCAATTCAGAATATGATAGAAAGAAATATAATTAAGCTTTAAATATATATCACTTCAAAGATTAAGCATTAATAATTTTTAATGGTGGTTACGATGGCTAACAAAAGAAAAGGCCTTGAGGTTGTGAGGCCGGAGGGTACGCAAGAGGTAATTCAGAGAATTAAAAAAAAGAAAAGCGGCAGATTTAAGCTGTTAACTTTTGCTGCTGTTATACTTGTTATTGTCTATGTACCTTCATTATTTAAATGGGTTGGTGGAAACACAGTAAACACTGAGCTTATGAGGCTCGGAACCATTGAAGACAGCATCAGCTCAGATGGTGTGATAATAAGGAACGAAGAAGTGCTTGAATCTCCTTTTGACGGCAAATGCATCAAGGAAGCCGAAGAAGGAGAAAAAATACCTTCGAGTTACCGGGTTGCAACCATATTGAACAGCTCATCGGAACAGATACTTGACGATATAAAAAAGGTTGACTTGAGAATAACACAGGCCTTGAAGGAAAAAGCAAAGAACAAGGAGATTTTTTCAGAAGATATTAAAAAGCTTGATAAGAACATTGAAAAGTATTTAACAGATATAAGGACTGCCGCCAATTCAAACAATTTTAGAAGCTTAAGGGAAAGCCAGAATGAGATAAACAGCCTTATACAGAAAAAATCCGCAATACTTGGTAATACCGGTACTGCAGATGCCTTTATGAATTCTCTTTATAATGAAAAGAAAAACTTGCAGGATCAGTTGAAACAAAATACCAGGGATATCGTATCCAAAACTTCTGGAATTTTGTCCTATATGACGGACGGTAATGAGTTGCTGCTAAATCCTTCCCTTATAACAAAGCTTACTGTAAAGGATCTTGAAGGTATTAAAACTGAAAAAATGCAGGAAAAGCCTAATGTTGTGGTAAAAGCGGGTAAGACCTTTGCAAAAGTAATCAAGGATTTTGATTATTATATGGTATTTGCGGTCAACAGCAGCGATGTTTCCAATTTTAAGGTTGGAAGCACCATCAAAGTTAGAATAAATGATATTCTTCAAGTTGTTGATGCATCAATACAGTATAAATCGGAAGATATGGACGGAAAAACCATCTTATCCTTGAAGGCTGATAAATACGGTTATGAAATATCAAACATGAGAAAAATAAATGCAGACCTCATACTAAAATCTTACGATGGTCTTAAAGTTACGGTATCAAGCCTAAAAAATGTGGATAAAACGAACAAAACAGCAGATATTGTTATAGTAAATTCAAACTATGCAAGCACCATAAAGGTAAAGCTGGTTGGAATGAACAAGGAATATGCAATAATAGATAGTCTGGATAAACAAAAAAAAGACGACGTTGCCATATATGACACCTATATAACCAATCCTGTTAATATTAAAGAAGGGCAGTTGATTGACAAATGATTGAAGAAAACAGCACAAAAATAAATATAGAAGAAGTTCTCGAGAAAATTAAAAAAGCAGCCTTGAAATCAGGCAGAAACCCTGATGACATCAAGCTTATAGCGGTTACTAAGAACTTCGATGAAAGCTGGATAATTGAGGCAATAGATGCAGGAATTAAAGATTTAGGTGAAAATAGGGTTCAGGAATTATTGGGAAAGTACGATAATATTGATAAGGAATGTAACTGGCATCTTATAGGGCACCTGCAGACTAATAAAGTAAAGTACATAATTGATAAGGTAGCCATGATCCATTCACTTGACAGTATGGAGCTTGCAGAGGAAATTCAGAAAAGAGCCCAAAAAGCAGGCAGGGTTATGGATGTTCTTGTACAGGTAAATGTGGCAGAGGAAGAAACAAAGTTCGGAATATCAATTGATGATACCGAAGCTTTTATAAGAAGGCTCTCTGTATTACCCAATATTAAGGTAAAAGGACTTATGACAATTGCTCCTTACTCTGATAATACTGATGAAGTAAGATACGTTTTCAGAGACCTTTATAAAAAATTTATTGACATAAAGCAGGAAAATATTGATAATATAAATATGGCTTTTCTTTCCATGGGTATGAGCAATGACTACGAAACAGCCATAGAGGAAGGTGCGAATATAGTAAGGGTTGGAACTGCGATATTCGGTAAAAGAGCGTATCCGCAGGAAAAGTAATTATGTAAATTGATTTTAAAATTAAATTAACATATTTAAACTAAAGATGAGCGGAGGTAATTTACAATGGCTAAAATCTTCAACAAAATGCTTAATTTTGTAGGCTGGGACGCCGAGGAAGAGGAAGAACAGGAAGAATTACTCGATCGTGATAGCGAGAGAGAAGAGGAACAAAAACCACAATTCATGCAAACACCTTTAAGAAAACAGCAACAGCAAAACAAGGTGGTCAATATTCATTCACAGGCACAGATAAAAATGGTCATCATGCAGCCAGAAAACATGGATGACGCACAGGATATCTGCGATCATTTAAAGGTTAAAAAGCCTGTTATCATCAATCTTGAAGAACTTGACAAGGATACTGCACAGAG
Source organism: Bacillota bacterium (assembly GCA_023397675.1). Taxonomy (GTDB): domain Bacteria; phylum Bacillota; class Clostridia; order Acetivibrionales; family JANLFN01; genus JAEZTC01. The sequence goes on along the minus strand of JAEWTV010000092.1, from coordinate 6,754 downwards.
AATAATTGATTTTCTCAGTGGTTCTATTTATGCGCTTGAAGGAAACATTCAGAAGGTTTCTGCAGGTATTTTCCTTATTGCTCCGAATAATGTTGACATTATGGGAGATTTTAAAGAAGAACTGCGTAACAAGGGAGTTTTCCCCTGGGCAAAATAACGGAGGAAGTAAATGCATACATTGTATTATGCAATCATTAAATTGATTGAAGTTATAGAATTACTTATTTTAGCGCGTGTTTTTTTGTCATGGGTTCCAAACCTGCGTTACAATCCAATAGTAAATTTTATTTACGCAGTAACCGAACCGTTACTTGCACCGGTGAGATCCATGTTGCAAAGATCTTCCTTCGGACGGAACATGATGATTGATTTTTCGCCAATTGTAGTATTTTTATTACTGGGAGTTCTTAAGAATATTTTAGCACGCATATTTTTAGTTGGAGTATGGTTTTCATAAAACATGATAGATAAAAAAGAAATATTAAGAAAAGTAACAAATGTAGAAAATAAGATATTAATCTCTAAGGTCCTTGATAAGGCTGAAAAGGCTATAGACGCAGGTATAACCGTTTATACCGAATTCCTTGATCCTTATCAGCAAAAGAGTATTGAAAGTATTCTTTCAAAAGAAAATGAGCTTAGGTTGTCCTTTTTTAGCGGTTATTCAGGCGGAGAAAGGGCAATAGCTGTTTTAGGGCCTGAAGACATAAATGATGATTACAAGCCTCCTGTAAACCTGCTTGAAATTGCCTTAAAGAACAGAAGCAGCCTTACGCACCGGGACTTTTTAGGTTCGCTTATGGGGCTTGGTATAAAACGGGAAAAAATAGGGGATATAATTGTAAAGGAAGAAATGTGCAGTGTAATTGTAATGGAAGACATTGCTGAATACATAAGCATTAATCTTTCAAAGGTAGGTAATACTGAGGTTCATGTTGAGATAAAGCCGCTTGAAAACCTTATTGTGCTTGAACCAAAGGTAAAGGAAATAAAGACAACAATTGCATCTTTAAGGCTTGACAGCGTTGCAAGTGCAGGCTATGGTATGTCTCGAAGCAAGATGGTGGAATTTATAAAAGCCGAAAAGGTCAGCTTGAATTGGGAAGTAACTAATAATGCCTCAAAGCAGGTAAAAGAAGGTGACACCATTTCCATCAGAGGAAAGGGGCGCGTTGTTGTAAAAGAGGTTGGGGGAACAACCAAAAAAGGCAGAACAGGCATTATACTTGAAAAATATATTTAATATATTCAAAATACTTATGAAGAAGGAGTGGAAACAATGAATTATACTCCAAATGAACTTCAGAACCTGGTTTTTAAGAAAGCTGTAAGAGGCTATAGTGAGGATCAGGTAAATGATGTCCTTGATAAAATAATTGAGGATTACAGTGCGTACATACGTGAAAACATTGAACTTAAAGACAGACTGGCGGTTTTAAACGAAGGAATACAGCATTACAAGACAATTGAGGAATCTTTGCAGAATACCTTGGTAGTTGCTCAGCAAACGGGCGAGGACATCAAAAAAAATGCCTTTGAAAAGGCTGATAACATTATCAAGGACGCAGAAGTCAGGGCTCAGAAGATGATAAACGATGCAAGCCAGGAAGTTGTTAAGGTTAAGTTTGAATATGAAGAGACAAAAAAGAAGCTGTATGTATTCAAATCGAAATCGGAGACCTTGCTTATGTCACAGCTTGAGGTTTTGAAGCAGATGTTCGGAGAGGAAGCTTGACATTCAAGTTTTTAATATTGTATAATTCATTTAATCAAATATAATAAAAACTGTGACTGGAAAGAGTAAAGGACAAGAAGCCTAAAAGAGAGCGGGTGACGGTGGAATACCTGCAGGATATTATCTTTGAAAATCATCCAGGAGTTGCAACCCGAAATGCATATGTCAGAGTAAGGAATGCCGGCATCAACCGTTAACAATGAAAAAGGAGTACATTACCTTATTTAGTAATGTTCCTTGTAAAGTGATTATTATTAATAATAATTTGGGTGGTACCGCGTGAGTATAATTGACCCTCTCGTCCCGTAAGTGGATTGAGAGGGTTTTTTAATTTGTTTAATACTATTAAATAGTTATGGCAGTTTATTTTTATTTCAAGAACAGAATGTTACAGGCTTTAGACACTGTAAATTCAGCTCAGGCAAATTCAAACTCGCCAAATGATTATGAATTGATTTATATGTAATCATTTGGCTCAGACAGTGAATTTGCTGATCCTCGCTCGGATTAACAGGTTCTACAAGCCCTCCACATATGTTCTTTCAATTAAAAATAAACTGCCATCAAAAGCAAAATGCGTTAAAAGAGAATAATTAATTGAAATTTATATTATCATAATTTAGAAATGGAGGAAAGAAGTCATGTACAAAAAGGTTTCTACAAACCTGAACTTTAAAGAAAGAGAACTTGAAGTCCTTAAGTATTGGAAAGATAACGATATATTTGAAAAGAGTATAAAAAACAGGGAAGGCGGGCCAACCTTCACATTTTATGACGGACCACCGACTGCAAACGGCAGACCTCATATAGGGCACATACTTACCCGTGTTATAAAGGATATAATCCCAAGGTACAAGACTATGAAGGGTTACAAGGTTTTAAGAAAAGCCGGCTGGGATACACATGGACTTCCTGTTGAACTGGAAGTTGAGAAACTGCTTGGAATAGACGGTAAGCCTCAGATTGAAAAATATGGAGTAGAGCCGTTTATACAGAAGTGTAAGCAGAGCGTCTGGACTTACAAGCAGGAATGGGAAAAGATGAGTGACAGGGTTGGATACTGGGCTGATATGGAAAACCCGTATATAACCTATGACAATAATTATATTGAATCTGTATGGTGGTCACTTAAGCAGATATGGGATAAAGACCTGCTTTATAAGGGGCACAAGATAGTTCCTTACTGTCCAAGATGCGGAACAGCTCTTTCAAGCCATGAGGTTGCTCAAGGCTACAAGGATGTAAAGGAGCCTTCAATATATGTTAAGTTCCAGGTAAAAGGTCAGCAGGGAGTTTATCTGCTTGCATGGACAACCACACCTTGGACACTCCCTTCAAACGTAGCACTTGCAGTTAATCCTGATGAAACCTATGTGAAGGTAAAATGTCAGGATGAAGTTTATATACTTGCCGAGGCTCTTGCTGCACCGGTTCTTGAAAAGGAATTTGAAGTACTTGAAAAGTGCAAAGGTAAAGACCTTATAGGTATGGATTACGAGCCGCTCTTTGACTTTGTTACTCCAAAGAAACGTGCATATTATGTTGTTGCGGCTGATTACGTTACGCTTACTGATGGTACAGGTATAGTTCATACTGCTCCTGCTTTCGGTGAAGATGACGCAAGGACAGGAAGAAACAATGATTTGCCATTCGTTCAGCTTGTAAACGAACAAGGTACCTTTGTAGATAGTGTTACACCTTGGAAAGGCGTATTTGTAAAGGATGCAGACAAGGACATTATCAAACATCTGAAGGAAAGGAACCTGTTATTCAAGGTTCTTGATTATGAGCATTCATACCCGTTCTGCTGGAGATGCGATACTCCGTTGCTTTACTATGCTCGTGACACCTGGTTTATAAAAACGACAGAAATAAGAGATAAGCTAATTGAGAATAATAAAAAGATTAACTGGTACCCCGAAAGCATCGGAGAAGGTCGTTTCGGAAACTTCCTGGAAAACAACGTTGACTGGGGCTTAAGCAGGGAAAGATACTGGGGAACACCGCTGCCAATATGGGAATGTGAATGCGGACACAGACATGCAATAGGAAGCATCCAGGAACTCAGAGAAATGGGTGAAGACGTTCCTGAAAGCATAGAATTGCATAAGCCATATATAGATAATGTATTCCTTAAATGTCCGAAGTGCGCAGGCAAAATGAAGAGAGTACAGGAGGTTATTGACTGCTGGTATGATTCCGGTTCAATGCCTTTTGCTCAGTGGCACTATCCATTTGAAAACAAGGAAATATTCCAGGACAATTACCCGGCAGACTTTATCAGTGAAGCTCTTGACCAGACAAGAGGCTGGTTCTACGTGCTTCATACAATTTCAACCCTGCTGTTTGACAGCCCTGCGTTTAAGAACGTTATAGTTCTTGGACTTGTACAGGACAAGGACGGACAGAAGATGAGCAAGCACAAGGGAAATGTTGTTGATCCATGGACTGTACTTGACAAGCAGGGTGCAGACGCAGTGCGCTGGTACTTCTATACAACAAGTGCACCGTGGCTTCCAAGCCGTTTCTATGATGATGCGGTAAGTGAAGCACAGAGGAAATTCATGGGAACACTTTGGAACACTTATGCGTTCTATGTTCTTTATGCAAATATAGATAAGTTTAATCCAATGAACTATAAGCTTGAAGATGAAAAGCTGTCACCTTTGGATAAATGGATACTTTCAAAGCTTAACTCTCTTATTAAAACAGTTGACAAAGGCCTTGAGGGTTATAAGATTACAGAATCTGCAAGGGCTATACAGGACTTTGTTGATGACGTAAGCAACTGGTATGTAAGAAGAAGCAGAGAGCGTTTCTGGACCAAAGGTATGGAGCAGGATAAGATAAATGCCTATATGACCTTATGGACAGTGCTTTCAACAGTTACAAAGCTGTCAGCTCCGTTTATACCGTTCATGGCTGAAGAAATATACCAGAACCTTGTTAAAAATGTAGATGCTAATGCTCCAGCGAGCGTTCATCTGTGTGATTTCCCTGTAAGTGACGAAAAGCTTATAGACAAGGCTCTTGAAGACAACATGGAAAATGTTCTAAAGCTGGTTGTATTAGGCCGTGCATGCAGAAACACAGCTAATATTAAAAACCGTCAACCAATTGGAAACATGTATGTCAAAGCAGCATTTACAATGCCTGAAATGTATGTTGAACTGGTTGCAGACGAGTTGAATATAAAGAAAATAATCTTTACAGATGATGCAAAGGCATTCACAGAGTATAAGTTCAAGCCTCAGCTGCGTACTTTGGGACCAAAATACGGAAAGCTCGTTCCTCAGATAGGAAAGGTGCTTGCCGAGATCGATTCGGATGTTCTCCTTGTTCCTTTCGCAAAGGGAGAAACAGCAAAGCTTGAGGTAGAAGGAAATGCTGTTGAGCTTGCAGAAGCAGACGTATTGATGGAAGTAGTACAGAAGCAGGGCTTTGTATCTGAAACTGACAAGGATGTCACTGTTGTACTTGATACAAACCTTTCACCTGAACTCATTGAAGAAGGCTATGTCCGTGAAATTATCAGCAAGGTTCAGACAATGAGAAAAGAAGCCGGCTTCGAGGTTATGGACAATATAAAGGTCTACTATAGTGGAACCGCTGAAATAGAAAAGGTTATCATAAATAATTCCGCAGAAATATCCGGTGATGTGCTTGCAAAGGAAATAATTGCAGGAAAAGCTGATGGATATGAAAAAGAATGGAATATTAATGGTGAGAAGGTTATAATTACTGTAGTAAAGGTTTAAACTAACAGCGAGAGGAAGACCCGAATGATTAAACAGGCAATTAATCTTGGCGACAGGAGCTATCCGATTTTTATAGGCTCGGATTTCAACTCCATTGCCAAGTGTTTTGAAACTACAAAGGTAAGCGGACCGGTTGTTGTAATTACCGATTCAAATGTTGAAAAGTATCAGAGCTCTGACTTCATGAAGGCTATGGAGGAGTATAAGCAACCTGTCCATAAGCTTGTAATTGAAGCAGGAGAGAAGAGTAAGAACCTTGATACCATCAACAGGATGTATAAATATCTGGCTGAACTTCAGATGGATAGATCTTCAACACTAGTTGCCCTTGGTGGCGGTGTTGTAGGTGATATAACAGGCTTTGCGGCTGCAACTTATTTAAGAGGTATAAACTTTGTGCAGGTTCCTACAACAATGCTTGCACAGGCCGATAGCAGCGTCGGAGGCAAAGTGGGCGTTGATTTTGATGGCAGCAAGAATATAATAGGCGCTTTCTACCAGCCTAAGTTTGTTTATATAAATGTAAACACTCTTAAAACCCTTCCTGAAAGGGAGGTTAGGGCAGGCCTAGCAGAGGTAATAAAGCATGGGATAATTCAAGACGCCGAATTCTTTGATTACCTTGATTACAATATGGAAAAGATATTCAAAATCAATGAAGATGTACTCCAATACCTTGCAAAGGTAAACTGCTCTATAAAAGGTAAAGTTGTAGAAGAGGACGAGAAGGAGAGCGGAGTACGTGCAAATCTGAATTTTGGTCATACCATCGGTCACGCTATAGAAAGTGTAATGGATTTTGAGCTGCTTCATGGAGAGTGTGTATCTATAGGAATGGTCGGGGCTTGTAAAATGGCTCAGTACATGGGAATGATAAACCAGAAGGTTACCGACAGGGTTGTAGGTGTACTCAGAAAAGCGGGCTTGCCTGTGAACCTCGGGGCAATTGATGTTGAAAAGGTTTATAACCAGATGTTCTATGATAAGAAGATCAAAAACGGAAAGCTGACCTTCGTACTGCCAAGGGCGATAGGGGAAGTGCTCAGGGTTTCTGTAGATGATGAAACGCTTATAAAGAAAGTGCTTCAGGAATTGAAGTAAAATAATTGATGTAGGTTAAAGGCTGACGGCATATTGGACTGAACCCACATCAAAAGACATACTTTAAAAGGGTCTATCGTAGAATTAATTAAAATTAAGCAGACTGACGTCGTTTTTCAAGTGGCGTCAGTTTTGTTTTTAGTTGAATCCGTTCATTATT
>JAEWTV010000019.1 GCA_023397675.1 Bacillota bacterium | reverse complement strand
GGGGTTGCGCGTTTGCGCGCCCATATCCAGAACTTTGACGACCTTCTCGGTGTCTTTTTCGGCCACGGCCGCGCCTGTCTGGCACACGGCGTAAACGGGGGTGCCGTTCGCGCTGCCAAACGCAGCGGTGACAGCGCCATCCGCGTAAAGCGCGCTGTAAGCGCCTTCGTCGAAGAATTTGGCAAGCACATCCTTGCCGGTTGTTGCGATAGCCATTAACAGCCCTCCTGCATTTTAAAAAAATTCCGAAATTAATATCATTATACTATTTTGACAAATCAATAACAAGTGTTTCTGTTATGATTTCCGTAAAATTATTCGCAAGTATGGAAAATACTGCTGTTGGGAACGTCGCCCTGCGCTTCCGGGAAGAAAACGTTCTTCCATTCGGCAAGCTTTTCGTCCTCCCCGTTTACCCGGAAGGACGTGGCCCCGGCGTTTTCGCCTGCGGCCACACAGGCGCGCACCGCGCCGTCCACAAACATTTTTTCCTCCACGCCGCACTCCAGCACCTGCGTCACCGCGCCGTCCACACGGTACAGCATGTGGCCCAGATATTTGGGACCGTCCATTACGACATATCCCTCCACTTCTCCCTCGAAGCGGCCGTTGTTCAAAAGATCGATCACATCATATTCCCGGATGGGGCGCATTGCGATCATCCTCTGTTCCCTCCCCGTTTTTTTCTTGCCGCCACAGCGCCCTTGGGCGCGCGCGGGCCGTGAGGCCCAGCCGCGGTGCGGCGCGCGGCGTTGGCCGCCGTATTTTTCGCAATGGTGGCCGTGGCCTTTCCGCGGGAGGCGGCCGTGCGCAGCGCCGCCACCTCCTGGCTTGTCAGCTCCCGGTACTGGCCTGGCTGCAGCATGCCCAGCTTTACCGCGCCCAGTGCCGAACGGCGCAACCGGATGACATCCAGGCCCACGGCTTCGCACATACGGCGGATCTGGCGGTTTTTTCCCTCACGGATGGTCATTTCCAGCACTGTCCGCTCCGGTTCGTCTGTCACCACATGGATGGCAGCGGGCAGCGTTTTGCTTCCGTCGTCCAGCACAACGCCGTCCGTCAGCGCAATGATCTGCTCCTCGGTTGCGTGGGGGCGCACCGTCACGCGGTACAGCTTAGACACTCCGTGGCTGGGGTGCGTGAGCAGATTGGCAAAATCACCGTCATTCGTCAGCAGCAGCAGCCCCTCGCTGTCCTTGTCCAGACGCCCCACCGGGTACACCCGAACGGGCACGTCCGCAATCAGGTCCATTACCGTTTTGCGCCCACGCTCATCGTTCGTGGTGGTGATGTATCCCCGGGGCTTATACATCATATAATAATATTTCTCCGACTTCTTCGGCACATAGACCTTCTGTCCGTCTACCGTGAGCAGGTCTTTCAGCGTGTCCATTTTATCGCCCACTGTGACGGGCCTGCCGTTCAGCTTCACGCGGCCCTCGCGGATGAGCTGTTCTGCGGCCCGGCGTGAGCATACGCCCTGCTCGGCCAGCACTTTCTGGATTCTTACGTCGCGCATGGTCTCTCCTTTTCTTTCCCCTGTCTGATCATTTTCCCGATGCAGCCCGGCCACAAAAAACGGCGGAGCCAGGGCGTGCGCGGGCCGGACAGCATGGCGCGTCCGACCGCACGGCACGCCCGCGCCGCCGCGTTATTCCGCCGCCGGGGCCGCAGGCCGGGCTTCGCCCTGCGCCTGCTGCTCCTTCTGTTTGTTGTTGAACAGCGCCGTGATCTTATCAACCATGTCCGGCAGCATACCAATGGCGCGGTCTACACTGTTGGAGGTATCGGCAAGCTGCAGCATGCGCACGCTGCCGTCTTTTACCACCAGGAAAGCCACGGGCTGGATGGAAACACCCGCACCGCCGCCGCCGCCGAACAGGTCCTTCGTCGTCTTGCTGGGAAAATCCGCGCCGCCGGAAGCGAACCCGAACGTCACCTTTGAAATGGGCAGCACCAGTGTGCCGTCCGCCATATTGATGGGATTTCCGATGATGGTATTGGAATCCACCATGCTCTTTATTTTTTCCAGGGTCACATCCATCAGGCCCTCAATGGGATGCTGGCTCATGCTGAATACCTCCGTTTGTTTTTGATGGCTCCGCAATGATATCAATTGGTTCGGCGCACAGCAGCCGCCTGCCGCAGCCTCTAAAGCACATGTTCATTCTTCAGCTGCACAAGCGCGTAAAGCGCCGCTGTTATCATTATAATCGGTGATGCGCCTATTTTACAAGAGAAATATGGCCCGGCCGTGATCTCTCCGGTAAAATCAGCCAAAATACGCACCTGCCTGAAGCTCAGGTTGAGAAAATTTTGCAGCGCGGCGGCAGCTCCGCCCACCCATGCCTGCGCTCTGCCATAGGCGACAGCCGTCTGCGCCGCATCGTCCCTGTGTATGGGCAGGATAAAAACAATGCCTGTAAAATGCAGCGCCCGGAACACGCGGCGCATGAATGCACCGGCGGCGGAAAGGATGCCCTGCACCTTTTCAAACGTCATATGAAGCTTCGGCTCCGGCTTAGCCGGCTGCTCCTTCGGGGC
>JAEWTV010000033.1 GCA_023397675.1 Bacillota bacterium | reverse complement strand
GTGCTGTTTTTGTACCGCGACGCCTATTACGACAACGGCGAGGAAACCGACGCCACCACAGCCGAATGCATCGTAGCAAAAAACCGCCACGGCGAGGTGGGGAAGGTGGACCTGGGCTGGGACGGCGCGCACACCCGATTCACCAACGTGGACTATGCCCATCGATGAGTTTGAAGCCCGCGCCGGGGCCTATATTTCCCAACATCAAATGCTTCAAAAAGGGGATACTGTTATCGTGGCGCTCTCCGGCGGGGCGGATTCGATGGCATTATTCCATTTTTTGTTTTCCGTGCAGAATGTGTGGGGGCTGCGTCTGCGCGCGGCTCATGTGAACCACGGCCTGCGCGGCGCTGCTGCAGACGGGGACGCCGCCTTTGTGCGCGCCCAGTGTGCGGCGCGGGGTGTTCCGCTGGATGAGACGCTGCTCTCGCCGCCTGAAAACGCGGGCGAGGAGTGGGGCCGGCAGGAACGGTACGCTTTTTTTGCACGGTTGGCACAGGCGCACGGCGCGAAGGTCGCAACGGCGCACACCTGCTCCGACAATGCCGAAACGGTGCTGTTCAATCTGGCCCGCGGCAGCGCGGCCCGCGGAGCCGCGGGCATCCCGCCTGTGCGCGGGCCGTATGTGCGCCCGTTGCTGTGGGCGCAGCGGGCGGATGTCCTGGCTTATCTGGCGCGCTGCGGCGTGCCGCATGTGACGGACGCCACCAATGATACGGACGCATACGCCCGCAACCGCATCCGCCACGGCGTGCTGCCCGCTCTGGAGCGCGCGCATCCGGGCGCCGCGCGCAGCATAACGCGTTTTGCCGCCGAGATGTCCGCGGTGGCGGATTATCTGGAGGAACAGGCTGGAGCGCTGCTGGAACAGGCGTGCGTGCCCCGAGCTGTGTATTTGCCGGGAAATATCCCGGACGCTTACTGTGCGCAGACGCTGGCTGCGGCGCCCGCGGCCGTGCGGCATACGGCGCTGGCCCGGCTCATCGCGGCCGCAGCGCCGCAGCAGAAAATGAGCCTTGTTCCCGAGGCGGACGCGGTTTTGGCAAAAGGCGAGGGTGCGGTGCAGCTCTGTGAGGGCGTATGGCTTTCCATACGGCAGGGCCTGCTGGCCGTAGGTCCCCGGCCGGAACCGCCGCGCGGAGAGGCCGGAAGCTGGCGGCAGCCGTTTGCGCCGGGTGTTTTTGCCGCGCCGGGCGGGCTTTTGGTAGAGGTTCAGCTGGTCAATTATGAAAAAATGGTTAATTCTGAGAAAGATGTGAGAAACCTCTTAAAATTTTGCGCGGATTATGGTAAAATACAGGATAATCCGTGTTTCCGTACACGCCGCCCGGGCGATATGTTCCGCCCCGCGGGACGCGGTGTGACAAAACCGTTGAAAAAGCTGTTTTCGGAACAAAGGGTGCCTTCCGCGGCGCGTGACGCCCTGCCGGTGCTCGCCAGCGGAGGCACAGTCTTATGGGCGGCGGGCTTCGGTTTTGCCGAAGGCCTGGCCCCGGATGAATTTACAAAAACCGCTGTGACGGTCACGGCACGGCAGATGGAGGAAGTAACATGAACGATAATATGAAAGAGGACGTCCTGCGCGTCCTGCTCAGCGAGGATGAGATCCGCGAAAAGGTGCGGGAGCTGGGCGGTAAGATCACGGCGGATTACAAAAACAGCAACCTGATGCTGGTGACGGTGCTGAAGGGCGCCGTGGTGTTTCTGGCGGATCTGATGCGTCAGATCGACGTGCCTGCCGAGATCGATTTCATGGTTGTGTCCAGCTATGGCTCCGGGGTCAAATCCAGCGGCGTCGTGAAGATCGTAAAGGATCTGGACGTCCCCCTTGCAGGCAAGGATATTCTGATCGTTGAGGATATCCTGGACTCCGGCCTCACGCTCAGCTATATCAAGGAGCTGCTGGAGAGCAGGGGGCCGCGCTCCATCCGCATCGCCACGCTGCTGGATAAACCCAGCCGCCGCAAGGTTGACCTGCAGGCGGATTACATCGGCTTCTCGGTGCCGGACGAGTTCGTCATCGGCTACGGGCTGGATTACGATGAAAAATACCGCAATCTGCCGTACATCGGCATTCTGAAACCCGAGGTCTATTCCGTATAAGCGGACGGCCCGGCGCACCGCGGCGGTGCGAGCGTATTTAAGGCAGGCGCGCCGAAGAAGCCTCCTTCAGGAGTGAAACTGATTTGAATAAAAACCGGAAAAGCACAAGCGGGCTGATGATCATCGCCCTGCTGGGCCTCATCATCATGGCGTTCATCCTGTTCAGCACAGGCGGCGATACCCAGACGATGAAATATTCAGAGGTCATTGATTATTTTGAACAGGGCAAAGTGTCCGAGTTCGTGCTCAATATGAAAAACGGGGCCATGCAGCTTACGCTGACGGAGGAGGCCACGCAGGAGCTGCTGGAGCAGCAGCCGGGCATGACTCTCGGCGGCCAGCAAACGGGCGCTCTGGGCGGCCTGTGGGGCGGTTCGTCATCGGGCGCCGCTTCGGACACGGCAAAACAGGCTGTGCTCACCTATACGCTGCCGTATGCGGGCGAACTGCTGGACAAGGATAATTTGCAGCGCTACCGCGAGATCTATGCCGAAAAGAATGGCGGTGCGGAACTGAAGATGGACCTGCTGCCCGCCACGGAAACGCCGGTCTGGCTGACGATGCTGCCGATGCTGCTGATCTCCGTTCTGCTGATGGCAGGCTTCTACTATTTCATGTACAAGCAGTCCGGCGGGGGCGGCGCGATGAAAGTAGGCCGGGCCAAGGTAAAGGACCAGGCCGAGCAGGGCCGTAAGGCCACATTTAAGGACGTGGCCGGTGCAGACGAGGAAAAAGAAGAGCTGCAGGAGATTGTCGAGTTCCTCAAAAATCAGACGAAATTCAACACGCTGGGCGCGCGCATCCCGCACGGCGTGCTGCTGGTGGGCCCTCCGGGCACTGGTAAAACACTTCTGGCCCGCGCCTGTGCGGGCGAGGCGGGCGTGCCGTTCTATTCCATCTCCGGCTCTGACTTTGTGGAGATGTATGTGGGCGTGGGCGCGTCCCGTGTGCGTGACCTTTTCGATAAGGCGAAAAAGACTGCGCCCTGTATCGTGTTCATTGATGAGATCGACGCAGTGGGCCGCCAGCGCGGCGCAGGGTTGGGCGGCGGACACGACGAGCGTGAGCAGACGCTGAACCAGCTGCTGGTGGAGATGGACGGCTTCGGTGCAAACGAGGGCGTTATCGTTATCGCGGCCACAAACCGCGCGGATATCCTGGATAAGGCGCTGCTGCGCCCGGGCCGGTTTGACCGCCAGGTATATGTGGGCCTGCCTGACATTAAAGGCCGTGAGGAGATCCTCAAGGTGCACACGCGCAACAAGCCGCTCGCGCCGGATGTGGTGCTCAAAACCATTGCGAAATCAACAGCCGGGTTCACAGGCGCAGACCTGGAGAACCTTGTCAACGAGGCGGCGCTGCTTGCAGCGAAGCGCGGGCGCAAAGCCATCACGGAGCAGGACATCGAGGAAGCCAGCATCAAGGTGGTGGCCGGCCCCGAAAAAAAGAGCCGCGTCGTTACCGAGCGGGAAAAGCGCCTGACATCCTACCACGAAGCAGGGCATGCCATCACGCATTATTACTGCGAGACGGCAGACCCCGTGCATGAAATTTCCATTATTCCCCGCGGTGCGGCGGGCGGCTATACCATGAGCCTGCCTGAAGAGGATAAGAACTACGTTACCAAAAAGCAGATGGAAGACAATATCGTTACGCTGCTGGGCGGACGCGTGGCCGAGAAGCTGGTTCTGGACGATATCTCCACAGGCG
>JAEWTV010000145.1 GCA_023397675.1 Bacillota bacterium | reverse complement strand
TTTTTAGTATTATGACAGCGATAATAATGGTGAACATTCCCCGTGTGGCTGGTTCCGCTTTCGCCCACCATGTAGCGTCCGCATTTGCCACAATGCAGCTTGGTGGTCAGTATGTAATCATCCTCCGCCTTATGTCGGGCAGGAGCTTTCTTGTTTTTACGCATTCGCTCCTGAACGCTGTCAAACAATTCCTTTGGGACGATGGCAGGAATACCATTCGGCACAACCACATCACGGTAGCTGTATTCTCCGATATAACGGCGATTTTTCAGCAGATGAGCCATGATGTTCAACGTGATTTTTGTCCCTCTGGTCGTGCGGATGCCTCTTTCGTTGAGCAGATTGACAAGCTTCTGCATAGTCGCTCCCTCATTGTAAGCTGTAAATACCTCCAGAACCACAGGAGCCATAACCGGGTCGATTTGAAATTGCTGTTGCCCGTCAACGGTATATCCAATCGGCAGTGTACCGCCGTTGTAACGACATTTAAGTGCATTGTCGGTCAGCCCGCGAATAACCTTTTCCGAAAGCTCGGCGGAGTAATATTCGGCCATTCCCTCCAACATGGATTCCAGCAGAATGCCTTCAGACCCCTTGGAGATGTTTTCCGTGGCAGATACCACAGTAACGCCGTTTTTGCGGAGTATCATCTTGTAATGCGCCGAATCGTAACGGTTTCGGGCAAACCGGTCCAGTTTCCACACGATGATAGCTTCGAACATTCCCTTACCGCTATCCTTAATCATCTGCTGAAACTGTGGACGGTTGTCCGTTTTGGCAGATAATGCACGGTCAATATAGCTGTTCAGGACGTTAATGCCCTTACCTTCGGCAAAAGCCATACATTCCCGCAACTGCCCCTCGATGCTTTCTTCCCGCTGATTGTCAGAGGAATAGCGGGCATAGATTACGCCGTTCATGCACTGTCACCGCCTTTTGATACAATCTCCATCAGAGCTTGCTTCAGCTTATCGTTCATGGGAGATTTGGGATCGAAACACATTTCAATGAATTGCCGAAGTTGTTCATTCTCTTCGGAAAATTTCGGATTGTAGTCATATAATTTACCCTGCGGTTTGTCCGTTCTGCCGAAAATATAATCCAGAGACACATCAAAATAATCCGCATACCAGACGAGCAGCGGCAGCGGCGGCGCGGATTGGTCGTTTTCATAGCGGTTGATGCTTGATTGGGTAGCGCCAGCCAATACCGCAAGCTTCGCCTGGGACAAATTCACGCTTTCCCGCAGCAGCTTGATTCTTTCCGCGACCTCTTTCATGCACATACCCCGCTTTCTGATATATCTATATTAACCCGAAATATATCCATAGTCAACCCAAAATTAGATTAACTTTAGATTCTTATTATGATTCAGATTACTGTCGGCCTTGCCGAAAATATCGTTTTAAAGCGTTAAAACTTTGTCTGGGATTTCATCTGGACGCGCGCTGTGTTTCCGGCTATCATAGTAAGCAGGAGGTGGGTTGAGATGATGAAATTGGATTACACGGAAATAGACGGTCTGATGTATCCCAATATCGCTTTGGATGATGAGGAACTTTACAGCGACCTAGGCAAATACGGCAATCTGCGCCTCAAATACTTGCACGAACAAAGGTCGGAAATGTACTGGGAGCTGCTGTTTTCCGGCAAACTGGCGCAACATTGCGCGGAGCTTGAAAAAACAGCCTTTGAACTGTCTGAACGGATACGAGAGCAGTATTTAAACCAGAACCCTCCGCCCCTTGAGGATACACTGGCAAGGGTACAGGTGTTCACACAGGCGCAGGCAGTTGCAGATGAAGTCGTCGTGCACGATCTGATATACAGATAATGGAGGCCCGTGCTGAGTTTGGCACGGGCCCTCATTATCTGTAATTGTGAAAAGACAGAAACGTTGGTATAATGAAATTATGAAGCTGTCTGTGGAGGTGTTGATATGGAGAATTGGGATTTGACAAGATTTTATAATGATGTCCGGAATCATATTAGGGAGAACGGTATTTACGAAAAGGGTCAGCCCGAATCTTCTGACGAACTATATCTGCATTGCAGGAAAGCGGTTTCTGACACCCTACTCGGATATACCTATGCTGAGGTTAGAACCTTAGATACGGTTGTCGCTAATTATCAGGTACGCTACAATATCATTGGATCTGTGCATAAGACATTTTTTGAGAATACCGCAAACGGAAAGCAGTATCGATACCTCTATATTGAGCAGGCCATCCAATATTTTGAACACAGGCAATTTCGTTTTATGGATTGGCTGCTTGAAAATTTCCACTACATGGATTTTTCTGAAGAACTTCCGAAGTATCTGGAGTTTTTAAATGCTAACGGAGAGTTAGACCGTTGCATAGAGGCCATTACAGGCGAGGTATGCCGCCGCTTGAATGACGATAATTAAATATCGTCATTATATTGGGGGGGATTGCCATGCAGAAAACAATAGAGCAGCTTCAGGCTGCGCTTGACCGTGAAATGAAATATTCAGAGAAGCTCAACAAAAAAATCGACCGCTTGCGGGATCAACTTAAAAATTGCATCACCAAAGAAGAGCACGATAAAATCATTGCTTATCTCCAACGGAAACACGAGTTGGAATTGACGGAAATTAAAATCAAGCAATGCAGAAAGCGCAATGAGCGTGGAGCCGGTCGCAAGAGAAAGGCGACAAAGCAGGTCATTTTGCGGGTTTTGGAACTGCGGAAGGAAGGTTTCTCTCAAGAAAAAATCTCAAAAACTATTTTTGAAGAACTTCACATACTGATCAGCCGCACAACAGTTGGGGAAATTGTACGCGGTGAACACGGAAGCGGCACAGAGTAGCTGCGATTGACCCGCCGCTTTTCCCTTGCGCCGAAGGCAGCAAGGGAGACTTAACGAAGTTAAGGACCAGCTAAGGATTGTCAAGTAAAAGCGAAAAAATATTTTAGAAGGATTAGAGATTTTATTGCAGCAGAAAATCGGTACAACAAATAAAGCCATACAATAATGGCTTTAAATGCAACTTCTATTGCTTACTAAGCGGCATTCTTCAAGTGCAGCAATTTAGCATGATTTTCGGGTGACCTCAATTCAAACGGTTTCTGGTCACGCAGGACGGCGTAAACAAGGTGTATCAATTTATTCATTACGGCACAAATCGCCACCTTTTTAGGCTTTGAAATACACTTTTTCTGATAATATTCGGCAAGTACAGGATTGTTGTAGCCTCCAACGGCATTCTTGTGTGAAGCAGCGATAGCAGACATATTGAGTTGCTTTCGGATGTACCGACAGCCGCGCTTTGAAATCTTGTTTTTGGTGCCTTTATACATCCCGGATTGTAGCTGAGACGGGTCGACACCACAGTAAGCGACAAGCTGCGCAGGTTTCTTAAACCTTGAGAAGTCTCCGATTTCACAGAGCAGCACGGCCGCGCCAAACCACCCAATACCGGGGATGGTAGAGATAAGCTCCACGTTACGGCTCACAACCTCATTGGAGGAAATCAGGGCTTGGATTTCTTTCAATAGTAGGGTCGTATTTTGAAGAAACACCTTAATGACGGACACCATGGACCGAATCAATATGGCATTACTGTTGGATTCTATGTTAAAGGTGCGGTCATGCTCGGCCAATTCATACAGATCATCGGTCTTTCTCTGCGCGTAGCCACTGCCTCGCCTTGACAGCTTCAAAATCAAATCGTACACTGCGGAACGGTCCGCCGATAGCAATCGCTGCGGTGTCTGAAACTGCTCCAATAGGGTTAGGGCTGTGATGGAGGTCAAATCCTTAAATACTTTCTTGAAGCTTGGAAACGCCTGATCCAAGACTGCAATCAGCTGATTGGTGTACATGGTGCGCGTTTTGACGAGATCACAATGCTGTCTGGTAAGATTTCTCATATCAAACAAGATATCCACCGGCATATTTGTAGTTTCAAAATTCTGCAAGCGGTACAAAAAAGCAATTCTGTAGGCGTCCACCTTATCGCTCTTGATTTTTCGAATGGAGATATTTTTAATTGCGTTGGTCTGTAACGGATTTACAACGATACATTCATAACCGAGATTCCTGAAAAAGTAATATGGGAGCCTATGATAGTGCCCGGTGGATTCCATGATGACGACTGGCTTGCAGCCAAAGTTTGCTTCCACCTCGATAAGCAGCTCATGGGCACGATGTAGCCCAGGTTCATCATGGTTGAAGTGTAATTCCTTCACAATGTCGTTTGTTTCTCCAAGGATGCACATATCACTAAAATTTTTACTGACATCAATTCCTGCAACGATACAATCTTTCATGCGATTTTCCTCCAAAATCTTTTAAAAACAGAAGCATCCATACCGTCCTGCACAAGTAACAAGCCTATTATGTGATTCGAGTAACCGCAGAGCGGACTCCACCAGCTGAAACGTATAATCTTGCACGGGATGAATTAGCAGTCCTTATCGTGAGTAATTCCTGAAAGGAAACTCGGCAGGAATAGCGCCGACTTTCTGTCTTCATGCTAATTATACATTTCGGCACGGATTTTCTCATCTTCAAAGGAGGTGTCTTGGTATGTACTTTTTTCTTCACTTTTAAAGACTAGAAATGGAGTTGGAACGGCTTTCCGTTCCAACTCCATTATATAGGCAGGAATAGGGGGATTCCCAAATCCCCTCCAGACCGCTTGCCGCCAAGGGCGGCAACGACATTCAGTAAGGGTTTGGACATTATTTTTAATGTCACCCATTTGGGGTTCCCGCCGTGTGTGACGGAACCCAAAGGGGTTATGAGTGTTTTGTAAACTATTCAGGAAGCAGCTTGACAAGCGATTTTGTTGGCGCTACAATCATTGTACCAAAGGGTATAAATGCCCATAAAAATTGAATCATCAGCTTCACAGGATGCCGTGGCATTTGCCTGAGATTATGGAGGGCAAATGGCAAAAGACGACGACACCGGGATAGGAATCCCGCAGCAGGAGATTGAA
>JAEWTV010000104.1 GCA_023397675.1 Bacillota bacterium | reverse complement strand
CGATTACATTGATAGTGATTATTTTTGATGATTAATCCTTCTATAGGATTTATCATATATTGATGGTTAAATGATTATATCGGGAGGTAAAGAACATGCAAAGAGCAAAGGAAAAGTCTGAAGATTCCAATATCATTATGGACTGCAAAAGCGTAAGTGATTCTTTCGCTAATCAAATGATTAAGTTGCTCCATAGTAAAGCAACACCTGCAGTTGTAATGACTGCTTTGAAAGAGGTTATGCCAAAGATTGGAAATGGCAACATTATTCCGAAAGAATGCTATTACGACGAGGAAGATAATGCATTAAATATCTTTTTCGATATTAATGCAGCAAAACCTTATTCTGTTGCCGTTGTTGTAACAAATACGGACAGCAAAACTGGATATGATTTCACTGTGAATGCAAACGTAAAAATCTTGAGTTCGGTAAAATTAAATTCAGCGGTTTAATCAAAGGCAAGGTATATTTGCATGATTAATCCTTCTTATAGGATTTATCATATATTGATGGTTAAATGATTTTATCAGGAGGTAATGAACATGCCAAGAGCAAAGAAGAAGTCTGAAGAAATCAAAAAGGATACCAAAGTGATTTCTGAAAACAAGGAGGTTGGCACCAAGAAAATTTCTGAAGATTCCGATATCATTATGGATGGTGCCAATGTAAGTGATTCTTTCGCTAAGCAAATGATTAAGTTGCTTCATAGTAAAGCAGCTTCCGTATTTGTAATGAATACCATGAAACTGATCATTCCTAAGATTAGTGATGGTATCATCATTCCGAAAGAATGCTACTATGATGAGAAGAAGAATACGTTAAATATCTTCTTCGATATTAATGCCGCAAAGACGTATTCTGTTTCCATTGTAGTAATCAATAATGAGTCCAAGATTAGCTATGATATTTCTGTAAAATCTGACGATGTCAACTACAACGTTATTTTTGCAGAATCCCATACGCAAAAGTTTGGCGATCAGTTTGATTACTAAATGAAAGGAGTCTTTTCAATGTCAAAGAAAAATAAAAAGAAAAAGATTAATAAGCTCCTTAAAGAAGTAGAGCGTAAAAGAGAGATTGGCCTTAACTCATTAGTTGATGGAAATCTCGCAATAAGTGAAATTAGCAAAGGTTCTTCTGTATTTAGCGATATTGGCAATTGGACTTCTGCTAATAGAGAGAATTCACTTACTAACTTTATTCAACAATGGAAAAGTAAGAATGCTCGCATTTTCATCGGCAGTTTCTTAACCGAGTTTATGAATGAAAAATATTCAGTTCAAGCGTTAAGGTGGAGTTATGTCGGAAAGGAAAAAACTGAACTTACCGCCTTAATTAACCTTATCAATAATAAGGATGATGCTGAAAGGATTTACTGCTACATCTCTAATATCAAAACTGACGATGAAGACAAGAAGAAAGGCAAATACCTCATTAAGCTTGAAATCTTTAAAAATTATCGTGATCCCAAAACAAACTGCATGATGCAGAGTCTGGTACGTGGAATCACCTATACAAATGAATTGTAATAGAAACCGTTAATAATAAGGATGTACCTAGGATAGAAGTTAATCCTTGGTACATCTTTATTATTTTTTGTAATAGCTTTCTAAAAAACATAAACACTTAACTATGTAATTCGTAATAAATTTTTATCATAAAAAGAAGGTACAAATTATGATCGAAAGGGTGATCGATTTTATGGATAACATTAAAGTTAAGATTTTTAAATCCGCAAATTCTTATCAAATAATTAGCACCGTTACTCTTTATCTTTTATTTATGGCTATGGGTGCTGGAGAATCAATATCTGCATTATTAGCATTCATTATACCTATTTATGCAAAGATAAGAACCGAAAATAATAATACTGAAATTATTAATATTATACCTAACTTGGTAGTATTAATTTCTATTTTGCTTATTCAAGTATTACTATATTTATTTACTTGGAAAAGCAGCATTTAAAATAGAGACTAGAGTAAATCAACTCTAGTCTCTATTTTTTTTTATTCTGTATACATTTTCTTCAATTGTTTCTTAAGGTTAACAAGCAATTTACCAACAAACATTGTTGGGATAATACCAGGAACCATTCGTGCAAGAACAGAAGTTGCAGGCACAGAAGTTTCGATAGGTTCATCAGGACTACCAACTGCATATGGAGCTTTATCATCTGGAATTACCAGAGAAATAGTACCTTTCAATGCCAATTGGTGAGCTATCTTATCACCTGGCTTCATTGCATCAAAGAATTTGATATAGAATTCAATGATGACACCTTCATTTAACTTGTAACCCTTTACCTTACCAGCAGAATCTGCTTTAATTGGGCCATCAACTTCGAAGAAGGTATTTCCTTGATACGTTGGATCAGTAATTTTATACTTACGAATCAGATTCTTTTTCTCTCTTATCTTCTTCCAATAATCCTTTACAATCTTAGCAAGAGATGGAGAAAGAGCATCCGGTTCTTCCGTCGTATAAATACGAATTTCTTCAATCGTTCCGGCATACTTACTTACAAGAGTATTTGTAGCAAAGTCTTTGATTTCTTCTTTCAAATCACTACCGATATTACTCAGTAATTTATTTACAGATTCATCTTCATTCGATTGCTCAAATGTAATTAATGGATCACCGACTTTAATTGGATCTCCCACTTTTACAATTTGAGATACGTTTGCATTCTTACCCAAGACGATATTCTTTTTCATGATCATTTCAGTAGCCATACGTTTTGTAAGACTCTCTGTAACCGTATTCGAATCCTCAAAGGTAGCATACGAACTCATTATTGCTATCTTGGTAAGCGTACCAAGATTCAACTTAGAACCATCATAATGGTAACCAAAGTAATCTTTATTTTGTGCAATGATATTATCCTTCTTGAATTTCTGACCTACTTTATACATGGGTAAAAGTTTATCTTCAAGATAGAATCCACCACCACCATTTTTAACTACCATTGGATTAAGATTAACTGCTTCATGAGTTTTATCCTTATACTCGAGAATCATAATACCTGTTTTCTGATTGTATTCTTTTACGACACCATCATCTTTAGCACGTACTACGAAATCTTTCGAGCAAGTATAGGGAATAAGCTTCTCTACACCCGTAGATAAAAGTACAGGACTCATATCCTTTACAGGAATAAGATGGGAATTCTGCTTACTAGCCATTGCTGTACGAATGGAGTCATCCATTGTAACACCGACACCGTTGACTAATTCAGAATAGCTAAATAATCTTGTGGCATTCATATCTTTAGGTGGTTCTTTACAATCAAAGAATCCACGAGCATTTAATACTTTTGGTTCTATCGTAAGATGACGCATAAGACCACAGTTTGCATCTGGCGATGTACTGATTGCAATAGCACCTGTCATGCTATCATGATAAGAACGTTTTTCTTGCGTATATGCTCTGATAAGATTGATGCCACTTGGTCCTTTACAAGTAATATTATTTTGCTTCTCTTTTTCCGTTACTGGATTAATGATAGAAACTTCTTCAAGGATGTTACTCGTAAGAATATCCTTTATGACTTGATTCTTTGGAATCGAAATCTTATCTGGATTCTTCTCTTTTGCATGACGCTTATAATTAGAATAAGCATTTGCAATCTCTTTATATAAGAAAGCAGAAATCATTTCCATATTTCTTACACGGAACTCAGTAAGAGAAAGTTCAGAAGAATAGTTATTATCCGCAAGTAATTCATTCGCCGTAAGCATCAGTTGTACGAAATCAGTTGGTAAATCCATCTGCTTCAGTATCTCTTCTGAAACTGGATCGATCATATTATCGTAGTATGCATCAAGACCCGATGCCAAAATACGAGAACCGAAGCTGGTTTCAAAAATATCCAAATAAGGAGATTTCGTATCGAAATCATCGAAGTTGTATCCTTTTGTATCATAGAGCATTAATCCAGAAAGAAGTAATGAATTCTCTATTGGTTTACGTTTGAACGTTAAATAACCATCAGCGAATTGGATAACTGACTCATCAGGATCATTCGTTCTTGGACGTTTATCTGAGAAGCTGTAATCAATACCGGCCTTTCTAAGTACGGTAGTTAAACCTTCAAAGTATCCAAGGAATATTATGGTTGGAATGGCTTTGGCCATAACTTTACAGAAACTATACATAAATCTCTTACCAGGTTTATCTCCTGGACCAGCTAATGACCAAAAATCTTCACCCGTCTCTTTTTTATAAATGAAAGCAAATTCATCAATAGGTCCTTCGATATCGGTACCATATGTGCTGTTAAGACTAAATGGATAAGCCTTAACTTTAGCAGCAGAACGGCTATCCCAAATGCAATAAATAAATTTATCACCATCTATTGCCGGAATAGCTTTTTCCTTAACCTTTTTATCAAAGAATTCTTGATCGAACTTAAGACCAATACCTTTAGAACGAATGGTAATATCGATAAAATCTTTTGCCAAAGCATCATATTCGATACTTGTTAAATGCCCGTGGCTAAAGGATGTACCATTACCATACGTTATTTTGAATAATTCAGGATGGTTCTTAATAATCTTCTTGAAAATAGTGACTTTTGGAGATAATACATCACCATAGCGGTAAACGAATATCTTATTATAATTCGTGCATACCTGAACAGTATCAGGAGAAATCTTAATAATCGGCTTAAGGAATTGCTGATTATTTAATTGCTTCTTATTACCGCCAAGGAAAAGATAATTATCATCATATGGTAAAGGAAGATCAACAGTTACTGAGTGAGATACACCATCTACACTAATCATTTTAACCGTCCAAGTTTCTTTTAAATCCATCGGTGTAGATGTATTTTTCCTATCTATCTTCGTAATCATTACAGGCAAATTACGTTTATTCAACGAACGAAATACGTTAATGATATCCTTTTCTCTAAGATTCTTATTATAACTTCTATTCATATTACTAAAACGAATCTTCTTGACGGATTCTACTGGAGTAAATAATTTATCACTAATATCATCCGTCTCTATATGAAGATCTTCTGGTTTCTCATCTTCAAGATCAGCTAAAGAAATATTATCGATCTTAATACTTCTTTGACGTTTTCTAAGTTTCTCTAATCTCCTATTATAAGCAAGAGTATTAGAAATATCATCGTAATTATCTTCAATAGCTTTCTTAGCTAATTCCAGTTCATCTTTATCCATTTCTTCTCTATCATCATTATCTTCTTCTTTAGAAGAATTATCTTTAGATGAAGAAGAAAATTCTTCTTTATTTTCTTCATCCTCACTCTTTGTATCATTGACAGCGATAGCTGCTACTTTCTTAGATACTTCAAGATCCGACTCAGAAAGAGCATTCAGATCAACCGTTTTAGACTTGAATTTATTAATAAGCTTATAGATCGTCGAATAGGTCTTTTTGTCTCTATTCTTAATCGACCATTTGAACCATGACGCTTCCCCATCAAATACCACCAAGGTATAATTATCCAATGGAGCAAGTGCATCAATATTCTTAATGAGTAAATAATAGATAATAGAAATTGGATTAATCAATCTTTGATTTGTGCTAAGTGCCTTTGCCTTATTCGATTCATTAATACCCCAATCAAGAGTATTAATGAAGAGATAACGATGAGATTGATTTAATCCACTACAAACCGTATTTAAGAAATACGATAAGTGCTCGATATATGATTCACAAATAGCTTTATAATTTCTTCCCGCAGAGTATTCAAGGAAAGCACTCTGCATATCACTTGTATCTACGATAACATTTTTATTCTTAATGGAAGCAGTTCTATTAAAGAATGATAATTTCATATTCTTTGCAATTTCGTTAAGATCCGTTTTCTCATCGGCTTTCATTTTCTTACGAATTGTCTTATTGAATATCTTATCATTGTAAATAATTGGTTTAAAATATCTAGCATACTTCGATTCTTTCTTTATCAGATGATTATTTAAAATATCTTTCGCTTGATTCGAATCTTTAATAAGTAATGCTATCAGATAGTCATCAAGGGTTTTCTTACTATCGTATGGTAATTTTACAGGAGTACGAACTAATTTAAGTTCTTTCTGTAATTCCATTTTATCCACATGCGTTCAACTCCTCCATATGAATTTATATTGATGTCAAATGGAGCAACATATTATTAGGGGTGCTAGAAATAATAAGTAAACGCATCCAGCAGAAATATACCAGTTCTTCGTTATAAAACTGAATATAGTGATCATATATCTCATACATCTCTAACTGTACACTTTCATTTTAAAACTAAGATTTTTGTATATTTCGTTATGAAACGTATATTGCTAATAAACTTAGCAATATACGTTTCTAATCTTTAATAACATATTATTACAAGAGGTTGGAATATTATTATTCTTATTCCTTTTCTGATCTCTTTTTCATAATATATTTTTCTTCATACGCGCATTATTTAGTTTAGGATCTTTTGCATTTTTGTACACACACATATTTCCTTTATTATTTATATCGCCTTCAAAATAAATAGTGTTTGGTTCTCTTTGATCGCAGGTGATATAAAATACCCAAGCATAAGATAAAACTGAATAATGTGTGATAAAAGTTTGGGATTATCTCCCAAACAAAATACTGAATTGAATCGTTAAGTGGGATAGCGGGATAAACGATTCAATTCAGTATTATTATTTTTTATCATTGAAATTAAATATATATTATATATTTAATTAAGGTTTTTACATTTTTATTTATTATTATCAAAGGGGTGAATTACTATGGCTACAAGAAGAATTGATGTTCATAAAAACCATAGTGATGTAAAGGTTAACTGCAGGGGAGAAGGAGACTTCCATGTTAGTCTCATTGAACCATCTTCTAATAAAGATGGAGGAAAGAAGTATGTAGAAATCCGGTTTAATTCATGGACCATTAAGATTTCTTCTACCACCACAATCATTCATTGTGACTCTAAGGCTAAAGTAAAGAGAAGAACTTTTCGCATAGAAACCAGAAATGGAAGTTTATTCTTCTATAATAGTACAACGGATTGGTATTGGTATTTCCGGCATGAGCAGATTCAACGCATTCTTGATAAATACAAAATTGATCGGATGATTAATGCCCAGCAAGCAATGGTTGTACTATCCACTGTACTGGCTGTTAAAGATAAAGAGAATGAAACTTCTACGGAAGAGATGTCTAGTTTAAAGTATTATGGAGATGATATATCTGTTTCAATCAGTTCTCGTATCAAAAATGATAAAATTGATGTAGCTGATGTTACTTTCAGATTTAAGAGTTTTCTCATTGTGGAAGATGGTGTCTCATCTTCTCATAGAACAATTTATTTATATCAAACG
>JAEWTV010000066.1 GCA_023397675.1 Bacillota bacterium | reverse complement strand
TTTTCAGACTGGGCGATTTTTATGAAATGTTCGACGAGGACGCTGTCACTGCCTCTCGCGAGCTTGAACTTGCGCTTACGACGCGTGATCGAAACGTTGAAAATCCCGATGAGCGTACGCCTATGTGCGGAGTACCCTATCATAGCTGCGAGGCGTATATCGCGAGGCTCATCGCGAAGGGCTACAAGGTTGCTATCTGCGAGCAGACGGAAGACCCTGCGCTCGCAAAGGGACTTGTCAGCCGCGATGTAATCAGAATAATTACGCCCGGAACAGTGACCGAAAGCTCCATGCTCGAAGAAGGAAAATCAAACTATGTCTGCGCGATTTTTCTGGACAGCACCGCCGGCGCTGTCGCCTTCTGTGATGTCTCAACGGGTGAATTTTGCGTTGCTGGCTTTGACAAATCCCCCGTAACGCACATAAAAAACGAGCTGGGGCGCTTTCTGCCGCGTGAGGCGGTTCTGAGCGCGGGAGCAATGGAAAATGAAGAGCTTCGATTATTTCTTACAAAAAAACTCGACTGTCTCGTTGAGAACGGGGAAGAGCGCTTTGATTATCTGCTCGGCGCGGCTCGAATCTGCGAGCAATTTCATGCACCTGACGTCGACAGTCTGGGGCTAAACAATGACAACTCAGCGGTCTGCGCGGCGGGAGGGCTTTTAAGCTACATAATCGAAACACAGAAATTTAATATCAGTCATATAAGCAATCTGGATGTTTTTTCGGTGGGCCGCTTCATGGAGCTGGACTATACCACCCGCCGAAACCTTGAAATCACTGAAAACCTACGTACGGGCGAGAAAAAGGGCAGCCTGCTCTGGGTACTGGACAAGACAAAAACCCCGATGGGAGGAAGACTTCTCAGGGCATGGGCAGAGCGTCCGTTGCTTTCACCTGTTGCGATAAAGCGACGTTTGACGGCAGTTCAGGAGCTATATGAAGATAACGTGACGAGAGGCGAGATAATCGAAATCCTCCGCGATATCGGAGATATACAACGCCTTGTCGGCAGAGCCGTTTATGGAACTGCAAACGGGCGAGATCTGCTTGCGCTTGGTTCCTACTGCGCGGCGCTTCCTGAGCTTACGAAGCTTCTTTCCGAAAAGCAAAGCCTCATGCTAAAAAAAATCAGCGATACTGACCCTGTTTCGCACATACCGGAGCTGATTTCTCGCGCTATCTGCGATGAGCCGCCGTTTTCTGTACGCGAAGGGGGAATCTTGCGTGAGGGCTTCAGCGAGGAAGTGGACAATCTTCGTAATGTCCGCGATAACGGGGCACAAATGGTCTCAATGCTCGAAACACGCGAGCGTGAGCGTACAGGCATAAAAAAGCTTAAGGTCGGCTACAACCGCGTTTTTGGCTATTACATAGATATACCCCGCGCGTTTTCCGAAAACGTGCCGGAGGAGTATATCAGAAGGCAGACTCTTTCAACGAGCGAGCGCTTTTTTACACAGGAGCTCAAGGAGCTTGAAAACACGCTTTTAACCGCGAAGGACAGGCTCGGTGAACTCGAATTTCGGTTTTTCGAGGAGGTGCGGCTGCGCGTCGCATCTGAAGTGACAAGGATACAGGCCTTGGCGGACGCTATAGCGGAGCTTGACGTTCTCTGCTCGCTTGCCGAGGTCGCCGTAAAAAACGGCTATACGATGCCGGAGGTCGACCTTTCCGGAACGCTTTCTATTGCTTCCGGAAGGCATCCCGTTGTAGAGCAGACCCAACGCGATACACTTTTTGTGCCAAACGACACTTTCATGAACTTATCGGACGAGAGAACGGCGATTATAACAGGCCCGAATATGGCAGGCAAATCCACCTATATGCGCCAGACTGCGCTTATCGTATTAATGGCGCAGATTGGCAGCTTTGTTCCCGCGAAAAGCGCCCTCATCGGGATAGTCGACAGGGTCTTTACGCGCATCGGTGCGTCTGATGACCTTGCAGGAGGACGCAGTACCTTCATGGTCGAAATGATTGAGGTAGCGGATATACTTAAATACGCCACGAGCGCAAGCCTAATTATCCTCGACGAGATTGGCCGCGGCACCTCAACCTATGACGGCATGGCAATTGCCAGAGCCGTTCTGGAGTTTTGCGCCGACAGGAAAAAGCTTGGCGCGAAAACTCTGTTTGCAACACACTACCATGAGCTTTCCGCTCTTGAAGGAGCGCTTGAGGGTGTTCGAAATTATAGCATTACGGCAAAAAAACGCGGTAATGATCTTATCTTCCTTCGCAAAATAGTACGCGGCGCGGCGGACGACAGCTACGGTATCGAGGTTGCGAAGCTTGCAGGCGTTCCTGACTCTGTTATTTTAAGGGCGAAAAACTGCCTCAAGGAGCTTGAGGGCGGTGTTCGCGAGAACCAAAACGAAAAATGTGAGAGCGTCGATGCCCAGCTTAGCTTTTCAGATTTTGGCTCGAACGAAATAATCGGCAGATTAAAGGCTGCTAACCTGGATACTTTGACGCCGATTGAGGCGATGAACCTTCTATATGAGCTAAAGAAAAAGGTGGACGCCTAATGAAAATTGTGATTACAGGGTTTATTAATACAATGACGAAACCACAGAAGATAGCGGGACTCGTCTATCTACCTTTTCACCTGTTCATTCT
>JAEWTV010000125.1 GCA_023397675.1 Bacillota bacterium | reverse complement strand
GCTCCAGCGCGTGCCCCTGCTTCGGTACCGGCTGCCTTAGAGGACGGCGTATGCACGCCAGCGACGGCCCGCATACGGCACATGGACCGGAAAAGCCCAAAACCGCATCGCAGAAAGGGCAGCGGCGCGGGAACAGAATATCCGCGCACAGCTCAAACAGCCGCTTTGATTTTTTCAAAGAGCTATCCCTCCCCTGTTCACAGCGTTTCGTCCCGGATCAGATCGGCCAGACAGGAAAACCGTTTGTTCCTCCGCACGCTGCGCACCATCTGCGCCACCTCCGCGCTATGGCCCGCAAGGATACAAAGCGTTTTTGCACGTGTGACGCCTGTATACAGAAGATTGCGGTAGCACAGCTTGGGCGGCACGTCCATCACCGGAATGATGACAGCCGGGAATTCGCTGCCCTGGCTTTTGTGGATGGTGACGGCATAGGCCGGCTCCAGCTCCCGCACATGCTCGGCGGTGTATACCAGCAGCCTGTCCTCGCTGCGCACCGTCACACTGCCGCCGCGCACGTCCACATCGACGATCACGCCCATGTCGCCGTTAAACGCGCCCGCGCCCTCCTCGCCGCCGTCGGGCCGGGTATACGGAATGTCGTAATTGTTGCGCACCTGCATTACCTTATCGCCCACACGCAGGATCTTGTCGCGGATATTTAGCTGCGGGCGGCCCGGTGCGGGCGGGTTCAGCCGCTGCTGCAGCGCCGCGTTCAGTGCAACCGTGCCCAGCGGGCCAATTTTAGACGGACACAGCACCTGAATGTCTTCGAACGGGTCGAATCCATAGCTCTGAGGCAGGCGGCGGCACACAAGGTCGCACACCAGCTGCTGGCAGGCTTCGCCGTCGGATTCCAGCATGAAAAAATCACTGTCCCGCGAGCCCTTGCCGGGCAGCTGTCCTGTGACGATGCGGTGCGCGTTGGAGACGATCATGCTCTCGGCCGCCTGGCGGAAGATATCCCGCAGACGGATCGTAGGCACTACGCCGGAGGCGATAACGCCGCCCAGCACGTTGCCGGCGCCCACGCTGGGCAGCTGGTCCTCGTCTCCCACCATAATGATCTTGCATTGCGGCTTGAGCGCCAGCAGCAGGCTCTCAAACAGCATCACATCCACCATGCTCATCTCGTCAATCACCACAACGTCGCATTTCAGCAGGTTTTTTTCGTTGTGGATAAAGCGCACGGTGTCATTGTTCGTATAATCCACCTCCAAAAGGCGATGGATGGTCTTTGCCTTGCGGCCTGTCAGCTCCGACAGGCGTTTCGCAGCACGGCCTGTAGGCGCGGCCAGGGCCACACGGTCCCCATTCTGCTCAAACGCGGCCAGCATGCCGTTTACGGCCGTCGTTTTACCTGTGCCCGGCCCGCCTGTGAGCACCAGAGCATTGGCGCCAAGCGCCGCTGCGATTGCCTCCCGCTGCAAAGGCGCATAGGTGATGCCCTGCGCCGCTTCGATGCGGGCGATGGTCTTTTCCGCGTGCTCGCCCCCGGCGCAGGGATACTTGATCAGCCAGCGAAGGTGGCGGGCCACGGAAAGCTCCGCCCGCATATATTCAGGCAGGTATACCCATGCTTTTTCCCGGTATTCCACGGCGCATAAATCGTTGTTTTCCAGCATGAAGGCCAGCGTGGAAGCCACAGTCTCCGGCTCCACGCCCAAAAAACCGGAGGCCGCGCCGCACAGCTTGTCCTGCGGCAGGCAGGCGTGGCCGTTCTGCAGATTGTGGCGCAGCACGAACAAAAGCCCTGCGCACACGCGCTCCCGCGCGTCATACTCAAGGCTCATGCTCTGGGCAATGGCGTCCGCCACGCCGAAATCCTGATAAGCGGGATACCCGCACAGCACGTACGGATTGTGGGAGACGACCTCGACCGTATCAGGCCCGTACTGGCGGAACAGCGCGACAGCGGCGGAGGCCGGCAGGTTATATCGCGCCAGATATCCGATGGCCTCCCGCACGCCGAAGATACGCTTGAATTCGTTGGAAGCCGCCAGAGCCTTTTCCGGCGTGATGCCCTTGATCTTCGTCAGCGCCATGGGATCGCTGGCGATGACCTCCAGCGCATCCGCGCCGAAAACATCCACGATACGCCCTGCCAGTGCTTTGCCGATGTACGGCAGCGCGCCGCTGGCAAGGTAGCGCCGGATCGCCGTTGCGCTCTCCGGCATGCGCACCTCACACGCCTCCACGCGGAACTGTTCGCCGAAGCTGGGGTGTGTGACAAAGCGGCCGTGCAGCGTCACGTCTTCTCCCACATTCACATCCGAAAGCTCGCCCACCGCGGTGTAAAGGTCTCCCCCGCTGGAAAATTCCAGCACCGTGTAGCCGTTTTCCTCGTTGCAGTATACGATATTTTCAACTGTGCCCGAAAGGGTCTGCCATTCCTGTTCCTGCGCCATGCGCGTCTCCCTTTTATTCTTTCGCCTGTCGAAAAAGCCGGGCTTCTCCGCCATGCTGCCTGCGGACAGCGCTTCCGGCCCTGTTCGCCGTACAAGACGGCCGGGGCGGCATTCGCCGTGTGGCTTGTACTTTGCTCCGCAAATGCATCCGGCTTTTCGGCTGCCGGCTTTTTCCCGGGTATTTCTTTTTCCTCTTTGTTTTCTTTGATGCACCGCGCTCTTCTCTGCTTCACGCCGGAGCTGCGCGGTGCGTTATTCCTGCACCGTAAGCTGGGCCTGCACCACTTGCGCCAGTGTGTCCGGCGTAGCGAAGGCCACACCCCGCATTCCCGCTCCCGGCGGCGTGAAAGCGTCCTCCTGCGGGCACAGCACCACCACCGCGGTGTCCGGCAAAGCCGCGCGTGCATCCAGCACGCCGGCCCACATCTGCTCGCTTGTGTCCGCCCGAAGCACCACCAGCGCTTCCGCCGCTTTTCTGCGGCGGAACAGGCAGTTCGTCAGAAGGTCCGACAAATAATACGCGCCCAGCACCGCGAACATCGTCACGATGATCAGCATCACTCCGCTCAGCATTTCATGCACCTCCGTTTTCCCTGACACTACTCCCAGCATATGAAAAACAGGGCCGGACTGTGCGGCGCGGGCGGTTTATTCACCGCGCTTTGCCTGCTGCTCCAAAAATTCATGCAGCTCACCGCGCGCCTCCAGGCAGCGCATGTCCGCGATCATGTCGTCATAATAGCGGCGCATATCCGCCAGCGTGACGTTGAAGCACAGCGAAGCATCACTGTAAAAATCCGCGTCGCTTTTGCGGTATGCCTCCATGCGCGCGGCCGCATCGCTTTGGGCCGCGGGCTGCACGAAAAGGCTGGTGGCCCGGCGCACGTCCGGCGCATGGGGGGTGCTGCGGCGCC
>JAEWTV010000107.1 GCA_023397675.1 Bacillota bacterium | reverse complement strand
GAACTGGAACGCATAATCCAGCATGATGATGCCCGGCACAAAGGTGCTCACGCGCATCTCACCCGGGTTATAGGTATACAGCTGATTCTCGGTCTTGACGACCTTGGGCGCGATGCCCCAGAAGCTGAACTCGTCCCACTCGTTAAAAATAGGCCGGCGCACGGCAAACAGCACGATAACGGCCAGCGACGCCAGCAGGAAATATACCATGGCGGGCGAAAAAAACTCCCGCCAGCGGATGTCCTTGTGCTTGCGCCACAGCCAGACGCACGCGGCCGCCGCCGCGCCAAACCAGACAATGCCCGCAGGCACCAGCATATGCACGCTGCCCAGCGTGCTGTACCAGACCATCGTGCCGCACAAAACAAACAACGGCGTAAGGCCCGCGGCCAGACGCATTTTTGTGTTGAGGAACAGGCACAGCGCCGTGAGCGCCGCGAAGGTAACGGTCATTTCAACAAAAGCGATCAAACGCAGGGTCCTCCTTTAAAGCGATACGGAGCCGCCGCACAGCGTCACGGCCCGATGTAATACGCCTGGAACAGCAGCAGCGCGCTGACGAGCGCGAAGCAAAAACCGTAATGCAGCACACGCCACGCGGGCGGCGTTTTCTGCGGCAGGCCCGGGCGCAGGTTCTGCAGGGCCATCGTGCGGCCCATCAGCATGGATGCCAGCGCGAACAGCGCAAACAGCGCCCCCAGCAGATAGCGCGTCTGCACGCCGTTGATCTCCGGCAGGCTGACGGGCGTGCTGGTGAGGTACATGCCCGTATAGGTGAAGCCGTACATCAGCACGGCCGTCGCCAGAAACACCCAGGCGGTGCGCAGCTTTTCCCGCGCGCCCTCCAGCGCCGATACGCCCGATGCAAACAGCAGAAAAAGCGGCGCAAAGTAGCTGACAAACGGCACCGTCATGTCCATCCATCCAAAATTCCCAATGGTAAAGAGGTTTGCCTTGTCACGGTAGACGGAATAGAGCAGGACCGCCAGGTAGCGCGGCAGATTGGAAAAAACGAACGCGAGCTGCCGGCCCGGGTCAACGCCGGTGTCCGCATAAGGCACACGGCCATAATTGCTGGCCAGCGCCGTATATCCTGTCAGCAGCGCATATATGATAATGCCCGCGGCCAGGCATACCGCCAGCACGCCCCAGCGCTGCGCGGCGGCCGAAAGCGCCTTTTTTCCCTTGCGGGGCTTCTGCTCGAACGGCAGTAGCAGCAACAGCGGCAGCAGCGCCAGCGTGGTGTATTTTGCGTGGAACGTCAAGCCAAAGCAGAGCGCCAGCACCGCAAGCCTCTTTTTCGTCACAACGTCCGAAAGGCACAGCGCGATAAATATCCATGTCAGGCCCATGAACAGCCCGTCCGAGCTGCACGAGCCGGCCATAAACAGCGACACCGGAGAAATGGCCAGCGCGATCAGCACGGCCGAAAAGCGCCGGATGACCGCAGCCGCGTAACCGCACAATACGGCATAGCACAGCAGGTTCGCCGCGCGCGCCAAATACATACAGGCCAGCGCGTCCGCGCCGAACAGCCGTCCCACGGCCACGCCCAGCGCCTGGGGGAAGTACGGCACCAGCTGCTGCACCGGGGTGAACGCGCCCGGCGCAACCGCCCCCTCAGCTTTGTCCGCGCTGTACCGTGCAAAGGCGTCCGCGATGGTCGGGTCGTCCGGGGCCAGTTTTTCACCGCTGACGCCGTTGATATACGCCCCGGGGAAATCCCGCACCAGCAGATTCACATCGTTTGGGAACTGCTGTTTTTCATCGAACAGGAACTGTCCGCTGCCCACGGCATAAGCCCGCAGGAAATGCATCGTCTCGTCCGGAGCCTGCATGGGCGGGTTGGCAAACACGAAACAGAGCCCGGCCAGAAAAACCAGCACAGCGGTTTTCAGAGCCAGGTTCTGTTTGAGGAAATGCGCGGCCAGAAACACCAGAAGATACACGGCGGAAAAACCGCCGCAGATGATGAGTGTCGTCGCTGCGGCAAAGCCGGGCATGCCCGCGCACAACGAGAACGCCACACGCCAGTAATATACCAGCCCCACGCCGCACAGCAGCACAAAGAAATATCCGCAAAGCCAGCGGATGCCGGGCTTTGTCCAAAGCCGTTTGCATTTTTTTGTAAGTTCCGCCATAAATACTCCATTCGCCGCCCGCACGTTGTGTCCTGTAGGCGGCAGATTTGTAATATTTTGTCGATATATTACAAATTGTATGCATCTACCTTATAGCCGTCCATATTTCCGCGCAGCCATTCGATGGTCTGGGCAAGGCCCTGTTCAAAGGTGTAGGCCGGCTGCCAGCCCGTCAGGGCGCGCAGCTTGGAGGCGTCGCCCAAAAGGCGTTCCACCTCGCTTTTGCCGGGGCGCAGGCGCTCGGCCTCACACACCACCCTGGCTTCGGGATTGATCTGCCGGATCAGTTCATCCGCCAGATCGCCGATCGATATCTCGCGGCCAGTGGCGATGTTGATCTCCTGTCCGACGGCGGCGTCGCAATCTGCAATGGCCATGAAGCCGGCGGCCGTATCCTTGACGTAATTGAAATCCCGCGTGGGCGCCAGGCTGCCTAAACGGATCTCTGTGCGGCCCGCCAGAAGCTGGGTGATGATGGTGGGGATAACGGCACGGGCCGACTGGCGCGGGCCGTAAGTGTTGAACGGCCGCACGATGGAAAGCGGCACGTCAAAGCTGCGGTAGAAGCTCTCGGCCAACCGGTCCGCGCCGATCTTGGTGGCAGAGTACGGGCTCTGCCCCTGATACGGGTGCTTTTCGTCGATGGGCACATACTGGGCCGTGCCGTACACCTCACTGGTGGAAGTCACCATCAGGCGCTGGGTGCCCAGGTCCCGTGCTGCCTGCAGGACATTCAGCGTCCCTTTGATGTTGGTGTCCACATAGCTGTCCGGGGAGTGGTAGCTGAACGGGATGGCAATGAGCGCGGCCAGATGGAACACGCGCTCCTGTCCCTGCATGGCGGTGCGCACGCCGTTGGGGTCCCGGATATCGCCCATGAAAATCTCAATCTCACTGCGGATCTCGGGCGCGAGGGAATCGATCCATCCACAGGAATTAAACGAATTATAATAGCAGAAGGCTTTCACTTTTTCGCCTTTTTTCACCAGTTCTTCCGTGAGGTGGCTGCCGATAAAGCCGTCTGCACCGGTCACCATAACAGTATGCGCCATATGGAAAACTCCTTTTCTGCCGGGCTGCGCCGCAAATTCCGGTCTGGTGCGCGCCGCCCGTTTTTTGCTTACGGGTATAGTATATCACGGTATCCGTGTATAAAAGCAGCAGCGCCCGGCCGGGGCCCGCGAAGCTTTCAGCCGCGCGGCGGGGCAGCGGCGGGGCGGACAGCGTTGCCTTCCCGACAGAAGGCAGCGCGGATAGCGCAGCCGATGCGCTGCCGCGTGCCCGAAAACCGCTGTTTCTTTTGCACACCGATACCAGTTAAGTATAATATAAAATGGGCTAAATAGCAATAAAAGGAGGCTTTTTTGTCGGCCGGGCATAAGCGCCGCCGTGCCTTCCGCCTTGCCCCGCGCAGCCGGCAGGCCCCTTCCTTTACAAAACGCCTGTCCCCCTTTATAATGTAACAAGGATTCCCGCGCGCCGGGCCGCGCTCTGCGGCGCGGCCCATACTCTGTCGATATAGGA
>JAEWTV010000051.1 GCA_023397675.1 Bacillota bacterium | reverse complement strand
TTAAAAAACCCCCCCCCCCCCCCCGCGCCCATCCCCGAAAAACTTAAAGTCAAAGATGCTACAGCAAAACTGAAGACACCGTTAATAATTTTGCACCACAATAAAACGCCTTTTCAAAGGTTTCAGTTGTATGGCTCTCATAGATAATCTTTGTGTGAAAAGCTTCAACAACTAGAACGGCAAATCCTCTGTTTCAGCATATGACTCATCTTCGCAGCAGATCGCAAACACTTCTTTCGGCCACTTTACATATGCACATATGTCTGCAAGATTATGCATAGTAAGATACTTTTTTCTTTTGCTATAGAGGTCAAACAAATATTGAAGCTCAACATCATCACTTATATTTGAAGCATCTATCTGACCAATATTCATTAGATCAGTGAAAAGTAGATTTCCGTTATATGCTTCAACGAGTTCGGAAAAGTATTGAACATTTTTTGCCACATCGCTGATGTACTTTTTGATGCGCGATAAATATGGATCATTGTTATCTTTTTCAATAAATGAAATATATGATATTTCGCCCAAAATATGCTGCTTATCACTATATATACCTGAAAAAATAGCTTGATATATTTCTGCGCGTACTTTCCTTTTCAATTCCTTTGGAGCCTTGAGTTTCATTATATCTTCCTTGGGAACTTTTGCCACAACAATACCAGTAATCATTTTTTTGTTTGATGGTGTGTGAAAGTGTGTTTTCCTATCATTAAGAAAAAAACCTTCATCGTTGACTATTTTCCTAATAGTAGAAAAACTTTTGATAAGCAGGCCCTTGTCATCACAGGAAAAATACATATCATCAGCATACCGAGTATACCTAACGCCTCTCTTTTCGCACATTCCTATAAGGCGCTTATCAAGTGATATACAGATAATATTTGAAAGCGCCGGTGAACAAACGCTACCTTGAGGCAATTTGTCAAATAGGGTACACAAGTTGGTAAGTATAGTGGCGGCAAATTTACTATATCCTATATTCGAAAATACCGTATATACTTTGTTTGAGGGTATAGATGGAAAGAAATCTTTGATGTCTATAGAAAGGCCATACAATGTATGCAAATGGTAAAATGCATTTTGTTTGTGCCCATATCGTTCTCCTATTCTAAATGCCATTGCACGATTAGAGGGCACTATTTTGTTCAAAATTTTCGTTAAAATCCACCTTTGAATAATGCGCAATGTATAAGAAGGAATAGCGATTTCTCGAAGAGATCCATTTTTCTTGGGAATGCTTTTGATCTTATAATAGTTTTTAGTATTTTTTGATAGGCAATACAAAAGTCTTGTACTTAATCCTGTTAATTTTTCAAATTCTTCCATTGTATCAAAGCTTGGTAACCCTAATGAATCAACCAACAGTGAACAGACATTTTGAGACATAAATAGTCGCCCCTTTTACCAAAAATCTTTCGTTAAGTTTAGTTGGCTATTTCACTTATGTGGAATAGACGACTAAAGTTAAGGAATCATCCTACGCCAATCACCAAGGAAGACGAAGCATCTTCCGAACATATCGACTAAGCAATATGTATAAACTAAAAGGAGCGACTACTTATTCAATTGCGTTTTTAGTATAACACATCTTATTCTATCGTGCAATACTGTCCGATCGTAACCAGATGAACGCGAGATCAAATTGTATGTTTCAAGATATCCTTTTGATGATAATGATAATGTTTCATCCTTTGCATCAGTATCATATTCTGTTACAAGCACACCACACTTTAGAAGATATTTTACCGACGCATTAAAAAGCTCGTTATATTTTGTGGGCAATTTAAAGAATGATTTAATAAATTCTTTCAAGTCTTTATGGATTTCTATTCGGCTAATAGTCTGATGAAAATAGACGATCATCGGAATAATGGCAATATAGGCAGATAATGTTTCGAAAGACCGGTTTTTATTATTTATGGAATGTCTAAAATACCGTCGGAAAACCCTTGCCAGTGCATCCGCCAATGTTTCAGGCGCATCATTTCTGTATAGCACAATACCATTATTGTTCATTTTCTTGAGGTGCTTCACTGGTCCCATCATGATAAAGCTTTTCTCTCGAGCATATTTTTGATTGATCGCAATAATCAACTTCTTTTTGATCTCTCCATTCTGAATAAATGCCCCAAGTTCAACTGCAGAGCCATAACTCTCACATATAACACAAATGACATCCGAATTATCTGCCAATAGATTTTCATATTCCAACAAATCAGCCTTTTTGTCTCTATTTAACATATCCATAAACAAATCTTCTGGATAGAGGATTTGAAATTGTTCACGTTCCAGAATTGGCCTGATTTTATTTCGTATATGCTGATTTCCTGCTCCACCGCATAAAAAAACATAACACGATTTGCTAAATGTATTACAAAATACATCTTGATAGATCGAATTATATATCTGTAGTGTATTCACCGCAGCCCAATCCTCATCATTTCTTTCGCTAACATATTATACTACATAGGCCAGTATATGACAAGCAAAATACTATATTGTCATGCAAAAGATTGTGTTCTTATGCGAGATAGATATATTTCGGCGGGGGCAAGCCCCCGCCCTACGGTATGCCGGATACGCCATGCTTTTTGATCCGGCATATAATGTTCCTTCTACGGCTTCCCCATATAAAATGATACCCCAAATGGGGTTTCCAAAGGGGTTTTATCCCTTTGGCAGGGGTCCAGGGGGC
>JAEWTV010000034.1 GCA_023397675.1 Bacillota bacterium | reverse complement strand
TTCAGCCTTCCCCTGCCGTTGCATATGACTTGTGCCATATGGCGGATTAAACTGGGGCCTGGCTTCGCTTTTCACATCCGACTCCCTTATTTCAATTGTAGGTTCAAACAACAAGCTTATCCCGGACATCCCAGGTTTGCTTCACATCTGAAACCAATTATACATGGCAGGCAGCGGAACAGCAATTCGGGCTGGGTTTCGTTAACCGTAATAGAGCGAATTAGAAATAATTATTGTATGTTATAGTTGAGTATGCGCAGGAATGTGACGGAGCACAATAGAAGAGTAAAGAGATAAACTCTTAACTTAAGGAAGTGATCAAATGGTTTTTTATGATGCCATTTCAAAGTATTATGATTTTATTTTTCCTGTGTCACGGGATACTGTAAATTTTTTAGCTGAGTGTATAGGACCCCCCAAAAAGTCCGTTCTTGATGTAGCTTGTGGCACGGGAGACTATTCAATTGAGCTTGGTAAACTTGGGTTTGATGTAACTGCGGTTGATATAGATAAGGAAATGATCCAAGCCTTAAGGGACAAGATCAGCATTGCAGAAAGCAGAGTAAAGTGCCTTCAGGCAGATATGCAGGATTTACACACCAAGTTTGATAAAAGTTCATTTGATGCTGTTTATTGTATAGGGAATTCAGTAGTGCATCTAGATAACCTTGATAAAATCAGTGCCTTTTTCAAAGATGTTCGCAGCCTGCTTACAAAGGACGGCAGGTTTATTTTTCAGATAATTAATTTTGACAGGGTAATTTCAAAAAATGTAAAATCTCTTCCGACTATAGTAAACGATGTTGTCCCACTAAAATTTGAACGGTTTTATAGCAATAAAAATGGGCAAATTGCATTCAAAACAATTTTGTCTGTTGAAGACAGGACAATTGAAAATGAGATATTTCTTACACCTTTGTTGTATGATGAGGCGGTTTCCATGCTTAAGAACGCAGGATTCAAGGAGTTCCATGCATACGGAGATTTCAAGAAAAATGATTTTGACAAAGAAAACTCATTTATGCTTATTATAGAGGCAAAATAAACAGAATTAAGGTTTGACGGAATATGAAAAGAAGCCGCTTTAAGGGTTATCACAGGCTAATTATTAGCATAATGTGGTAATCCTTTTTATATTACGATAAAATTGTTGTGAGAAGCTTAATCGAGAGGTGAAAACCATGGTTAGTTCCAACAATGCCTTCCTGCGGGAAGAGTACATATCAAGGATAAACAAGGTCCAGGATTATATAGAAGCTAACATAAATGAAGAATTGTCACTTGCAGTACTTTCGGGTGTAGCGAATTTCTCCCAATACCATTTCCATAGAGTTTTTTGCTCAATTGTAGGAGAGCCGCCTTCAAAATATATTCAGCGAATCCGGCTGGAGAGGGCAACATTAAGTATTACAGGAAACCCTAAAGATACAATAGCCGATATAGCATTGAAATTTGGGTTTTCAAATCAGGCTTCCTTTTCAAGAGCCTTCATGAAACATTTCGGGTTTAGTGCAAGCCAGCTGAGGGCTGATAACAGTATACTGAAAAGCAAGAAATGCAAAGTGGAAAGCAAGACTGGAAAAGACGATTTAAAATCTTTCACATATAATGGGGTTGTAAGTGTTGAAGCAAAGGACATACAGGAAATGCCGGTTATATATATACGCAATACCGGTATGTTCAAAGGGGAACCGCAGCTTTTCCGTAAGCTTCTTGATAAGTTATTCGGTTGGGCCGATGCGAGAGGGCTAATTGACCATAGGGATACCAGAGTTCTTTCCCTGTATCATGATAATTCTGAAGTAACTGACGAAGAAAGGTTCAGGACAAGTATATGCTTAACGATACATGGTGATGCCGCAGTGGATGGAGAAATTGGGAAAATGACTATTCCCGGCGGAAGGTATGCAATTGCTCATTGTATACTTGACGCAACCCAATTCATGGGCGCCTGGAACTTTCTTGGAGGGTGGCTGCCTGGACGCGGTTACCAGCCTGATGACCGCCCGTGTTTTGAGATTTATTTGAACGATCCGGACGAGCACCCTGAAAAAAAGACCATTGTTGACTTGTACATTCCTGTAAAGCCCCTATAATTTCTCTTCATACGGCAGCCTGTAAACCTCTGAGCTTCAGCACCTCTAATTTATAGTAATGAAAGGTGGATTTATGAAAAACATTACAATAAAAGGCGCACGGCTGCACAATCTTAAAAATATAGACATCTCAATTCCCAAAAACAAGCTTGTCGTTGCAACCGGTGTCAGCGGTTCGGGAAAATCAAGCCTGGTATTTGATATCATTTTTGAAGAGGGACGAAAACAATACTTAAAGTCTTTAGGAATACTTTCCGGAATTGATGACGAGGACAAATTCGACAGTATTTCGGGTATAGGTCCTGCAGTATCAGTACAGCAAAGTGTTATCCGCCAGAGTAATCCGCGTTCGACAGTTGGTTCAAAAACAAATATCCTTAATCTTCTTAGTTTGCTGTATTCGAGGGAAGGCAGAATTATCTGTCCGGTATGCGGGACAGTTTCAGACAGCAGCCTTACTTGCAATAATTGCGGTAACAAAGAGGAACACCTGCAGGCAAGTTATTTTTCGTACAATACTCCGAATGGAATGTGCATAAAGTGCTCGGGGCGTGGCTCGTACTACAGGATCAATATGGAAAGGCTCGTCCCGGACGATAGCACAACTATGGAAGAGGTTTTTAATAAAGCAGGAATAACGCCGGGTTACAAGAAACTTCTCAGCAAAAAATATGTGAATTATTTTGATCTGCCATTTTCTAACCTGCTGGATGAAATTAAATATGAGATTATCTATGGGCATCAGGTAAACGGCAACGATGAAAAACGGAGCTACTGCCTTACAAGGATTTTTGAGGCACGTTTAAGAAACGGTGAGGATTTGAATGGAATTTACTCAGTGTCTGAATGCTCTGAGTGCCATGGCTTCAGAGTTGGGGAAGAAGCACGAAGTGTTCTTTTAGGGGGAAGGCATATCGGAGAACTTGGTAAAATGAATGTTTCTGAGCTTGAAGAATTTCTCGAAGAATTACCAGATAAAGAAGCATTAACGCCGTTAGGTAAGAACCTCCTTAATGAAATACTAAATATAACGAGAGGCCTGATTAAATCCCGCCTTGGGCATCTTTCACTCTATAGGGATTTACCGAGTTTAAGTGGTGGAGAAATACAGAGGCTGTTTTTGAATTCCCATCTCAGCTCCAAAATGGATTCACTCATCTATATACTGGATGAACCGACTGCCGGACTTCATGAATCTGAAAAGACTGAGCTTCTGAAATCTATAACTGAACTTAAGGATCTTGGTAACACAGTTATTGTCGTGGAGCATGACAAAGATACTATTGAAATGGCTGAACATATTATCGATATAGGACCAAAGGCAGGTGCAGAAGGTGGTCAGGTTATATATCAGGGTGATTTGAAGGGCCTCCTTGGGTGCAAGGATTCCATTACGGGTCAGTATCTTTCAGGCAACATTGTCATACCTCAAAGAAAAGCCAAAAGAAATGTAGCAGGAAATGAAACACCCTGTCTGACTATACGGAATGCCAGAACTAATAATCTCAAGGATGTGACAGTAGCTTTCCCTTTAGGTGCGATGGTCGGCATTGCAGGTGTTTCAGGAAGCGGAAAAAGCTCACTTGTTTCAGACACCCTGATTCCCCTGCTGAAAGGGTATTTCCATAACTCTAATGAAGAGGCTGAAAGTAACAGTGATGACGAGCCGGAAGGTATTCAAACAATTGCAGACAGACTGGATGGTATTGAACATATTGCAGGCTTTGCAGAAATATCGCAGGCTCCCATTGGTAGAAACATAAACTCCAATCCTGCATCCTATGTGGGTATTTGGGATAAAATCCGTTTGCTTTTTTCACAGCAGCAGGATGCAAAAAGTATGGAAATGTCCGCTGGTCATTTCTCTTTCAATTCAAAAGGTGCCTGCCCTGAATGCGGAGGCAGCGGCCGTGAAACCATCTGGCTTGGAGACAATTTGAATATTTACAATACATGCAGGGAATGTCACGGGAAAAGGTATAGCGATGAAGCCTTGTCCGTCAGGTATAAGGGTAAAAACATATTCAATGTCCTTGAAATGACCGTTTCAGAAGCTGTTGAGTTTTTCAAGGATAACCCCGGAATTATTTCGACATTGAAAGTAATGGATAGAATAGGCATGGGATACATTAAGCTGGGTCAGCCAACCCCAACTCTCAGCGGGGGCGAAGCGCAGAGAATCAAGCTTGCCAAAGAAATAGGCAGACGACGGAAGGGTAATATTCTTTACATTATGGATGAACCTACTACAGGTCTTAGCCTTTATGATACCTCGAAGCTTATACAATTAATAGACGAACTTATAGCCAAGGGGAATTCAGTAATTATAATTGAACACAATCCTGTTGTTCTTAAAGCGTGCGACTGGATTATAGAATTAGGTCCAAAGGGAGGAGCCGAGGGCGGAAAACTAATTGCAGAGGGTACACCACAGGCATTGAAAAATAATATGGAATCCGTTACAGGGAGGTATTTGTAATGCATAGGGAATATTGGCCAACAACGCAATGGCAGCTTGCAAAGCCCG
This sequence comes from Bacillota bacterium, assembly GCA_023397675.1. Classification (GTDB taxonomy): domain Bacteria; phylum Bacillota; class Clostridia; order Acetivibrionales; family JANLFN01; genus JAEZTC01. Next base: position 7,311 of record JAEWTV010000034.1, on the reverse strand, counting down.
AAGATATAGGAATGAGCCCTGAAAAGATTAATGAACTTGGGAGCATGATAAATAACAAGTACAGTAATTTAAACGGAATTGCTGTAATCCGCAAGGGATATGTTGTTTATGAAAGGTACTATAATGGTTGCGGCCCGCTTGATGTCCATAATGTTGCTTCAATTACAAAAAGCGTAATATCTGCTCTTGTCGGCATTGCAATTGATGCCGGATTTATAAGAAGTATTGATCAGAAGGTACTTGAATTCTTTCCTGAATATATACCTGATTCTGAAGATATATTAAAAAGAACCATAACCTTAAGGCACCTGCTGACTATGACAGCACCTTTCCCGTTTTCGTGGAAGGAAGGAAACAAACGTGGTCAGGAACCATTTGACAGACTGCGAAGACAGCGAAACTGGGTAGCATATATACTTAATCTTTTGGGACAAGGCGGACAGCCTGGTAAATTCCAGTACTATACTGCCGGAATACATCTGCTGTCGGCAATTATTACACGCACTACCGGTATGTGTGCACGTGAATTTGCCAATGAGCAGTTGTTTGGGCCTTTGGGCATGAGGGTGATACCTGATCAGAAACAATCATTTGGATTGGAAGATGTGTTCAGCAATAAATCAACCGGTTGGATTAAAGATCCGGATGGTAATAGTTCAGGCGGCTTTGGGCTTACATTAACCCTTATGGACATGGCACGTTTCGGATTTTTATACCTGAATAAAGGCAGGTGGGACACCAGACAGATTATTCCGGAAAAATGGATTGATGAATCTATCAACCCATCAGTGCACCTGGACCTTGAAGGAATCGGATATAATGGGTACGGATATCTGTGGTGGCTTAGGGAGGACAATGGCATTTCTTCATTTTCTGCTATGGGAGACGGAGGAAACGTTATTTGTTGCGTTCCGGAAAAAGACCTCGTAGTTGCAATAGCCTCCAAAATTGTATTAAATGCCGGTGACAGGTGGCCGCTTATAGAAAAGTGCATCACTGCGGCGGTGGATTGAGTGTATGGGTATTCTCCGGGGACGCTTCTCAATTATCATTACTTTTTACATTTGAATAATTGAGAAGCGTCCCCAAATATGTTCGGTTTTTTATTTAAGGTATAAGTGTGATATTATCATTGGTAGGATTTTGGTTTTAATTGAGGTGGATAAATGAGTAAGCTTAAAATAGTGAAGGGCGATATTACAGAGCTGTCTGTGGATGTTATAGTCAATGCGGCAAACAACTCTCTGCTTGGCGGTGGTGGAGTAGACGGAGCCATTCACAGAGTAGCAGGGCCTGAACTCCTCGAAGAATGCAGAAAGCTTCACGGCTGTGAAACCGGCCAGGCTAAGATAACAAAGGGTTATGGGCTTCCTGCCAGATGGGTAATTCATACGGTAGGCCCCGTTTGGCGCGGCGGAAACAATAATGAAGATAATCTTCTGGCATCCTGCTACATGAACTCTCTTGAAATGGCAGTTAAAAACGGAGTTAAAACAATTGCCTTCCCGTCTATCAGTACAGGGGCATACAGGTTTCCTGTGGGAAGAGCTGCAAGTATTGCAGTCAGAGAGATTGAACATTTTCTTGAAGTAACAAAATGTATTGAAGAAGTTTTTATGGTATGCTTTGATGACAGAACATATAATGCTTATGCCAATGAATTAAAAAAAGCAGACAATAACCTCAATTATCAGTAATATTATATAGAATTTATTTATTCTTATTGGAGGGGTTAATTTGAGTTTTCTTGGAAACATAATCTGGCTGATATTTGGAGGTATCATAACTTCTATTCTATGGTTTGCGGCAGGGCTGATATTGTGCGTTACCATTATTGGTATTCCGTTTGGTATGCAGTGTTTTAAAATATCTTCACTTGTATTCTGGCCATTTGGAAGAGATGTGGAACTTGGAAATTTTGGAGCTGGAGGCTTGCTTTTTAATATAATATGGCTGGTTTTATTCGGGTGGGAATTTGCAATAGTTCACCTTGCCTGGGGACTTATATTTTGTATAACCGTTATAGGAATACCATTTGGACTTCAACATTTTAAGCTTGCTAAGCTTGGTTTTATTCCATTTGGTGCGACAATATACAGTAAGCACTGGTAAAATTATATTTACTTGAGAAGGATGAGAATGTTATGAAAATAGGCATAATTGGTGCAATGCTGGAAGAAACCCAGCTTATAATGAATAATATGAAAATCCTGTCCGAAGAAACCATAGGGATGAGGACATATTATACAGGAAGGTTGTTTGATAAAGATATAGTCCTTGTTTTTTCAAGATGGGGAAAGGTTGCAGCTGCTTCAACGGTGACCACACTGATTCAGAAATTTGGTGTTGATCTTGTGCTGTTCACAGGGGTGGCAGGTGCGGCACGCAATGATTTAAATGTAGGAGATATTGTAATTGCGGATAAGCTTGTTCAGCACGACATGGATGTAACAGCTCTTCCGGGTTTCGGTAGCTTTGAAATACCTCTGCTGGGCAAAAGCTACTTTGAAGTGGATGAATCATTACTGAAATGTGCGGTAGAATCTGCCCGGCATTATATTGATACTGAATTGATAAGTATACCTGCTGATCTGCTTAATGAATTCGGAATAAAGCTGCCTAAAGTGTTGACGGGTACAATTGCAAGCGGAGACCAGTTTATTGGCAATGCTGGAAAGGTAATAGAACTTACATCCCAGATTGAAAACTTACAGTGTGTTGAAATGGAAGGTGCAGCAGTTGCACAGGTTTGCTTTGAACACAATATTAAGTTCATTGTTTTAAGAGTTATTTCAGATAAGGCAAATGAGCATGCAGATATTGACTTCCCAAAATTCGTAGAAAATGCTGCAAGAATATTTACTTATGGAGTTATAAAGCAGTTTATTTCAGCCATATGATTGTTTATAAAATGCAACTATAAAAATTCAAGCTGGTTTGCAAAAAATATAAACAGAATGGAACTAAGTGTCTATATTATAGTCTAATAATTGGTAGACTCAAGTACATATTAGAATGGAATAGATATGAAAAAGAAGTTATTTTTATGTTTTATAACGATAATTATCAGCATGACAATATCATGTGCAAGTACGGGTAGTAGCGGGAAGAATGGATCAAAAGAAGAAAATAACAACACATCTTCTAAAAATGTAACTGTAATTACCCAGGGAGATAATAAGAAGGAAGATGTGGGAAATAAATATGGCGATTATTATTATAATAATGAAGCTTTCTATAAAAGTATCTATGATGTAACTAAAATTGACTTGTCAAAGTTTAAAGATGAAAAAATTGATAAATTATCAATAGAACAAATTGATCTTCCTATTCCACAGGGATATGAACTTAATCGGTATATTCATTTTATAGATAATACCAGCTTTATATATGGTGTATCTTCCCCAAATTTAACAGATAGAAAAATTTTTAAATATAGTATCAATACGGGTAAGAGTATTTGCTTATATGAAGGCGAAATTATAGTGATGAATGACATTTATAACAGTATGTTTAAAATATTAAATAATGGAAATTTTGTAGTAAATGTTTCTAAAGAAAATAGATGCAATATTTTAATTTTTGATAAAAATACCGGTAGTCCTTTGAAGGAAATTATATGTCCTAAACAACAAATTAATTATGATATATCATACGATGGTGATAAAATTGCATACTCTGATGAAAAAGGTATACATGTCTGTGATACTGATTTTTCCAATAATAAATTGATTTTGAATAGCTCAATAGTAGAAAAATCCTACGGAAATGGCTTTAGTGCGCAGGTTCTTTTCTGGACAAAAGATAATAAGATTTCTTATGGGTTGGGATGGGCAGAAGAACAAATAGGCATCGGTGTCATAAGTCCTGATGGTAAAAATAATATATTTGTTAATTCAGGAGATGTCATGAATTGCTTTTTCTTCCCGGATGGCAAAAGAGTAATCAATAATTATGGGATACTGAATTTTTCAACAAAAGAATTCCAACTTATACCTTGTTATCATAAAGGTATTGGTAATGGTGTTCTAGATAGCATGAGCTTTCCTTGCCCTGATGGTGAAAAATTCATATTTAGTTGCTTGGGAACAGATAAAAGTAAGTTGTATATAGTCGACTTTAAAAGTAAAAAAATCATATATGTTGGAGAAGATGCTAGTTTTATTGATTGGTCACTAGACGGCAAAAGCTTTCTTTTTGTGAATCAATCCTGCGCCAAAAATGAAATATCTTATATAAATTTAAATAATTAAGTATCTAATTATAGCTGTCGTAAGGGGACGTTTCTCAATTATCATCATTTGAAGTACTTACTTTCAAAAGGTAAGTACTTCATTATTTTTACGGCAAAAGTGGGGACGTTTCTCAATTTTAATTTTAAAAGTTAAGAAAAATGTAGAACTTCTCCGTCCTGCGGGATATAAACATGTTTTTCAATATTATTTTCTATTGTAAAATCAGTGAGAGCTTTTCTTGAAAGTCTGCAGTGATTCCATGCTTCCATATGGACTGCAACTATTTTTGTTGACGGACAGGTGTTATGTACTTCCAAAATGTCCTGAGCACCCATGGTAATGGCCTTCCCAAGCTTGAATCTGGCTTCTCCGCAAAAGCATATTGCTATATCAGGATTGAATTTCTTTAAAGCTTTTTCTACACAATTATACCAAACCGTATCACCAGTTATATATGTACATGGCTCACCCGGTGAAGATATGACAAAGCCCGATACGTGCCCCATTCTGCCGGCGATTATTCCATAACCATGTCTGCCTTTTGTTCGTGTAAAGGTTATATTACTCCACTCCAATGAATTTTCCACCGGCTTAACATCTGAAAACCCTAGTTTAACAAGTTGATCGCAATCCTCTGGCTGGCATAAAATTGGTAGTGACTTTGGTAAAAGCTTTTCTGCTGCTTCATCAAAGTGATCCCTGTGAGTATGAGTAATAATTACTGAATCGCAATCTATAATAGAGTCAACTGGTAAAGGCAAATCTACTAAAGGGTTAAGATTTGTATTAGGTACCCCTGGTATAGCTGTCATTGAACCTTTTGGACCTAATATTGGATCAACAAGTATTTTTTTATTATTAATCTCCAATATAAGCGTAGCATGTCGTATTGATTGAATTTTCATATTTTTTACTCCTTTATTGTATGATATATTAATTATAAAATGACATTCACTTGAAGCGAGAAAAAATAATCCATGTTTTGGTTGATTTATGAAAGGATTCTCCTATATGTTTGATCAAACTGACATAGAAATTATAAATCTTCTGAAGGAAAACTCCAGAATGCAGTGGCAGGAAATCGGCGAAATTGTCCATCTAACGGGGCAGGCAGTTAAGAATAGAATTAACAGGCTTGAGAAACTCGGATTAATCAAAGGTTATACAATAACGACAGACAACAGCAAGCTGGGGATTAAGGACACGGCTTTTGTTACAATTTTTATGAAAACCACTGATCATGTCTCTTTTAAAAAATATCTCACTGAAAGCAATATAGTAACTGAAGCCCACCGGGTAAGCGGGGAGGGTTGCTATATGTTAAAGGTTCAGGTATCCGGTCAGCAGGAGCTTGTCACTTTTCTTGACGGTGTTCTTAAGTATGGTAATTATAAAGTTAATTTATCCATAGAAAAGGTTAAGTAAATTGTTTGTGCAAAGGGGTGTGTTTATGATTTTCTATTTTTCAGGTACAGGAAACTCTCTGCAGATTGCAAAAAGTATTGCACAGCATACAGGGGAGAAACTGATTTCCATTTCTCATTCAGGGAACTGTGAGTATACGCTGGGTAAAGATGAGACTATAGGCTTTGTTTACCCGGTATATGCATGGGCACCTCCTAAAATGGTCTTGAAGTTTATTGAGAATCTCAAACTTGATAATTACAATAATAACTATGTATTTTCAGTAGTAACCTGTGGAGATAATGTCGGAAATACGATGAAACGGATTAAAAAAAGCCTTAAAAAGGTAAAGCTCCCCTTAAACAGCGGTTTTTCCATACAGATGCCCAATAATTATATTTTTATGTATGATGTTGATTCGAAGGAGCTCGAAGAAAAGAAGCTTTCGGCTGCTCAAAAAACACTTGAGAGAATATATAATGTTATAGATAAGAAGGAAACAGATATCTTTGAGGTTGTGAAAGGCTCTCTCCCTTCTGTTTTAACCTCTGTGGTTAACCCATTTTTTAATGCATTCGCTCTGCAGACAAAAAAGTTTTACGCAACTGAAAAGTGTACAGGATGCGGTATTTGTGCCAGGGTATGTAATTGCAGCAATATCAATGTTGACAATAAGCCTGTTTGGGGTAAGAATTGTTCACAGTGCCTTGCCTGTATACATTATTGTCCTGCAAAAGCTGTTCAATATGGTAAGCGGACAATAAATAAAGGTAGGTATACAAATCCTAATGTAACTGTCAGTGAAATTAGTTCGGATATAGAATGATTATATGTATGCGCCGTTTGAAGTGCACCCCAAACGTTAGACATAAAACTAACATTTGGAGGTGCATTTTACTTAACCTAATATATAGCTCCGCCTATAAATGGACCTGGACCAAATCCATAAGGAGAGGTAAATCCCGGGCCATAAATTGGATAGTTGTAATAAAAGGGAGGTCTGCGGACAATAAGATTTGTAATGAGCAATGCCCCGATAAAATCTCTCAACAATCTTCTTCCGCCGCCTATGAACTGTCTTTCTTCTTTCCTCGGACTTTGTTTTATTATGACTTCAACATTTACTTCTACCTTGTTGTAAATATTATCTACCATGGCGTCCATTTGCTCCTGGGTTGGGCACATTTGACCGCACATCATAAATTCATCACATGTTCTATCTACTTCCGGTTTTATCACATGGTAAGTTTTTGGATACATTGCTTCCAGCTGCTGTTGCGGCATTACGGCCGTTGGATAACCGCAGCATGGCATTATATTCATCGGCTGTTGCATACAACCGCAATTATAATTTTGCATATATAATCCTCCTAACATTTAAATAGGTATGGAAATTTCATTTTACTAAATTTTATGGTGGGTTGTTAAAAAAGGTTACATAATGTTGAACAATTAAAAAGGTAACCGGGACGCTTCTCAATAAATGACAAAAAATTACAAATAGTACTACCAATAATATGCATAATATGGTAAAATGTTACTGGGGTGATTAGATGCCACGTAAAGCAAGACTTAAATCTCCGGAATCTATTTACCATATAATTTGCAGAAGTGTTTCGGAGGTTCCACTTTTTAGGAATAATGAAGATAAAGACTATTATCTGTCGTTACT
>JAEWTV010000112.1 GCA_023397675.1 Bacillota bacterium | reverse complement strand
ACACTAGATTAATGTTGGAGGTGTTTAAATAAATGGCAAGGTATACTGATGCATCTTGCAGGCTCTGCCGCAGAGAAGGCGAAAAGCTTTTTCTGAAGGGTCAAAGATGTTATACAAATAAATGCTCGGTTTCAAGAAGAGAATATGCACCAGGACAGCATGGCCAGCAGAAAAAGAAGATGTCCGAATATGGTATTCAGCTTCGTGAAAAGCAAAAAGCAAGAAGGTTTTATGGAATTCTTGAAGGCCAGTTCGCTAAGTATTTTGATATGGCTACTTCAAGAAAGGGTGTTACCGGTGAAAACCTTTTGCAAATTCTTGAAAGCAGACTTGACAATGTAGTTTACAGATTGGATCTTGCTACTTCAAGACCGGAAGCAAGACAGCTTGTAAGACATGGACACTTTACTGTAAATGGGCAAAAAGTAAATATTCCATCCTACCTCTTAAAAGTAGGAGATGTAATTGCATTAAAGGATAAGAGCAAGGATTCACCTAAATTTAAAGCAATTAATGATATTGCTGGTGGAAGAGTTGTTCCTAAGTGGCTTGAATTTGATGCAGAAAACCTTAACGGAAAAGTTTTGTCATTACCTGCAAGGGAAGACATAGATCTGCCGGTTAAGGAACATCTGATAGTTGAGTTATATTCCAAGTAATGTAAATAGTGAATTTACAAATATAAACCTGGAACAGCAACTGAAGATTCTTGTATTTAGGATGATTTATACTCAGGAAAAACAGCTATATATTAGTATGGAATTATGTGTCAGTTGCCCTCGGTAAATGAAAAAAGTTTGGCAAGGGAGGGTTCATGTTGATAGAAATAGAAAAACCCAAGATAGAGTGCGTTAGCGCAAGCGAAGAAAACAATTACGGAAAATTTGTTGTTGAACCTCTGGAAAGAGGATATGGAATTACACTAGGTAATTCCTTAAGAAGGATTCTTCTTTCATCTCTTCCTGGAGTAGCAGTAACATCAATTAAAGTTGATGGTGTGCTTCATGAATTTTCTACCGTACCTGGAGTAGTTGAGGATGTAACAGAAATTATTCTCAATATTAAGAATTTGTCAATGAAAATGCATGGTGAAGGACCTAAGATCATTTATATCGATGCTGAAGGAGAGGGCCCGATAACTGCAGGAGATATCAAGACTGATTCAGATATTGAAATACTTAATCCTGACTTGCACATTGCTACTTTAAACGGTGATCAAAGATTTTACATGGAAATGAATATAAATAAGTCACGCGGATATGTTCCTGCAGAAAAGAACAAGTTTGCAGGTCAGCCGATAGGCGTTATACCAACTGATTCAATTTATACTCCTGTAAAAAAAGTAAATTACACTGTTGAAAATACCCGTGTAGGACAGGTTACAGACTATGACAAGCTTACACTTGAGGTATGGACAGATGGAAGTATAGCAGCAGATGAGGCTATTAGCCTTGGTGCAAAGATTTTAAGCGAACACCTTAATCTCTTTATTGATCTTTCAGATCATGCAAAACACACTGAGATAATGGTTGAAAAAGAAGAAACCAAGAAGGAAAAAGTACTTGAAATGACAATCGAAGAACTCGATTTGTCAGTAAGATCGTACAACTGCCTTAAGAGGGCTGGAATTAATACCGTAGAAGACCTTATCAGCAGGACTGAAGAGGATATGATGAAGGTTAGAAATCTTGGTAGAAAGTCACTTGAAGAGGTTCTTCAAAAGCTGCATGCTTTGGGTTTGATACTTACTCCAAGTGAGGAGTAAAACATTAATACCTATTTGATATTAATAAATTTGAAATATAATTATTACGGTAAGGAGGGAAATAGAAGATGGCTTTGCAAAGAAAGCTCGGACGCCCTACAGACCAAAGAAAAGCAATGCTTAAAGGTCTTGTTACAGCTTTAATCCAGAATGGAAAGATTGAAACAACTGAGGCTAGAGCCGAAGAAGTTAAAAATATTACAGAAAAGTTACTTACATTAGCTATTAAAGAAGCAGATAATTTTACTTCAAAACAAGTTAAAATTACAACTGCAAAGTTAATGAGTGATGGTAAAAAGCTTACCAAAACAGCTACTTCCAAGAACGGCAAAAAGTATGAGGTCGTTGACAGAGAAGAAAAGACTGATATGGTACGCGTTGATAACCCATCAAGACTCAGTGCAAGAAGAAAGATAGCTAACTGGGTATATAAGGTTAAGGATTCAGAAGGAAACGAACTTAATCTTGTTAACAAACTGTTTGATGAACTTGCACCTAAGTACAAGGGCAGAAACGGTGGCTACACCAGAATTTACAAGCTTGGACCAAGAAGAGGAGATGCTGCGGAAGTAGTTATCCTTGAGTTTGTATAAGAATTAAAAAATAAGAATAACCAATAAAGAGTTCAAGGAACGGTAAGTGCCGTTCCTTGCTTTATATGTGGGGGAATGTTAAGGTGCTATTGATTTAATGCCTTATAACCTCATATAATATAGGTAATAGACTTTACTGGTAGGATATTGTTAAGCATAAAAGAAGGTGATGGCATAAGTGGATAGCTTTATAAAGACTGATAATGTTCAATATGTATATAAAACTGGAAATCCTGAAGATGCAGGTGTAAAAGCTGTATCAGGCATAAGCCTTGATTTTGAAAAAGGACAGTTTATAGCTGTTATCGGAAGGAACGGTTCAGGTAAATCTACTTATGCAAGACTTCTAAATGCAATTCTTACACCATCTGCCGGTACTGTGTATGTTAAAGGTATGAACACAATTGATGAAAAACATTTGTGGGAAATCAGACGTACAGCAGGTATGACTTTTCAGAATCCTGACAATCAGATAATTGGCACAACTGTAGAGGAAGACATAGCTTTTGGTCCTGAAAATCTGGGTGTACCTCCAGAAGAAATAAGGAAAAGAGTTGATGAGGCTCTTAAGGTTGTTGATATATCAGAGTTTGCACAGCGCGCCCCACATTTGTTATCAGGCGGACAAAAGCAAAGGGTATCCATTGCAGGAGTACTGGCAATGAAGCCTGAATGTCTTATACTTGATGAAGCTACTTCCATGCTTGATCCTGCAGGCCGCAGGGAGATAATGAATCTTATCAAGCGGCTAAATAAGGAAGAAAAAATTACTGTCATTCTCATAACTCATCATATGGATGAAGCTGAAATGGCCGATAGGGTAATTGTTGTTGATAAGGGCCTTGTAGTTATAGATGGAACACCACATAGTGTATTTTCAGAGGTGGAAAAAATTAAACAGCTTGGTTTGGATGTTCCGCAGGTAACAGAATTGTTTTACGAACTTAACAGGGAAGGTTTGAACCTCCCAAAAGAAGTATTTAACGCAGATGATGCCTATAAAGCCTTAAAAGAGGCTTTTAACAAATAAATTATATAGGTTGGACTTAGGGGTAAGGTAATGTTAATTTCTGCAGAAAACCTTTCATATGCATATTCGAAAGGTGGACCATTTGAAAAATTGGCTTTGGAAAATATAAATATTAATATAGATAAAGGTGAGTTTGTCGCAGTAATAGGGCATACAGGGTCGGGTAAATCTACCCTTATCCAGCATTTTAACGGGTTGTTGAAACCTACATCAGGTAAAATAACTGTTAACGGCTTGGATACTCAAAAAGGAAACCTGAAGGATATAAGAAAGCATGTTGGTATAGTGTTTCAATATCCAGAACATCAGCTATTTGAAGAGACGGTATATAAGGATATTGCCTTTGGACTTCAAAAGCTTGGCTTAACAAAGGAAGAAATAGATGAAAGGGTTGTCAAGGTTTCGGAACAGGTGGGTTTATCGGAGGAAATTCTTTTAAAGTCGCCTTTTGAACTATCAGGTGGGCAAAAGAGAAGAGTTGCAATTGCAGGAGTACTTGTAATGAAGCCTCAAATCCTTGTCCTGGATGAGCCATCAGCAGGCTTGGACCCTGCTGGACGTGACGACATATTCCGATTGATATCTGATCTCCATAAAAACCTCGGAATTACCATTATTTTTGTTTCTCACAGTATGGAGGATGTAGCAAGGCTTGCGCAAAGGGTAATTGTACTGAATCATGGAAAAGTTGAAATGGACGGTCCTACAGCCAAGATTTTTAAAGAAACCGAGGCATTGGAAAAAATCGGCCTTTCGGCACCACAGATATCATATATGATGAAAAAACTTAAAAGTGTTATACCAACACTGAATGATGAGATTTATACTGTTGAAGCAGCTAAAAGAGAGATAATAAAGCAGCTGAGGGGGAATCCGGTATGATTAAGGATATTACTGTTGGTCAGTATATTCCTGGTGAATCGGTTCTTCATAGGGCAGATCCAAGGACTAAACTAATACTGTCGTTTGTTTTTATGGTAGTAACGCTTATAGTTAATACATATATTGGTTTAGTTATTCTTTCGCTGTTTACACTGCTTGCTGTAGTTATTTCAGGAACACCAGTAGGGTTTGTCCTGAAAGGAATCAAGCCAATAATATTTGTTTTGATTTTTGCAATGGTTATAAATTTGTTTACTATACAAGGTAAAACGGCATTGGATTTGGGTTTTGTTCATATAACCTATGAAGCAATCAATGTGTCTGTAAAATTGTTTTTGAGACTTATGTGTCTTTTTATAGGGCTTTCACTTTTAACAATAACTTCAACGCCTATATCACTTGCAGACGGTATAGAAAAGCTTATGAGCCCATTTAAGAAAATAGGTTTGCCTGTACATGAAATTGCAATGATGATGACAATTGCATTAAGATTTATACCTACACTTATAGATGAAACAGATAAGATTATGAAAGCTCAGGCTTCAAGAGGAGCTGATTTTGATACTGGAAATATAATTCAGAAAGCAAAAAGCTTTATTCCAGTACTTATACCTTTGTTCGTAAGTGCTTTCAGAAGAGCGGATGAACTGGCTATCGCAATGGAAGCAAGATGTTATAGGGGAAGTGTCGGACGAACAAGAATGAAACAGCTGCATTTTAAAAAGGTTGATTTATTTATAAGCTTGATTATGTTAGTATTTTCGATAGGGCTTTTATATTTAGAATACATGTAAAGGGGAGAAAAACATGGAATACTATATTGGTATTGATTTGGGTGGAACTAACATTGCAGTAGGTCTGGTAGATGAAAACGGTAAGATAATTCGTAAGGACAGTGTTCCTACCTTAAGGGAAAGGCCGGCAGAAGAAGTTATAAAAGACATGTCCATGCTTGTTCTTAAAGTAATAAAGGACTGCGGAATGGAAGTTTCCGACGTTAAGAGCATAGGTATAGGAAGCCCTGGAGTTCCTAACAGTGAAAAAGGTCTAATTGTATATGCATGTAATCTTAATTTTGATAATACACCGGTGAGAGACGAAGTACAAAAGTATATTGACCTTCCAGTGTTTATAGATAACGATGCCAACTGTGCAGGGCTTGCTGAAGCTGTTGCAGGTGCAGCAAAGGGAGTTAAGCATTCAATAACGGTTACACTTGGTACAGGCCTTGGAGGCGGAGTTGTTATTGACGGTAAGATATACAGCGGTTTTAATTTTTCCGGATCCGAGCTTGGACACTCGGTTATTATGATGGACGGAGAACAGTGCACCTGTGGACGTAAAGGCTGCTATGAAGCGTATGCTTCTGCAACTGCATTGATAAGGCAGACCAAACGTGCCATAGCTGAAGACCCCAACTCAATGATTCACAAGCTTATTGGCGGCGACTTGTCAAAGGTTGATGCAAAGGTTGCGTTTGATGCTGCAAAAGCGGGTGATGCAACCGGTCAAAAGATTGTTGACCAGTATATTATGTATATTGCAACTGGATTAATAAATCTTATAAATACTTTTTCACCTGAGGTGATTGTCATAGGCGGTGGAATTAGCAAGGAAGGCGAATACCTGCTCAAACCTCTGAGAGATATTATTTATAAGGAAGTTTACTTCAAAGGTGAACCAAAGACAAGGCTTGCAACTGCACAGATGGGAAATGACGCAGGAATAGTAGGCGCAGCGATGTTGGGGAAGGTATAGATTCAATTGAGAATTGAGAATTGAAAATTGAGAATTAAAGTTCAAGTTCGAGATGACAAGAGGATAGTTAAAAAAGTGTACAATTTACAATGTACAGTGTACAGTTAAAAGATAAGAGTAAAAGGCAATTGAGAATTGAAAATTGAGAATTGAGAATGTTAGGGAAAGGCAAGAATCAATTCAAAAGCTACAGTTAAGAGCAAGGGAAAAACGAATTGAGAATGAATGATGATAGGGGCCGGGGAAACCCGGCTTTCCTGTCGGTTATGAGATTAAAGTATGAGGAATATCAAGCTTACAATAGAATATGACGGAACCAACTATCACGGTTGGCAAAGCCAGGAGAATGCGCTGACAGTTCAGGATGTTGTCGAGAAGGCTATTAATAAGCTTACTGGTGAACAATGCAGCCTTAATGGGTCCAGTAGAACAGATACGGGTGTTCATGCGTTGGGACAGGTTGCCAATTTCTTTACAGAATCATCAATACCACCTGATAAGTTTTCTTTTGCCTTAAATAGCATACTTCCTGACGATGTATCCATCAAACACTCGGAAGAGGTGGATATGGATTTCCATGCCCGGTTTAAGTCAAAAGGGAAAAAATACAGGTACCTGATATATAATTCACGCCAGCCATCGGCTCTTTTAAGAAAACGTGCAATGCATGTTCCAATAAGGCTTGATGAGGAAAAAATGCTTAAAGCGGCACAGTACTTATTGGGAAAGCATGATTTCATATCCTTCAGAGCTAGCGGAAGTACAGTAAAAACTTCTGAAAGAACAATAAATGCAGTATCCCTGAAGCGGGCAGAAGATTTGCTGGAATTCGAAATACAAGGCGATGGATTCTTATATAATATGGTGCGTATCATAGTCGGAACCTTGGTTCAGATTGGTTCGGGAAAGCTTGATGTAGAGGACATGCCTCTTATTATTGAGGCAAAGGACAGACGCAAAGCAGGCTTGACTGCACCTGCTCAAGGGCTGTACCTTGTTGAGGTATATTATTGATGTAAAAAAGTGATATCACGCACGATTATTAGCGAGATATTGTAATAATTAACGATATATAGAGAGATAATAGAAGATAAATTAAATTTAAAGCAAAATATACTTGACACACACCTTATGCCTATATTAAAATATTAAAGTGTCAAAACCTTGATGTGTTATAGATTTTATAGACATATAGCTTTTTAAGATACTTGAATGGATTGAAGTACCGGTAATACTTCAGCTCTGAAAGCTTCTTAATGCTTTAAAATAAGTTATAACAGTTCGGGTTCACGGATTTATGAAAAATTTATGTAATAAACACAATTGGTTTTAAGGAGGAATGTTCCACATGAAAACTTTTATGGCTAAAGCCGAAGAAGTTAAAAGAAAATGGTATGTTGTGGATGCAGAGGGTAAGCCTTTGGGAAGACTTGCAAGTCAAGTAGCAAGCATACTTAGAGGTAAGAACAAACCTGAATATACTCCTCACGTAGATACAGGTGATCATGTAATAGTAATCAATGCTGAGAAGGTTGTTTTAACTGGTAAAAAGCTTGAGCAGAAATATTACAGACATCATTCACTCTATCCGGGAGGAATGAAGGAAATTCAGTATAAGCATCTTATGGAAACAAGGCCTGAAAAGGCAATAGAACTGGCTGTAAAGGGTATGCTCCCGAAGAACAGTCTGGGAAGGCAAATGTACAGAAAGCTCAAAGTATACAAGGGCAGCGAACATGAGCACCAGGCACAACAGCCCGAGAAATTGGAAATCTAGGGATTGAGAGGAGGAGACGACATTTATGGCTAAGGTTCAGTACTACGGAACTGGAAGAAGAAAGAAATCAATAGCAAGAGTAAGGCTTGTTCCTGGCGAAGGAAAGCTTTTGATCAACGATAGAAGCATTGATGAATACTTTGGACTTGCGACTTTAAAGGTTATTGTTAAACAGCCATTGGTTCTTACAAATACAGAAGGTAAGTTTGATGTATTGTGTAAGGTTCAGGGCGGTGGATTCACAGGTCAGGCAGGAGCTATCAGACATGGTATTTCAAGAGCCCTGTTAAAGGCTGATGATGAATTCAGAGCAGCTTTGAAAAAGGCTGGATTCCTTACAAGAGACCCAAGAATGAAGGAAAGAAAGAAATACGGTCTCAAAAAAGCAAGAAGAGCACCACAGTTTTCAAAGAGATAATTTGTGCAAAATACAGAATCCCCGAAACGCTTATGTTTTGGGGATTTTTTTCTAATTATTTATCAAGAGGATTAAATTTAATTATATATTCTGTTGGTGTACATCCAAATTCCCTGTGAAAAACCTCAGTAAAATAACTAGAACTGTTGAATCCACAAAGTAATGCAATTTCAGTTATAGAGAACTTGGAATTGGTCAAGTATCCGATGCTCTTTTCAAGCCTGTAATTAGTCAGGTATTGGATCGGCGTCATTTGCAGAAAGCTTGAAAAAATCTCACAGCAGCTGCTTCTGCATACACTGCCTGCTGCAGCAATATCTTTCAATATGATTTTCTCAGAATAATGCTTTTGAATATATCCGATCATGGAATAAAGTGTTTCGCTCCTTTTTTCTGATATTGGTTCCTCTTTCGATTTTATATTTTTTATGTTTTCAAAGATGGAAAGCCAAAGAGAATAAATATGACTTAATACTGCTAATTCAAATCCAAGGGCTTTTTCCTGACTGGTTTCATATATCTGTAATAGTTTATTGATGTTTTCATTTTGCAACTTATTAGAGGAACTGAATATAAGATAAGGAATAGAGGTACCCTGACAAATAGCTTCTACATATGATTCTTTTATATCATCTGTGATATATAGAAGCGATGGGTGAAAAAGTACGCATAAGTATTGGCAGTCTTGCCCTTCTATAGAATGTCCGTAGTGTAATCGATTGGAGTTGACGAATAAGCTCTGCCCCTCTTCCAGCAGATGGCTCTTTCCATTAATGGTATATAACATCCTTCCCTGAAGTATCACAATGAATTCCAAATCAGCGTGCCAGTGGCTGATAACTGTCATGTTAGGATAATTAGAAAGTCGGCACTTTCTTGCGTAAACTGGAAATGATGGAAAGTTGTAAGATACAATTTCTGAATTGTCCTCTAAAAGTTTGATTTCATTCATATGAATGTCCTTTCACATTGTGTTTATAATCTATTCGGCTGACAAATATACGATTGTTATAAATTGAACGTTCTATTTTGATATTTATTTATAAATAACTGGAATATTATTATATCATATTGTTAACGAAGGAGAAAGACAGATGGTATCCATTTTATTGGTGGTTATATATATAACATTTATTAGTTTAGGTCTGCCGGATTCCATATTAGGCTCTGCGTGGCCGTCCATGTATGGCGGACTGGATGTGCCGGTATCTTATTCGGGAATTATTAGTATGATCATTTCCGGAGGAACGATTATATCGAGTCTGTTTAGTGACAAGCTGATCCGAAAATTAGGAACAGGAGTAGTGACAACTGTCAGTGTAGCCATGACAGCAGTTGCATTATTAGGCATCTCTTTCTCACATTCCTTCTGGCAGTTATGCCTGTGGGGAATCCCGCTTGGATTGGGAGCCGGAAGTGTAGATGCGGCATTGAACAACTTTGTTGCACTGCATTACAAATCAAGGCACATGAGCTGGCTGCACTGCTTTTGGGGAATTGGTGCCACATTGGGACCGTATATTATGGGATTGTGCCTTACAAATGGCCTGAAGTGGACTTCTGGATATCAGATAATTGGAATAATACAGGTTGCCCTTGTTGCGATTCTTATCTCAGCATTACCTCTTTGGAAAGCTAAACGTGAAGAGAATGGAACACATAATCGAGAAGCAGTAAGCATGAGTATAAAAGAAACTATAAAGCTTCCTGGTGCAAAGTCAGTACTGACAGCTTTTTTCTGTTATTGCGCACTTGAGGCTAGTACAGGACTCTGGGCCAGCAGTTATATGGTACTTAATAAAGGCATGGATGCAAAGGTAGCAGCTAAATGGGCAGCGTTGTTTTATCTTGGAATTACAGTGGGACGATTTATTTGTGGATTTGTCACTGATAAATTGGGTGACAAAAAAATGGTACGTATAGGGCAGGGGATTATAGGACTTGGAATATTGTTTTTACTAATACCTGCAGGAAATTGGGCAGTACTGATCGGATTGCTTTTAATTGGGACAGGATGTGGACCCGTTTTTCCATGCTTGCTGCATGAAACGCCCTACAATTTTGGGGCGGATAAATCCCAGGCTATTATGGGAATGCAGATGGCAAGTGCTTACGTGGGAACTACCTTTATGCCTCCGGTTTTTGGTACTATTGCGGATAATATTAGCATTGGGTTATACCCTGTATATCTGATTATTTTTGCCATTCTGATGTTTATAATGGTAGAAAGGTTGAATAAGATTCATGAAAGAAAAATTCATTGATCTGCATATGCACAGCTATTACAGCGACGATGGTGAATTTTCGCCGATAGAAATAGTACGAAAATGTAAAGAGCAAGGTATCAGGATAATGGCAATTGCTGATCACAACTGTGTACGTGCAAATTTGGAGGGTGAACGTGCAGCATTATCGATGGGAATTACATATATTCCGGCTGTGGAAGTCGACTGTACTTTCCAAAATGTGAATCTTCATATATTAGGGTATGGAATAGATTACAAAAGTGCTGATTTCTATTTAATTGAGAAGAATATTGAAGAACAAAGTATAAAGGCTTCATATCAAATGCTTCTGGCAACACAGGAATTGGGTTTTCACGTTACTGAAAATGACATGGTGAATTTGTCTATAAATAACTATTGGAAAGAACACTGGACAGGAGAAATGTTTGCGGAGGTTTTATTAAATAAGCATGAATATAAGGATCAGCCTATATTGCGTCCTTATCGTTCAGATGGTTCAAGGGGTGATAACCCTTATGTGAATTTCTTTTGGGACTATTATTCACAGGGAAAGCCTTGTTATGTAAAAATGAACTATCCGCCATTGGAACAAATTATAGAGATTATTCATAAAAATTGCGGGAAAGCAGTTCTAGCCCACCCGGGTATCAACCTGCAAAAACATAATGAATTGTTAGAACCCATTATTAAAGCAGGGCTTGATGGTATTGAAGCATTCAGTAGCTACCACAATATCACAACTGCAAAATACTTCTTTGAAAAGAGTAGGGAGTACAGTGTGTTTGTAACTTGCGGCAGTGATTTCCATGGAAAAACTAAACCTGCAATTAGCCCTGGAGATACCATGTGTATTATTGATGAGTCTGAAATTCAAGAGCAATTGGAAAACAGGGGCTTAATATTATAAATAAGTTGAAAAATACCCCTTATTATTTATAGAAAACTACTCAAAACTGAATGTTTTAATACTGGCTGTAATATTTAATCTCTTAATTACATATTTATGAGTTTTATTTAATCACTAGTCACATATCCGTAATAATGTCCTATATATGAATATACATAAGCGTAGCAATCAACAGTTTCCCACCCATAAAAGTGTGTATCCCGAAGATATTCATAATCATCAATTCTCCAAGAACCAACAAAAGTACCACTGAACTTATTTAATGTTCCATGATACCCATTAATATCATAATAATATTCGGGATGGTCAGTAGCCGCAGGTCTAGATACTTGGCAGTCGTCTCCTCCATTGCCAAAGTAACTTACGGTACCAATAAACTGGCCATCTTTTTTATCATATGCATAATAAATCTGATTTACAACAGTATAATCACTTATGTACCTGGTACTACTTGCAAAACAGCTAAAAGGAAAGATAAACGTTACGGCTATGACAATTATCATAGCTATAATGGATTTTTTAACACGCGAATGTTTCAAGAAAACACCCCTTTTCATAAAATTATCCTTTTTATTACAGCCAGTAAAAACATATTTATAAGATACAATACATTTGTATATTATTCAAGAATATTATTGGAATTAATTGGGGATTTTTTAGAAAATTGCCGAAAAGGAGAATTTTATGTTTGCTACAATAAATCAAGAAGTTTTTATTTATTGGATTTGCCACGATTATTTCATTGACCAAGCATCCTTTTTATATGCACAGATTGATTTATTTTTATATTAGCAGTATAATTGGTATTACAAATCATACTGGTATAACTTATCATACCTTATAAAATTGCGGAGGTTTATTATGGATGCACCTAAAGGGAAGCATATTTTTGGAATGGTTAAGGTAGGTGAAAAAGGCCAAATAGTTATTCCGAAGAAAGCTCGGGATATTTTTAATATTAAGCCGGGTGACAGTTTACTGCTGATAGGCGATGAAGAGCAGGGAATAGCAATTATCCGGAATGAAATAGTGGAAAAAATTTTTCATGGACTTATGAACAATGAAAATGGGGGTGAAAAAAATGACAGCCATTAAGACTATAAATTTGGAAAAAAAGTATGGTACTAAGACAGCAGTAAAAAACTTAAACTTATCAATTGAAGAAGGTGAGCTTTTTGCTCTGCTCGGAGTTAATGGTGCCGGTAAAACTACGACCATTAAGATGCTATCATGTTTGACCAAGCCTACAAGTGGCGACGCAGTTCTTCTTAATGATAGTATCGTTGAAAATCCACAGGCTATAAAGGAAAAAATAAATGTTTCACCCCAGGAGACTGCTGTAGCAACCAAACTAACAGTCAGAGAAAACCTTGAATTTATAGCTGGAGTCTATGGAAGTGATAAAGCAACTGCTAGGCAAAAGGCTGATCAAATTATAACTACTTTGGGTCTTTCAGAGGTTGAAAAGCAGAAGGCAAAAACACTTTCGGGTGGCTGGCAGAGACGTTTAAGTATAGCAATGGCACTTATATCCGAACCCCAAATCCTTTTTATGGATGAACCTACACTTGGTCTTGATGTACTTGCCAGACGTGAATTGTGGTCAGTTATCAAAGGACTTAAAGGAAAGATTGTTATTATTCTGACTACTCATTACCTTGAGGAAGCAGAAGCTCTTGCTGACAGAATAGGGGTTATGGCAGCAGGTGAGTTAAAGGCTGTAGGAACAGCAAAAGAATTAATTGAAATATCAGGAGAGAAAACATTTGAGGATGCTTTTGTAAAACTGGCTACACAGGAGGTGATTGCATGAGGACAATGGTTTTTTCATCACGAAATACTAAGGAGATTCTCAGGGACCCATTAAATTTGGCTTTCGGATTGGGGTTTCCGCTTGTTGTGTTATTTCTGCTTTCAGCAATCCAGGCAAATGTTCCTGTTGATTTGTTCAAAATCGAAAAGCTTACTCCCGGGATAGTAATTTTCGGACTTTCATTTGTATCTCTGTTCTCTGGAATGTTGATCGCAAAGGATAGAACTACTTCTTTTCTCACCCGTTTGTTTGCTTCGCCTTTAACATCATCTGATTTCATTTTGGGATATGCTCTTCCGCTTATGCCAATGGCACTTATGCAAAGCGTTATTTGCTTTATAGCAGCTTTTTTCCTTGGACTTTCTATTAACATCAATATTTTGATTGCACTGGTTGTAATAATTCCTTCTGCAATATTTTTTATCAGCTTTGGTTTGCTTGCAGGCAGTATATTTAATGATAAGCAGGTTGGGGGTATCTGTGGAGCACTGCTGACAAATCTTTGTGCATGGCTTAGTGGAGCTTGGTTTGATTTGAATCTGGTTGGAGGAGCATTTAAAACAATAGCAAATCTGTTTCCGTTTGTCCATGCTGTTAATGCAACAAAAGCTGCAGTTAATGGAGATTATGCCTCTATTTTCCCTGACCTTTGGTGGGTTATTGGGTATGCTGCTGTGATAACAGTTATTGCGATTACAGTTTTCAGAAGGAAAATGGACAGTGATAAGGCATAACAGGTCTAAAAAGTGAGTTGTGGGTTAAGTCCCAGGAAGTCAAGTTTTCTTGATTTTCTGGGACTTTTGATATATAATGACAGCGAAAATTTACAGGACGACAGATACTAATTGAAAACGGGGTACATCTAGCTGTATGGTGGGTAAAGTGATAAGACGAGGTAAAAAACATATGATTCAAATAATTGCTATTATAATAGTATCAGCGTTTATTGTATTTAGTGCTTGTGCATTCATTGGGATCAATATTGCATATAACAAAGTATTTTCAAGAGCAGATTACAGTGAGTATAATACTGATTATTTTTACACGTATGATGAAATTGATAAAGAGAAATATCCACGTGAATTGCTTTCAATCAGGTCTGGTACAAATATGCTTACAGGGTATTTGTATGGGTTAGGGAATACGCAAGGGTTGATTATTGTCAGCCCGGGACATAGGGATGCAAATGATATCAAATTACCTGATATAACATACTTTGTCGACCATGGATGGATGGTTCTGTGTTATGATTATACAGGATGTTACAAAAGTAAAGGAAAAAGCATGGTTGGCTATGTACAGGCACCGGCTGACTTGGATGCAGTGCTTACATATGTAGAGAATGACAATAGATTCGCAAAATTGCCGGTTCTTTTATTTGGACATAGCCTTGGAGCATATGCCAGTGCAGCTGTATTGCAGTACAAGCATAATGTGTCGGCCGTTTTAGCAGCATCAGGGTTTGACGATCCAAAGGAACAATGGGAGTATTCTATAAAGCGGTTTACTGGAATTGCAGGAGGTTTGCTTGCTCCGTATGCCGGTATTATGATGGATGTTAAGTTTGGCAAAAAGGCTCATTTCTCGGCTATTGACGGAATTAATTCAACTGATATACCAGTGCTTTTGTTAAGCGGAACAACAGACGAATACTATGGTAATGTCAGTTCAATATATGTACACCGGGACAGAATTACTAACCCTAAATGCACTATCCGTTTGATGGATAAGGAAAACCACCATGGCCATTATGATTATTTTTTGACAGATGCAGCTGTTCAATATCAGAACAATGTCAAAGCAGGCAAAGTAAGTGGTAAGATAAATAAGTTTCTGTATTTAGAAGAAGATCCTGAATTAATGGATTATATTAACGAATTTTATTTGAATGCTATTTCAAAACATTAGGTTAAATTATTTATTTTATTAAAACTTAAGGGCGCGAACACTTTTGTTATCTATATAGGATGAAGTAAATAACCGGTATTTGCTTCATCCTATTCAGATTTATACGTTGAATTTAATTCGATGTGTATATCCCTGAAACAAAACACAATTTAAAAAGTGTAAGGGAACGGTTTATGCCGTTCCTTGTTGTTTTTAGTACTTAAATATATTAAAATATATACTTGCAGGATTAATGTACTTTGGAGGCAGTTATGCTTATTGTAAAAAACGGAAAAATCCTTACTATGGCTGGGGCAAATCTAGAAAATGGTTATGTTGCTTCAAAAAATGGGAAGATTATAGATATAGGTACTGATGAAAAAGTTTTAAATAAATATATTAGTGAAAATAGAGATATTGAAGTCATAGATGCAAACGGCGCGTATGTTATTCCCGGATTCATAGATGCTCACTGCCACATAGGAATATGTGAAAATGCAGTAGGCTTTGAGGGTGATGATACCAACGAAATGACAGATCCAGTTACACCCCATCTGCGGGCTATAGACGGAATTTATCATTCGGATGAATGCTTCAGGGAAGCTTATGAGGGAGGAGTCACTTCTGTTATTACAGGACCAGGAAGCGCAAATGTACTTGGCGGACAATTTGCAGCGTTAAAGACCTACGGCAGGCGTATAGAAGAAATGATTATTAAGGAGCCTGTAGCTGCAAAGGCTGCATTTGGAGAAAATCCAAAGACCGTTTATAACGAAAAAAAGCAGATGCCTACTACAAGAATGGCTACAGCAGCTATACTGAGGGAAAGCCTTATGAAGGCTAAAGAATATAAGGAACAACTTGATGAATATAAAAAAGACAGTGAAAACAATGATAAACCTGATTATGATATGAAACTTGAAGCATTGGTTCCGGTTCTGGAAGGTAAGATACCTTTAAAGGCGCATGCTCACAGGGCTGATGATATTCTTACTGCAATAAGGATAGCCAAGGAATTTGGAATACGGCTTACAGTTGACCATTGTACAGAAGGCCATCTTATAGCTGATATTCTTAAGGAAGAGGACGTGGACGTCATTGTGGGGCCTTCTCTTACAGACAGGTCTAAGATAGAATTGAGGAACCAGTCGCTTAAAACTCCCGGAGTACTTTCAAGAGCGGGATTGAAGGTTGCAATTATGACTGATCATCCGTGCACGCCCATTCAATACCTTAGTCTGTGCGCCGCTCTTGCGGTTAAGGAAGGAATGGATGAAGAAGAGGCACTGAAGGCAATTACCATAAATGCTGCACAAATAACCGGCATTGATGACAGGGTAGGAAGTCTTGAAATAGGTAAAGATGCTGATATGGTTATATTCGACGGTCATCCGTTTGAACTCAGATCGAGGGTTCTGACTACTATTATAAATGGTTCTGTAGTTTATGAAAGGAATAACAATGAAGGTTTATAAGGCGGTTAGTGCTGAAGACACAGTTAAAGCAGGTAAAGCATTGGGAAGTATATTGAGAGCATCAGATGTTGTTTGCCTAACCGGAGACCTTGGAGCCGGCAAGACAGCATTTACAAGAGGAATTGCGCAAGCTTTGGGAATAACCGACCATATAACAAGTCCCACCTTCACAATTGTAAACGAATATGAAGGAACCTTGCCGTTATATCATTTCGATGTTTATAGAACTTCGGGTTCGGATGAAATGTTTGATATAGGCTTTGAGGAATACCTTTATGGTAATGGAGTAACGGTTATAGAATGGGCAGACATGATTTCTGATATACTGCCTGCTGAGTATGTTCAAGTTAATATAAAGCAAACTTTTATTGAACCTGATAGCATTGGAAGAGAAATAAGCTTCGAGTTTATGGGAATACGTTATGAAGGATATGAATACAGACTTGCTGAAGCTCTTAAGTAGACAGCCTGTTATAAATGAAAGGGAATGTTGAACATGAAAGTACTTGCGGTAGATACATCGTCAATGGTTGCTGCAGCTGCGGTTCTTGAAAATGACCTGCTTCTGGGGGAGTATATACTTAATCATAAAAAAACGCATTCACAAAAGCTGATGCCCATGATACAAGGTCTATTAAATGATCTTGAACTTGCTCCGAGAGACATAGATGTTTATGCGGCTTCGGTGGGTCCTGGTTCATTTACAGGCCTCAGAATTGGGGTCACTACCATAAAAGCTATTGCTTATGCTGCTGAAAAGCCGGTAGTAAGTGTGCCTACACTGGATGCTCTCGCATATAATATACCTGAAACAGATGCTTTGGTTTGTCCTATAATGGATGCAAGGAATAATCAGGTTTATACCGCAATATATAAAAAAGAGAGAAGCTTTACTAAAATAACTGAATACATGGGAGTTCATATAAATGAACTTGTACAAATACTCAAAGGTAAACAGCAAAGAGTCGTTTTTTTAGGAGATGCTGTTCCTGTTCATGAAGAATTCTTAAAGCAGGAATTGGGTACCGTTTGTTCTTTGGCACCTGCAAACCTGTCACTGCAAAAAGCATCTTCGGTAGCTTGCCTTGCTTTTCAAAAAGCTGCTGTAGGCCAGCTTGAGGATAGCTTTGATATGGTTCCGTTTTACCTTAGAAAGTCGCAGGCTGAACGTGAATATGATAAGAAACTTTGCACAAGCTCCTGCGAGAAAGACGAGGCTTGATAATATTGGCAGCAGTAGAGATAGTAAAAATGTTACCCGAGCATATAGATGGAGTTATGGTGGTTGAAAATTTAAGTTTTTCAATTCCCTGGTCCAGGGATTCTTTTATGGACGAAGTAACTATAAATACCTTTGCAAGATATTTCTGTGCCAAATCAAACGAGACGGTTATCGGCTATGCAGGCATGTGGAAAGTCTTTGACGAGGGCCATATAACCAACATTGCCGTGCATCCCGAATTCCGAAATACAGGGATAGGAAGCCTTTTAATGGAGCACTTGATACAGGCTGCAAAAGGAGAGGATATTACAAGTATGACTCTCGAGGTTAGAAAAGGTAATTCTGCAGCTATAAGGCTTTATGAGAAGTATAATTTCAGTGTTCAGGGTGTAAGAAGAGGATATTACGCAGACAACAGAGAAGATGCTTTAATTATGTGGAAGACTGATATATGATAATAAAAAACTTATATATAAGGAATAAAACTTTTTACCGATTTAATATTATAGAGGTCACATTTAAGGGGGTCAAATATGCCTGAATCCTATGAAATCAAGTACAATATGCTGAGGAACGAATGCAAACCCAGCTTTTTTAATTTTAAAGACACATCACAAATAGAATCACTTGAAGGAATAATAGGCCAGGACCGTGCTGTCAAGGCCATGCAGTTCGGACTTAATGTAAAGGTACGTGGATATAATATTTATATGTCAGGCATGTCAGGAACCGGTAAGACCAGCTATGCTCAAAAGTACATAAAGAAGATTGCTATCAATAAAAAGGTTCCATATGACTGGTGTTATGTCTATAACTTCGATAAGCCCAATCAACCAATGGCTGTTAATTTGCCTGCCGGAACCGGTAAGGTTTTTCAGAAAGATATGGACGATTTTATAAAAATACTTAAACTGGAGATTTCAAAGGTATTTGACAGTGAGGATTATGAAAAGGAAAAAGCTGAGATCATAAGGGAATTCCAGGATAAGAAGGCTGAACTGGTTCAACAGTTGTCCGATGATGCCGGGAAGCATGGCTTTAAGGTCAAAACGACCAGTGCAGGAATTTACTTTATGCCTGTAATAGAAGGAAAGACCCTCAGCGAGCAAGAATACAGCGATCTGGATGAGATGGTAAAACACGAAATCAATGAGAAGTCAAATGCCGTTCAGATTGAAACCCTGGATATTATAAGGAATATAAAGAATATCGAGAAAGAAGCGGAGGAAAAGGTCGCCGTATGGGAGAATAAGATTGCCCTTTTTGCGGTTGGAATGCATATAAATGACCTTAAGGAGAAATACAAGGATTTTGAAAAGTTGACTGCGTATTTAAGCCGTGTTCAGGATGACATTCTTGAAAACTTGTCGGATTTCAGAGAGGAAGAACCTGTTGATGAACAGCAGTATATAATTCCTTTCGTAAAAAGCAATGAATCGCCAGCTGATAAATACAAAGTCAACCTGCTTGTTGATAACAGCACTTTGGAAGGTGCACCAGTGGTAGTAGATTTTAACCCTACATACTACAATTTGCTGGGCAAACTTGAATATGAGAATGAATTCGGTACTATGACAACAGACCTGACAATGATAAAGGGAGGCCTTTTACATCAGGCTAACGGTGGATACCTCATATTACAGGCAAAGGATGTTATAAACAACATACAGTCATGGGAAGCGTTAAAAAGGGTACTGAAAACAAAGAAAATAAATATAGGTAATATGAAGGAACAATCAGGGCTCGTTGCAGTATCAAGCCTTAAACCGGAGCCTATACCGGTTGAGGTCAAGGTGATACTTGTAGGCAGCGAAGGCCTTTATCAGGCTCTTTATGAATATGATGAGGATTTCAGCAAGCTGTTTAAAATAAAGGTTGATTTCGATGATGAAATGGAACGGACCCAGGATAATACAATGAAGCTTGCCCAGTTTATAAGCTCTTTCTGCCGCAGGGAGAACATGCCCCATTTTGATCGGTCTGGTGTGGCGAAGGTAGTGGAATACAGTTCCCGTCTCATTGAAAATCAGAATAAACTGAGTACCAAGTTTAATGACATTGCGGATATATTGTGTGAATCCTGTGCCTGGGCTGAAATAGATGAAAAGAAGATTGTTACAGCCGAACATGTAAAAAAAGCGATAGAAGAAAAGAATTACAGGTCAAATAAATATGATAAAAAGTTGCTTGAAATGCTTGAAGAAGGTACAATAATGATAGATACCCAAGGTGAGGTAACAGGCCAGATAAACGGTTTATCCATACTTGATATGGGTGATTATGCCTTTGGAAAGCCTTCCAGAATTACTGCTACTACATACATGGGTGAAAGAGGAATTGTAAACATCGAGCGTGAAGTTGAAATGAGCGGTACGTCGCATACGAAAGGCGTACTGATACTTAGCGGTTATATCGGTCAAAAATATGCGCAGGAGATACCGCTTTCACTTTCAGCAAGTCTTTGCTTTGAACAGCTTTACAGCGGAGTTGATGGTGATAGTGCCTCAAGTGCAGAGCTTTATTCAATTCTTTCAAGCCTTGCAGACGCACCTATTAAACAGGGAATTGCTGTAACCGGCTCAGTAAACCAAAGGGGAGAAATACAGCCTATCGGCGGAGCCACGAATAAAATTGAGGGGTTCTTCGAACTTTGCAAGCTTAGAGGCCTTGATGGAAAGCAGGGGGTAATAATTCCTCATCAGAATATTAAGAACCTTATGCTGGGTGAAGAAGTCATTGAAGCGGTGAAAAAGCATCAATTCCATATTTATGCTGTAAAGACCATTGATGAAGGTATTCAGATACTTACCGGTCTTAAAGCAGGAGAAAAAAATCAAAACGGAGAGTACCCCAAAGGAACAATAAATTATAAGGTTTATGAAAAACTGAATAAGTTTGCCCTTGGTTCGGTTAGTTTTGGGAAAGAGCATAACAAATAACATATATTTTTAAATTGCAAAAACAAATCTCAGACAAGAAATAGTTAATATGCGTATAATAAATAAAAGAAGTATTCGTAGCTATTCGCTGTATAGATTGAAGCGTGTTCTAACTGTTAGAGGGTGAGAATTTTTGGAACTTTCGGATTATGAGCTTATACAAAAAATTGTGGCAGGAGATGGGGAACTTTTCTCGGAACTTGTCAGCAGATATAAAAAACTTATCTACAGTGTTGTTTTTAACATGATGCATGATAAGGAAGAGGTAACAGATATTTCACAGGAAGTATTCATAAGGATTTATAAAGCGTTGGACAAATATAATCCGGAGTACAAGTTTTCTACCTGGTCTGTCAAAATCGCTACAAACTACTGTCTTGACATACTGAGAAAGAAAAAGGTGGAGCAGGTACCTATTGATGATGTTTCTCATATGCCAAATACAAAAGATACTCCTGAATCGGCTTATCTCAAAAAAGAGCAGAGCCGGCTTATAAAAGAAGCCATAGATGAACTGCCTGAAAAATACAGGATGCCCATTATACTTTTTCATCAGAATGGGTTATCATATGAAGAGATAACAAAAATTTTAAATGAACCAATGACAATAATTAAAAATAGACTGTATAGAGCAAGGCTATTACTGAAAGACAAGCTTTCAGGCTGTAGAAAGGAGGAGGTCCTATGAACTGTCAGATTTCAGAAGAATACATGATGCGGTACTTCGACAAGGATATTAATGACATAGAGCAGGCTCAGTTAAAACAGCACATTAAATCCTGCAAAACCTGCAATGAAAGTTTTGAAAACCTGTCAAAGGTTCTTAAAATGGTTGAAGAAGAAGGTTCCGTTGAGCCGCCCGAAAATTTTGAAGCCTGCATAATGGAAAAATTATCGGCTGTAGAAAACCTACACAAAAGACGTGTCGAGAGAATACTTTTTGCTATATACTGGCTTGCTACAGTGGCTTTGGGTGTATTGATGTTCGTAGTGATTCTCAATGTAAGGGGAGAATTGTTAAAATCCCTTGAACCTACAGCAAACAGTTCAGGTGTAATGACTGTAATATACTTTATAGTACAAAAGTTCTATGGAGCTCTTGATTTGGTTATGGATGGTTTCTCAAAGATAAGCTCGGTTTTCTCAAACCTGTATATTTACCTTGCAGCTGTTCTTACTGTTGCATATATGATAACTAAACCAGGTATTTTTAAATCAAAAAACAAACAAATTAGTAGACAGCAAACAGCCGGGAACAGATAGTTTATTTAGTAAAAAAACACCATTTTAACAAAAATGGTGTTTTTTCTTTTGTGTAGATTTATAAACCTTGTATTAAAATACTCTGTTTATTTTAGCAAAATTAAGAACGAATATAAGTTGTTGTTCAACCAATACTAAACACACGGAGGTGATTTAAAAATGGACGATAATTTTAACAATGAAGACCAGTTCAAAAACACCGGTCCGACACAGGATCCAGGAACTCCGGAAGTGAATGACAGCAATATAGATAATTTTAAAATGGATGACAGAGGTAATGTACACAGAGATAAAGGCGGCGGTATGGCTATGACTGCGGCAAGTTCACGTACATTTCTTGTAATCGGCTGGATCAGCGCAGCTCTTGCAGCTTTTGTTTCTCCCTGGTTTGCAATTGCGGGAATAGTGTTTGGTGTACTTGCAAACAGGCAGGCCAGAGGCAGCGGGACAGCCGTTATAGTTACCAATGTGGTTCTTGCGGCAATTAACCTTATTTTTGGATTTATTATTATTGCGACAATCAGAAGAATGCTGATTGGATATTAATCCTTCTTGATAGGCTGAATAAAGGGGCTTCTAGCCCCTTTTTATTTGGAATTGTTTAATTTTCTGGTTTTATCGGAGGGTACACATTATGAAAAAGAATTTGGTTGTAGTTTTTGCAGTAACATTTCTTCTAACAGGAATCTCAGGCTGCAGTTCCAAGGATTATATAAAATATATTACAGAAAACAAAATTAAAAACGGAATAAGCATAAGCAATATGGAAATAGGCGGAATGAATGAAAAAGATGCAAGAGTAAAGCTTGAGGCTTATGCAAGGCGTATAGATACACAACCCTTGGATGCAAAGCTTGATGCAGGATGGAATATTATAAGTGAAGAAAAACCCGGTAAAAAAGTAAATATTGATAAGACCCTGAAATTAGCATTGAATGCAAAGGAAAACAGTAAAATCGACCCTGTTATAGAAAAGGTAGATGCCAAAATTACAGTACAGTCAATAAAGCAGAATATAGTCCAACTGACATCGTATTCAACCGAACTGCTCGATAGAAGCTGGGCCAGAACTAATAATATCAAGATAGCATCCTCAAAAATAAACAATAAAATAGTCGTTCCGGGTCAGGAATTTTCATTGAACAGTGCTATAGGTAGGAGAACGACTTCAAAAGGTTATGAAGAAGCTCCTATAATTGTTAATACACAAGACGGACCCAAAAAGAAATATGGAGTAGGTGGAGGTATTTGTCAGCTCGCAAGCACTTTATACAATGCTGTAATAAATTCCGGTCTGGAAGTTACAGAAAGGCACATGCACTCAAAAACAGTAAAATATGTTCCCGAGGGTCAGGATGCAACCGTCTCTGTCAATATTGATTTCAAATTCAAGAATATAAGAGATTATCCCATTATGATAAAAACTTTTGTAGGGAAAGAATCACTGACTGTAAGCATCTATGAAAATAGAATTAAGACATGATTTTCCTTTGGCAAAATTATGCTTTAAAAGCGCCGTGGGTAAAAATGCTTGATATACAAGCATTTGCAGAATGTGAATGAAGGTAGATATTTATTTTATTCCATACTTCTGTTATAATAACATTTAATATAAAATTATATATAACTGTTTATATACGTAAATTAATCAATTGTGTATAAGATAACAAAGGTATTAATAGGAGGATAATAATGATAGTAAAAGAATTGATTATCAATGCAGAAAATGGTTTCGAAGCAAAGCCTGCCACTCTGTTCATACAAAAGGCATCCAAGTTTAAATCCAGTGTATGGGTCGAAAAAGGGGAAAGAAAGGCTAACGGAAAAAGTCTTTTAGGCTTGATGTCACTCGGTCTGGCAAACGGACAGCGTATAACAATTATTGCCGATGGTGAGGATGAAGAGCAGGCTGTACAGGATCTTTGCAATTATTTAATGGCTCAAGCATAATTTTAGCTTTACATAAAAACTTCTGTGAAGGCCTATTTCAAGACATATTAACCAATGGAAAAACAATAATGGAAAAGAACTGATAGAAAATATGTTCAATATTAATGAGGAATTAAAAAAACTGCCCGATAAACCGGGCGTTTATATTATGAAGGATGAAAATAAGACCATAATTTATGTGGGTAAGGCTGTTATTCTTAAAAACAGGGTACGGCAATATTTTCAGGCTTCTTCGAATATGAATGCAAAAGTAAGGGCAATGGTATCAAAAATAAGCGAATTTGAATATATTGTTACCAATTCGGAGCTTGAAGCACTCATCCTTGAATGTAACCTTATAAAGACACACAAACCAAGGTATAACATTCTCTTAAAGGATGATAAAACTTACCCCTATATTAAGGTTACACTTAATGAAGAATACCCCAGAATATTTATGACAAGAAGAGTCGAAAAAGATGGTGCAAAATATTTCGGCCCTTATTCTAGTGCAACGGCTATAAAAGAAACAATAGGCCTTATAAAGAAGACCTTCCCATTAAAGACCTGTAACAGGATACTTCCAAGGGATATAGGGAAGGAAAGGCCCTGCCTCAATTATCATATTTCACAATGTCTGGGTCCTTGTCAGGGCGGAGTGAACAACGAAGCTTACAGGTCAGTTATGAAGGATATTTGTCTTTTCCTTGGAGGCCGTCAGGAGGAAGTGGTCTCAAGGCTTGAAAAGCAAATGAAGGATGCTGCTGAAAATATGGAGTTTGAAAAGGCAGCAGCGTTAAGAAACAAGATCAACAGCCTTAAGCACCTTGCCGAAGAGCAAAAGGTGGTTTCTACGACTTCTGATGACCAGGATATTATTGCATTGGTAAAAGGGCAGACTGATGCCTGTATTCAGGTTTTCTTCGTAAGGGGCGGAAAGGTTATCGGAAGGGAGCATTTTATCTTTGCCGGTGAAGCCGATACTGAGGAAAAGGAGCTTGAAGCATCCTTTTTAAAGCAGTTTTACGGCTCCAGAGATTTTATTCCATCCGAAATACTAATACCTGATGAACTCGACGAGGTTGAAATCCTTGAAAAATGGCTTAGTGAAAAGAGGGGTTCAAGGGTTCATCTTTTAGTTCCCAAAAGGGGAGAAAAGAAGAGTCTTGTGGAAATGGTGCGACAAAATGCGGTTATTTCGCTCAAGCACTTTGAGGAAAATGAAAATGCTGCCGAAGCTTCAGTTAAGGAAGGGCTATCAGGACTTGCTGAGGTGCTGGGCCTTGAAAGCCTGCCAAAGCGTATTGAAGCATATGATATATCAAACACTGGCACAACTGAAATTGTTGCTTCCATGATTGTATTTGAAGATGGGCTTCCGGCAAAAAAGGAATATCGGAAGTTTAAAATCAAGTCAAACAATCAGGATGATTATGCGAGCATGCAGGAAGTAATATACAGAAGGTTCAAGCATGCAGAAAAGGAGCAGACAGAAAGCGATTCTTCAGAGACCAAATTTTCTGTAATGCCTGATATAATACTGCTGGATGGCGGCCTTGGACATGTTAATTCTGTTAAACCAATATTGCAAAACCTTTTAGTAAATATACCTGTTTTTGGGATGGTTAAGGACGACTTCCATAGAACAAGGGGACTGATATCCGACAGCAGGGAGATAGTTCTGTCAAACAATCTTCCGGTTTTAAGATTTGTAACATCTATTCAGGATGAAGCTCATAGGTTTGCGTTGCAGTATAACAAAAAACTAAGGGAAAAAAGGTATACCAGGTCGGTGCTTGACGAAATACCTGGGGTTGGACCAAAAAAGAAAAAGGCTCTGATAAAGCATTTTGGAGGCTTAAACCGTATAAAGTCGGCAGGAATTGATGACCTGACTGCGGTGGACGGAATAAATGAGCAGCTTGCAAAGACAATTTATGATTATCTACGTAATTAGTAATGAAGTATATATTGTGGGTTAATTTGACTTCAAGAACGGATGTTCCGAGTTACACATATGTCCTTTAAGTAAGATAATCCACAATCATAAATAAATTAAGTTTTAAGGAGCAGTAAATGTCCATTTACGCAATTTCCGACCTGCATCTGGCGTTAAGCATAGACAAACCCATGGATGTCTTTGGTGCCAGGTGGGGCGGGTACATGGAAAAAATAAAAAAATACTGGACTGAGGAAGTTTCAGAACAGGACTGTGTGATAATTCCCGGTGATATTTCATGGGCAACTTATCTTGAGCAGGCGTTTGAAGATTTCAGCTATATTGAAAGCCTTCCCGGAAGAAAAATCATATCCAAGGGCAACCATGATTACTGGTGGACTACTCTTACCAAGCTTGAGGCTTTTATAGCTCAAAATGGGTTTTCAACTATCAGTTTTATGCATAATAACAGCTATAATATAGAGAATACGGTAGTTTGCGGAACAAGAGGCTGGAAACTGCCTGGCGATGATGAATTTAGTAGCGAGGACAGAAAAATATATACGAGAGAACTTAAAAGGCTGGAAATTTCCCTAAATGATTCAACTAAAGGCAATTTTGGCAATATAATAGTTGCGATGCATTATCCTCCTTTTAATTCAAAGCGGGAGACTTCGGAATTTGTTGATATTATGAAGACTTATGGCGTGAATACGTGTATTTATGGGCATCTGCATGGAGAGGGCCACAGGAACGCCGTTACAGGGATAATTGATGGAATAGATTTCAAATGTGTTGCTGCCGATTATCTTGACTTCAGACCATTAAAACTTTGCAATGGAAAATAAGTGTTTTTTTGAGCCTTTTTGTTGGAATTCACATGGTTGTATGTTATAATATACAGGTTAAATTAGAAATAGTGTACCCAACTTTTGCATATAACCCTAAAACCACAGTGAAACAAGGCTTTGTGGATAATTGCATAGTGTGAAAGCACACTATAGAATATAGAAAAAATTATATTTTTAACTAATTATCAGGAGGAAATACAAAAAATGAACGTGAAAGTTGAGAATGTTGAAAAGAATGTTGTACAACTCGAGATAGAAGTTGATGCAGCGAAATTTGAAGAAGGCATGAAGGAATCTTTTATAAAAAATGCAAAGAAATTTAATGTGCCTGGCTTCAGAAGAGGCAAAGCTCCAAGAAGTGTAGTTGAAAGATATTATGGTGAGCAGGTTCTATATGAAGATGCTATAAACATTGTTTGTGCTGAAGCATATGACGAAGCAGTTGAGCAAAATGATTTACATCCTGTAGAAAGACCTGAATTGGACATAAAGCAAATTGGAAGCGGCGAAAACCTTATATTTACTGCAAAAGTTACTGTTAAGCCTGAAGTTACTCTCGGAGAGTACAAAGGTCTTGAAATAAAGAAAACAGTAGCAAATGTTACTGATGAAGATGTAGACAATGAGATAAAGAAGGCAGCTGAAAAGAATGCCAGACTTGTATCCGTTGAGGACAGGCCTGTACAAAAGGATGACATGACAACAATTGATTTCGAAGGCTTCGTTGACGGAGTAGCATTTGAAGGCGGAAAAGGAACCGATTACAGCCTTACAATAGGTTCTGGACAATTTATACCCGGCTTTGAAGACCAGTTGGTTGGAGCAAAGTTAGGGGAAGAAGTGGAAGTCAAGGTTACATTCCCTGAAGAATACCACAGTGAAGAACTTTCAGGAAAAGCTGCTACTTTTAAAGTAACTGTAAAGGAAATAAAAGTTAAGGATATTCCCGCAATAGATGATGAATTTGCTAAAGATGTTAGTGAATTTGATACTTTGGAAGCATATAAGGAAGATCTTAAAAATAAAATGGTTCATGAAGCAGAACATCAGGCTGAACACAAAAATGAAGACAGCGCTATTGGTAAAGCCGTAGAGAATGCTTCGGTGGATATCCCTGAAGTTATGGTTTCAAAGAGAATAGATGATCTCGTAAGAGATTTCGAAATGAGAATTCAGTATCAGGGACTTGATGTTAACAAATACCTTGAAATTATGGGTATGGATTATAATAGCTTCAGAGGTCAGTTTGGCAAGAGAGCTGAAGATGAAGTAAAAACACAGCTGGTTCTCGAGAAGATAGCACAGGCTGAAAGCATTGAAGTAACAGAAGAAGATGTTGAAAACGAGATAATAACCATGGCTGAAAATTATAAGCAGAATGCCGAAGAATTTAAGAAACATTTGAGTGAAGACGATATAGAATATATTAAGGAAAGCAACAAGATGAAAAAGACAATTGATTTCCTTGTTGAAAACACTAAGTTTGTTGAATAATTCTTTTAAATTTTAAATACCAGAAAAGCAGGTTTTGAGGATTAACTTACGAGATTATCTAAATTACTTTGTTTAATTAGCACTATAATTGGGCAAGAATAATTGAGATGCTACTCGAAAAGGGAGGTAAAGGTAAAATGAGCAGCTTGGTTCCGGTAGTCGTTGAACAAACCAACCGTGGAGAACGGTCATATGATATCTTTTCCAGATTGTTAAAGGATAGAATAATTCTTCTCAGTGATGAGGTAAATGATGTTACAGCCAGCCTGGTAGTAGCACAGATGCTTTTTCTTGAAGCTGAGGATCCTGACAAGGACATCCTGTTATATATCAACAGCCCTGGCGGATCAATAACTTCAGGTTTTGCGATTTTTGATACAATGCAGTATGTTAAATGTGATGTATCTACAATATGTATAGGTATGGCAGCAAGTATGGGTTCATTTCTTCTTGCTGCAGGTGCAAAAGGAAAGCGTTTTGCACTTCCAAACAGTGAAGTAATGATACATCAGCCATGGACCGGCGGAATAAGCGGACAAATAACTGATGTAAAAATCCGCGCTGAATGGCTGATAAAAACCAAACAGAAATTAAATGCGATTTACAGTGAAAAAACAGGTCAACCTCTTGAAAAGATAGAAAAGGATATGGAAAGAGATTTCTTCATGTCAGCCGAGGAAGCAAAGGCTTATGGCCTTGTTGATGAGATTATGACAAGAAGAAGTTAACGAGGTGTTTGAATGTCCAGATATGATGAGAAGAAGCAATTGAAATGTTCTTTTTGCGGCAAGACACAGGAACAGGTCAAAAGATTGGTTGCAGGACCTGGGGTATATATCTGTGACGAGTGTATTGAGCTATGTTCCGAAATAATTGAAGAAGAGTTTGAGGAAGCAAAAGCAGATACCGAGCTTAATGATATTCCCAAGCCAAAGGAAATCAAGGAAATACTGGACCAATACGTAATAGGTCAGGAAGCTGCAAAAAAGACCCTTGCAGTTGCTGTCTACAATCATTATAAGAGAATTAATTCTGATGTAAAGGTTAACGATATTGAACTCCAGAAAAGCAATATAGTTATGCTTGGGCCTACTGGTTCAGGTAAGACACTGTTGGCTCAGACATTAGCTAAGATTCTTAACGTGCCTTTCGCAATTGCTGACGCAACCTCTCTTACTGAAGCAGGTTATGTTGGCGAAGATGTTGAAAATATACTTTTAAAGCTTATTCAGGCTGCAGATTATGACATAGAAAAAGCTGAAAAGGGTATTATTTATATCGATGAAGTTGATAAGATTGCCCGTAAGTCTGAAAACCCTTCAATAACAAGAGATGTAAGCGGAGAAGGTGTACAGCAGGCACTTCTTAAGATCCTCGAAGGAACAGTCGCTTCTGTACCTCCTCAGGGAGGAAGAAAGCATCCTCACCAGGAATTTATACAGATAGATACTACAAACATATTATTTATCTGTGGTGGTGCTTTTGACGGTATCGACAAGATTATCCAGAACAGGATAGGCAAGAAGGCAATGGGCTTTGGAGCAAAGATAGAAAGTCCAAAGGAAAGGGATGTTGGGGATATACTTAAAAACATATTGCCCCAGGACCTTTTAAAGTTCGGACTTATACCTGAATTTGTCGGAAGACTTCCTATTATTGTAACGCTCCATTCACTTGACAGGCAAGCTTTGATACAAATACTTACAGAGCCCAAAAATGCACTTGTAAAGCAGTATCAGAAGCTATTCGAGCTTGACGATGTTCTGCTTGAGTTCAATGAAGAGGCGCTTAGTGCGATAGCTGAAAAGGCTATTGAGAGAAATACAGGTGCCAGAGGTTTGAGGGCTATTCTTGAAGAAACTATGATGGAGGTCATGTTTGATATTCCGTCGCAGGCAAACGTTGAGAAATGCCTTATAAGTAAGGAGTCTGTCACCAAAGGTGACGTCCCAGAGCTTGTTTTTAATGAAAACAAGAAATCAATAAAAAAGCCTGTAAAAAAGGCAAGAGTTAAACGGGAATCCGTTTCTTAAACATAGTTAGGCCTTTAAAGGAAGCATATATATGCTTCCTTTTTTACTTGCAATTTTGACATTTGTTATTGCCACATTTTACAAGATGTTCCTTCTTTATATATAAGGATAAAATAAAATTCGCAGCAAATAATATTACAATAGAGTGTTAATATTGGCTAACTTATGTATAGGAGGAAAAGAAATGCTCACCAATGTTTTTTTCATAATACAGTTTTTCTTTTCAATTATAATTGGAGTTTATTTTCTGACTCTTTTAAAAAACCATCAGGGGAATAAAAGTGCTATTGAAAAGGAATCTAAAAAGGAACTGGAAAAGCTTAGACGCATGAGGGATATTAAGCTTACTGAGCCCTTATCGGAAAAGACTCGACCAAGTACACTTAATGATATAATAGGTCAGGAACAGGGACTTAAAGCTTTACGTGCGGCATTATGCGGTCCCAACCCGCAACACGTAATTATCTATGGACCTCCTGGTATAGGCAAAACAGCAGCGGCCAGAGTAATACTGGAGGAAGCTAAGAAAATTCCTCTTTCTCCTTTCAGGAAAGAGGCCAAATTTGTTGAAGTTGATGCTACCACCCTGAGATATGATGAAAGGGGCATTGCTGATCCGCTCATAGGTTCGGTACATGATCCCATTTACCAGGGTGCAGGTGCATACGGTGTAGCAGGAGTTCCCCAACCTAAAGCCGGGGCGGTGACAAAGGCCCATGGTGGTATACTGTTTATAGATGAAATCGGTGAATTGCATTCCGTTCAAATAAACAAGCTGCTTAAGGTTTTGGAGGACAGACGTGTGTTCCTTGAAAGCGCTTATTACAGCTCTGAAGACAGTAATATTCCTTCGCACATACATGAAATCTTTCAAAAGGGGTTGCCTGCGGATTTTAGACTTGTTGGAGCTACAACCCGTACAGCGGATGAAATACCCCCTGCCATTAGATCAAGATGTGTTGAAATATATTTCCGTCCTCTTTTTACGCATGAAATAGCCATAATAGCGAGAAACGCCTCCATTAAAGGCGGTTTTAGAATTGAAGAAGGTGTAGAAGAACTTATATCCAGATATGCTCAGAACGGCAGAGACGCTGTTAATATTATTCAGATTGCCGGAGGTGTTGCCCAGGTTGAGGGGCGAGGGTTGATAACCCGCAAGGATGTTGAATGGGTTATAGAATTCGGGCATTACAGTCCACGGCACGATAAAAAGATTAAAGAAGAAGAACAGGTTGGGTGCATTAACGGACTTGCGGTTTATGGCAATTGTATAGGCATGGTAATGGAAATAGAAGTATCGGCTGTTAAGTCTGCAAGTGGAAAGGGTAGTATTAAGATAACAGGTATTGTTGAAGAGGAAGAGCTTGATGGAAGAGGGCAGAAGCTTAAAAGGGTAAGCTCTGCAAAATCATCCGTCGATAATGTTTTGACTGTCCTCAACAGGATTTTGGGTGTGGATACAAAGGAATTTGATATTCACCTTAACTTCCCCGGAGGAATACCCATTGATGGGCCCTCAGCAGGTACTGCAATAGCTTGCGCCATATACTCGGCAATTAAAAACATTCCTATAAGCAGCTGTGTTGCTATGACAGGAGAAATCTCAATACGTGGAATGGTCAAGCCTGTAGGCGGAGTGGTTTCAAAAGTGGAAGCAGCTGCTCTGGCAGGTATCAGGAAGGTTCTCATTCCAAGGGAAAACTGGCAGGAACTTTTCAATGATATGGATATAAGTGTGGTTCCTGTAGACGATATCAATGATATAATTAAAATGGTGTTCGGCATTGAAAAGGAATATCAGAAGGAAATTTATATAACAAACCCTTCAATTGGTGTAATTACTGCTTCGGGAGTATAAGGCCTTACTCCCATGCATAATAATAATTGAAATTTATTTTTGGGGGTCTACATGAAAAAGCTTGTGGCGGGGATTGCAGCCTTAACTGTTGCTGTTGGCGGTTATTTCCTTAATATAGGCAATGTAAGAGAAAATAATAATATAAAACCACCGCAACAAATTGTAAGTATACAGGAGGTCCCCTCCGACATTTTGGATGTCTCAAAGGAAGGGATTACACCCTTTAGCTATATTAATACATCAATTACTAAGGTTACCGATGGCGATACTGTTGAAATTGCCTATAAAGGAAAGGACTATAAGGTCCGTTTACTAGATGTTGATACACCTGAAAGTGTTAAAAAAGATGTCGCAGTACAGGTATACGGAAAGGAAGCTTCGGAGCTGACTAAAAAAATGCTTCTAAACCAGCCAGTGAAGCTTGTATTTGAAAAAGGCATCCATGACAGGTATGGAAGGCTTCTTGCCTATATAATTCTTAAGGATAATTCCTTATACAATGCTATGCTTGTAAGAAACGGGTATGCAAGGGTTGAAATTGTTTCCCCTAATTCTAAGTTTTCTGAATATTTTTATAGTATTCAGGACCAAGCAATTAAAAATAAAGCCGGATTCTGGGCACTGCCTGATGAAAAACAGCCTTTTGTGAAAAATGCCAAGGGGCAGTATATACCCCGGTATCAAATGAAAAAAGGAGCATAGGCGGAAATAAGGCTTATGTATTTACAAGGAGTTTTAAATAGAGTATATTTGTAATGTTATTTAAACAAGGGAGTTTTCCCGCATTTGGAGGTCAATCATGAGTATACTGCAAGCAATAATTTACGGAATAGTACAGGGACTTGGAGAGTTTTTGCCTATTTCAAGCACTGCACATTTAATAATCGTTCCAAAGATTTTTGGGTGGGAAGACCCGGGACTTGCTTTTGATATTGCATTACACCTTGGAACACTTTTTGCAGTCATTATGTTTTTCTGGAGAGATTGGGTCAGACTTATTAAAGATGGTTTTACCAATGTAAAGTCAGCCAGCGGAAAGCTTTTCTGGTTCCTTGCCATAGCATGTATACCTGGTGGTATAGCCGGTGTCTTATTGGAAGATAAGGCTGCAACAACATTCAGAGCAACGTGGGCTATAGGTGTTGCACTTATTGTAATGGGCATAATTTTATATGCTGCAGATAAGTTCGGCAAGTCGGTTACAAGTCTTGAAAAAATAGGCTTTGTCAAAAGTATAGTAATAGGTATATCGCAAGCCATTGCAATTATACCTGGTGTTTCAAGA
Source organism: Bacillota bacterium (assembly GCA_023397675.1). GTDB lineage: Bacteria > Bacillota > Clostridia > Acetivibrionales > JANLFN01 > JAEZTC01. The sequence goes on along the minus strand of JAEWTV010000112.1, from coordinate 131,205 downwards.
TCAGGAATTACAATAGCTGCAGGAAGAGTACTCGGACTTACAAGGGATGCAGCTGCAAGGTTTACATTTCTTTTATCCACACCGTTTATATTTGGAAGTGCTGTATATAAGCTAAAGGATATGGGAGAAATAACAAAAAGCAATATCGGAGCTCTGCCTTTTGCGGTGGCCGTAATTACCTCGGCTATCGTTGGAGCATTAAGTATTAAATTCCTTTTGGGATATATAAAGAAAAAAGGATTCGGTATATTTGTCGGTTATAGATTTATCCTTGGAGCATTCCTTATAGCTACATTTGTTTTTGGATGGATAAAATAGGACTTAAGTACTATAAATTTCCAGCCTAATATACTATACAAATTAAACAACCCTTATGTTAATATAAACATGAACATTAGCATTTCTCCTTTTGGAGACATGGAGTTTTTACTCCATGTTTTTTATTGCCTTTTTTTAAGGGTATCTTATCCATTTTCCATAGAATTTCTATTATTTTAGGTTATAATATAAAGTGAGTTGACAATAGAGAAATATGAATTATACAGAAGTCTTTTTTATAATTCTCCATTCTCAATTCTCAATTACTTTTTTGGAGTGAATAAGTTGGAAAATATAAAAGACCTGGTAGTGCTAGGAATAGAAACAAGCTGTGATGAAACATCTGCAGCCGTTGTAGTTAACGGCAGAGAAATGCTGTCAAATGTGATATCGTCACAGATAGACCTTCATAAGAAATATGGTGGGGTAGTTCCTGAAATAGCTTCAAGAAAGCACGTTGAACTTGTAATGCCTGTCATAAATCAGGCCTTGAAGGAAGCCGGCAAGAACCTATGCGATATTGATGTAATAGGCGTTACATATGGCCCGGGACTTGTGGGCGCTTTGCTTGTTGGGCTGACAGCTGCAAAGGGACTGGCTTTTGCACAGAATAAGCCTCTAGTAGGAATACACCATATAGAAGGACACATTGCCGCAAATTATATTGCACACAAAGACCTTAAACCACCGTTTATCTGTCTTGTTGTTTCAGGAGGGCATAGTCATATTGTTTATATAGATGATTATGACAGCTTTGAAATAATGGGACAAACAAGGGATGATGCAGCCGGAGAGGCGTTTGACAAGGTGGCAAGGGCAATTGGTCTTGGTTATCCCGGCGGGCCATTGATTGATAAAGCGGCAAAAAAAGGCAATAACAAAGCGATTAACTTCCCGAGGGTTCATTTTGACGATAAAAGTCTTGATTTCAGTTTCAGTGGTCTTAAGACAGCAGTCCTCAATTACCTTCATAATATGCAGCAAAAAGGCGAGAACTATAAGCTCGAGGATGTTTCAGCAAGTTTTCAGCAGGCAGTTGTAGACATATTGGTTGAAAATACTATCAAAGCTGCTAAACTAAAGAATACTGATAAAATAGTTATTGCAGGCGGAGTGGCAGCAAACTCGGCATTAAGGGAGTGTATGACAAATACAGCGTCAAAAAATGAAATCAAGGTATACTATCCCGATATTATTCTGTGCACGGATAATGCTGCAATGGTTGCAAGTGCCGCTTATTATGAATTCATTAAAGGAAAAATGTCGGACATGCATTTAAATGCTGTCCCTGGTTTGAAAATTGGTGAAAGATAGTTGTGGATAATTAATATTTATCCACAATTTTTTTATTGGTTTAAATCTATTTACAGTAATAGCCATTTATTGATTTTTAAGAGAAATGGAATTCTGTGGGAAAGAGTGTCGAATGTATCATTATGTTAACAGAAAAACCAGATACCAGAATCGCTTGGGACTGTAGACCTATATAATTATACATACCTTACTTGTCATATTATGTTGAAGAAATGTATGTGAATAATGTGGAAATTTTGCGGAAACGTAGTATTTTGTAACATTTGAAACTGTGGATAAAAGTGTGGATATTGTGGATTAACCTAAAAAAATGCTAGTCCTAAAAGAAAATAACTGTGTTTTCTCCATAATAAATAATATTGGTAGATAAATGCAGCATTTATTATCAAGTTCCCGAGAAAGACCTGTAATATTGCATAACTTTCTTTACATAGTCCTGTGTTTCTGCATACGGAGGGATTCCGTTATATTTTTGTACACTTCCCGGACCTGCATTATAAGCAGCAAGTGCAAGTGATATGTTACCTTTGAAGGCGTTGAGCTGATCTCTTAAGTATTGGGTGCCGCCGTCAATATTCTGAGCAATATCCCAGGCATTTGTAACACCCAGTCCATCCGCTGTTCCCGGCATGAGCTGCATCAAACCCTGTGCACCGGTGCTTGATAATGAATAAGGGTTAAAGCCTGATTCCTGTTGAATTACTGCTTTGATAAGATTCGCATCTACCCCATACTTCTGGGATGCTGTAAGTACATTGGAGTTAATAAGGCTCATAAGAGCTGACTTGTTTGACGGTATAGATGACGTGTTTTTTGAAAGAGCGGTTTTTGCACGCACATAATCGCTTGTCCTGTCCAGACCTTGCTTATCTATCGCGCTGCTGTTCATAGCATTGTCAAGATATGAATCAAAACTTGTTGTTTCAGTAGTTGTATCCTGACTTTTTATATTAAATTTGATTGGAACTCTGGACTCAATCTCTCTAAGCTTTTGCAAAAATAAGCTGTTAATATCTATACCCATTTTTTCACCCCAGTAAATAATACCTACGCAGAAATTATAACAAATTCTGACTTTGGTGTAAAACTAAAAACAAGCCCTATTTAATTATTCGGTTAAAGAGCTTAGTAAGTTAATGAGCAGATTTTGTTAATTGTCAGGAAACTTCCTGTGCAGAACGGCGTGAAAACTTTGAACATGCATTTTTCTGTGTACCGTCAAAGGTTCTGACTGAAAACAGTCGGCATAATCCGATGGTTGGATTTGATTGAGATGTGGTTACGAAATTTTCACATTGGATGCATTTGTTTCTGGACTCTGGTTCACAAAGCTTTGAACTGGGTGCAAAGTGGTGCTTCCGGCACACATAATCAGGCGATACTGCACCTTTGTCCCTACATAAAAGATCACTGTTTACACGTATTGAGGATGAGTGTATGCAATTGCTGCAGCTTTTCTTTTGTTTCATTAATGTTCCCCCAAAACTATTTCTTAAAATGTTACAGACGTTAAGTCTATTTTAGCATTAAAGACTGTTACATGGTATATTATGGGAAATATGACGGCTCATTTTATGTATGCTGGTTATCGAACTTTTAAGGATGAGCATAATATATTTAGTAGTAGGTTAAAGTTGTTACAATATATTTCTAATAGGGTATAATGGATGTAAGAATGAATTAATAATGAGGTATAACATGAGCAGAACCATTGATTTACATACACATTCTACAGCATCTGACGGAAGCTTTAGCCCGGGTGAGCTTGTTAGGTATGCATGGAAAAACGGGCTCAGTGCAGTAGCGCTTACCGACCATGATACAGTTTCAGGTATTGAGGAAGCCGTTGAAATGGGCAAAACCATTGGAATAGAAGTAATTCCCGGTATAGAAATTGGCTTGGAATTCAAGCCTGAAATGCATATGCTTGGATATTTCTTTAATAACTCATATAAAAAAATCGGCAAGGTTCTGGATCGGCTTATTAAAAGCAGGGAGGAGAGAAATCCCAGAATTGTTGCGAAGCTCAATGAGCTTGGCTTTAATATTACGCTGGAGGATGTAAGGCGGAATGCCGGAGGGAGTGTAATAGGAAGACCTCACATAGCAAAAGCTTTGGTTGATAAAGGTTATGTAAAGGATAATAGTGAGGCATTTGATAAATATCTGGCAAGCGGGAAACCTGCATATTTTCCAAAGGACAAACTGAATCCGACAGAAGGAATAGGTGAAATACTTGAGGCTGGTGGAATACCTGTTTTAGCACATCCGATATACCTTGGAATGAATTATGCACGTTTGGACGAGTTGTTTTGTGACCTAAAGAAAACAGGCTTAAAGGGGATTGAAGCATATTATACAGAAAACAGCTATGAGGATACTGGAAACCTTTTAAGGCTTGCGATAAAGCATGAACTGGTTCCTACCGGAGGAAGTGATTTTCACGGAAGCTTCAAGCCTGATATTGAGATAGGCAAGGGAAGAGGGAACTTGCATGTACCTTATGAGGTACTCGAAAGTTTAAAAAATCTTAAATAATAAGCTTTAAAACTCTGGAAAGGATAATACCAAGCCGGAGTTATTTTTTGAAGCTGCTTTAATAGTGGACATTATGCTAATTACATTATTGTTGGATACTTTGATTCTCTGGGAATGAAGCATACAGCTATGTGCAATCTTATTACCGTTTTTAAGATATATATAAGTAAGCTTTCCGTCCATTGCTAACTGGTGTCTTAAGTGCTCGTTACAGTTTTTTAAACAATTACCGCAAAGCCCGTTGCATATATCCATATGAATGGCCTCCTCAAAAGACTTTTACCCGTACTTATATTTTACTCCTACATTATTGCCCTAAACAATGGACTTTTAGGACTTGTTAAGGTATGAAAATAGGCATGGGATATTATGGGACTTAAGTACTATTTCCAATGCTTTGATAAGGCGCATGCACTACCGTTTAAGGCTTGTTCAAGCTTGACACCGTATTTTAATATGGTATACTATTATAGTAACCGAACAAATGTATTAAACTATACCCTTTCACAAAGAAGGGTTATTTTTATCCCGGTAAAAGGACGAAGGTAGCGGAATGTCAGGCGAAGGAATTAAAATTGTTGCTCAAAACAAAAAAGCTAGGCATGATTACTTTATTGAAGATACTCTTGAAGCAGGAATAGTACTTTCAGGAACTGAGGTCAAGTCTATAAGACAGGGCAAGGTAAATCTGAAAGACAGCTATGCGATGATAGAGCAAGGTGAAGTAATCTTAAGTGGTATGCACATAAGTCCTTATGAGCAGGGCAATATATTTAACAAGGATCCCATGAGGGACCGCAAGCTGCTGCTTCATAAATACGAGATAAACAAGCTTATCGGTTACACACAGCAAAAAGGTCTCACAATTGTTCCTCTGCAGCTGTATTTTACGCGAGGAAAGGTAAAACTGCAGCTTGGAATTGCCAAGGGTAAAAAGCTCTACGACAAACGTGATGACATCGCAGAACGCGATGCGAAGAGGGAAATTGATCGAAGGATGAAAGAAAGCCTTAGATAGTGTACAGTTTACAATGTACAATTTACAGTTATTTAGTATGTAAGTGGGGAAAAGATTGAAAGATAGTTTAATTTATGATAAGGCATTTAAATTCGCAGTTAAAATTGTAGAGCTATATAAAGATTTGGTTGAGAAGAATAAAGAGTATGTTTTGTCAAAACAATTACTAAGATCAGGAACAAGTATTGGGGCAAACATTAGAGAAGGTCTTGAAGGACAAAGTAAAAAAGACTTTATTGCCAAGTTGTCTATAGCCTTACAGGAAGCATGTGAAACAGAGTATTGGATAGAATTATTAACAGCAACAGAATACTTAAGCAAAGATGTAGCAAATACATTATTATGTGAAGTTACTGAAATAATAAAGATATTAAATTCAATTTTAAGGACATCAAGGAATAACTTAATTAATAAAACAAAAACTTAAATTTAATCAGCCTTCAACTGTACATTGTAAATTGTACACTGTACATTGATTTTATATTTGGGGGCGTATTGGTTTCGACGGGATTGTTGGGACTTGGGTAGCGGGTAGAGGATTCTCGTTGGCCTCTTAAAAAACGAGAAACTAAAATTAAACGCTAAAAATAATAATAATTATTCATTAGCTTTAGCAGCTTAATACTGCTAACCGTCAGTCCAAGGTTCCTGCACCTTGGGTAGCTGGCGTCATTAAGTCAGGCCTTCGGCATAGGAAGGTTAAATGCTGGAACTTTTGCAGCGGTAGCCTTGAGCTGTAACAGTATTTAAAGGATACTGAAAGTGTAATCCTGCCTGTGGGAGTGCACCGTAGGGAATGTTAAAATGCAGGATACACCCGTAGAAGCTCTTGTGGATATGGTTTCGGACAGGGGTTCGACTCAAAAACGAATCGCCTTGCCTGGTGACAGGTAAGTGATAATCCGGCTTTATCGGTGAAACCGCAGCGCGTGACGGCGGCGGCAATACCGAGTGGTATGTGGGGAAACCTAACAGCCATGTATCGACTCATAGGCACCGTGTAAGGTGTACTAGGATGGAAGAAACACAGTTGTAAATTGTCAACTGAATTTTAGCTTCCATAATACGCCGGGGGACTCGGAAACGAGTTCAAGATATAGTCAGTGCCAATGGAGACATTGGAGTAGCATGTCCCCTCGCCTCCACCAAACATGAAAGGGTTGTGATGATAATCACAACCCTTTTTACATGTGTATAAATCTTTCGTATAAATCTTTTTTGGATTCTGCCAGCTTATCTGAGTACCTGCCATTCCGTGGAGTTAAATTCTTATATTCATTCAAAAGCATCTGTGATCTGGCTTTCTTTGAGTGTATAACGAGATAAGGCTCAATTTCTTCGAGAAGTGTCAGGGCATTATTGTATCTGATTGTATATGTAAATGATTCCTGATGTACCTTGGGTTTGTAGTTCTTTTTAGACTTAATTGTTCCAAAGCCTGTCTTATCTTTAATCCATTCCAGTAATTCCAAAGAGGTTGAGGCAATGCTTATGCAGGGTGCTGGGAATTGATTACTGTGGAATTTTAGCAGCATTATACTGCCTTCTCCATCTATGATTCCGGCAATGTAGGCACATTCTTCAGGGGTCATATTATATACCTCCCGATGCAAACGATTGTTCTGATTTTATTATATTATAAGTGGCTGGAAGGTGCAAATGTTTATAAAAAATTAGCCAGGAACCGCCAGCGGGTGGCGACTCGGAAGTATGCGAGCACAGCGAAGCAGACGGTCGACTCTGAGACTCCACCAATTTTAAAAGGACTGTGATTATTAAATCATAGTCCTTTTATGCTTTCATAAACCTTTTACTAAACTCTTCTTTTGCTGCTTTTAGTTCAACTGAATATCTTCCGTTTCTAGGAGTTATTGATTTATACTTTGTTAATATTAATTTAGCTCTGATTTTCTTTGAAGAGATAACTAAATAAGGTGCTATCATTTGTAAGAATGATATAAAGAATAAGTCGAAAAATTGATAACTGTCACCCTGTATTCTGAGGGTACCCATAGAAGACGAATAAAAGGATGTTGTAGATAATTCTTCCAATCCATTATTGTATATGCTAAAATCTCATTAGAATTTGAATGAATATACCTGCAACCGAAAAGGAGAATATATTATGAAAAAAATAATTGCTTTAGTATTGTTCTTGGCGATTTTGATTTCATTATTTACGCCTTCGATGGCAGCTCCTTTACCAGTAGTGTCCTATTATAATTTTCAACCTAATGGGACACCGTATCTCTATTATAGTTTCGGTGACGAAGTATTCTATGATATCAGGTACGACGGCAATAGCGTGAGTAGCGGCTCTGATGTTGCCGGAATGCCAAAAGGCAGTTCACAGGATGGTTGGACACGTTGTATTGCTTCTATAAATGGTCAGTCCCAGCTCATCAATGAGCGTTATAAACTAGGTACTACGAAAACAGATCAATATCCCGCCGATAATCAGGATATGCTACTGATACTGTCTGCAATAGGCCAGAACGGCCCAGCGCAATTTGACAGTAAAAACGGTATTATAACTCTCTATATGAAACCAGATGCAAATCTCAAGGCGCCTGGGCTAGATGTAGTTGTCACGTCCCTCGGTTATGAGCACTTTCAAGGAAGAGTCTGGTGGTCGCTTACAAACGATGCCCATGAGAAGGAAAGACTGGAAGAACTTTATAAAGCCGGTCTAGGGGGTGACTCTCTTATGGGCAAAAACAGTTGGGACGCATTTGAAACCCTTTTTAATTCCACAATGAAAAACAGCATCGACCTTTCAAAAGACACTTGGCAGACAGTTTGCGGTGGGACAGTTGGCGGGTATTTCGAACCTGTATTTGAACAGTATAGGTTGGTCTGCTCAACTAAGGAAAATCCGTTGCTGGAGCAGCCTTCATTGGTGCCTCGTACAGCTGAATTTGATAAACGTTTGCTCTATCAGGCAAACCTGATATTCAATTTCACCGACTATACAAAAAAACCCAATTCATTTCTAATAAACAGGAAAGAGGCTCCTGTAAATGCCGTTACATACAGCGACTACATGTGTGTTGTCAGCCGGGAATACCTGTCCACCATGAACGCTGGCGATACTATATCACTTACCGTTGTGTATAATGATGGTTCAGAAGATACCGTTAAAATCGACATTAAGGATACAACGGCAGAGGCATATATGCAGATATTCAGCGACGTCAAGACATACAGTACGGCGTGGGAGTATATTAATCCTCTTGCTCAGAGAGGTATTATTTCTACTAATGGCGACTTGTATGGTCCGAACGAAAGTGTCACATATGCTGAGTTTTGCTCAATGCTGGCCAAAACCGGAGCAAAAGTCGGCAAGGTCCCGTCCGGGTCAACGGTACTAACAGCAGTCGCAGCTGAAAAACTCCTTTTCGATGCACTCACGTCCGAGCCGTTTAAGGATAAGTATCAGGTTCTCAACAAACAAAATCTCTGGCAGCCCAATACCTATGGCGAATTGACAGCTGATTCTTTTGCATTTTTTGATATGGTCCTGCCAAGCCCAGAAGCGCGCGTATGGGGTAAAAACCCAGACGAAAATGTAACGTTGACCCGAGCACAGTCGGCGGAAGGAATATATCGTTTTATAAAGCTAATTGATTACGCCAAAGAGCTTATTTCAGTTCAGCAGCCAATTGTAAATCCCAGTTCTTCAAAGATTTTAGTTGATGGAAAATCTGTTCAATTTGATGTCTATACTATCAATGGCAATAATTATTTCAAGCTAAGGGACCTTGCATATACGCTGAACAGCACAGCGAAACAATTTAGTGTGAAATATGATGCCCAGTCAGGGCGTATTAATCTAACCGCCAATCAACCATACATACCCATGGGAGGAGAGATGTCTGCCAAAGACAGTATACCGCGTCAAGCTAATATGTCTAAAGTATGGATTTCGGTTGATTCGGAAGACAATATTGTGTGGTCTTACCTTACAGCATACAATATCAGTGGAAATAATTACTTTAAGCTGCGCGACCTTGGTAAAATAATGAATTTTGGTGTGAGATACGACGAATCGACAAGAGCGGTATTAATTGATACTAGAACTGGATATATAGAATAAATACTTCTAATCAGAAGTATTATAAGTATCTGCCTAGTACTAAAGCATGTAGTTGCTGACAGTGGTATCAACGTGCCAGTGTGAAATATGAATATGATGATGGCGGCGAAGGAGACGGATGTCACCCCTCGCCTTTACAAAGGAGGATTTTTTGCAGTACAGCTTTGAGACACTTTTAAAATCTATCTTAGCGAGAGATAAGTAATAGAAAAAATAATAAATATGATAGGTTATATTAAATTAAGAAAAATACTCAAAAAGGAGTGAGAAATAATATGACGGATTTAGAAGCCATTGAATTGCGGCAATCCAGACGTGCCTACCTAGATAACCCCATTGCAGCAGACAGCATCCGTAAACTAAAGGCAGTTATTGATGAATACAATCAGCTTAGCGGTTTATCCATTCAGATTATTGAGGATGGACGTGAAGCCTTTAAAGGGATCAACATTAGTTACGGTATGTTCAGCGGAGTACGAAGCTTTATTGCAATCGTTTCTAAGACTTCGGATCAGAATGCAAAGGAGAAAGCGGGATATTACGGTGAACTTCTTGTACTTGAATCCATAAAACTTGGTCTGGGTACCTGCTGGGTTGGCGCTACGTTCAACCGGAAGCGCTGCCCTTGTAAGGTTCTTGCGGACGAAACTCTGCTGAGTATCATTACGATCGGTAATGTAGCTGAGAAAAAGGGCTTGAAAGAGAATACTATATATAAGCTAGTGCATCGTCACACGAAATCACTGGAAGAGCTTTATTCCTCTAACACTTCGGCACCGGACTGGTTTCTTCAGGGAATAAAGGCGGTTCAGAAAGCTCCCTCAGCAAATAACCGGCAACCGGTGCATTTTTCTTACAAATCCGGTATTGTTACGGCTGAAATAAAAAATACTGATAACCACGAGCCAATTGATCTCGGTATTGCCAAAGCCCATTTTGAAATTGGAGCGGGCGGTAAGTTTGGATTAGGAAACGGGGCGGCTTTGATTAGATAAACAGATTCCCAACAGAAAAAGGCACTCCCTTCGATGCAACGAATGAAGAACAATTAAATTGTAACAATGACGCTCATTTTAGACAAAAAAGTATCACCTTTAGGTGATGCTTTTTATTTTGCTTAGAAATCGGAAGGGGTGTCGACTCGGAAGTATGCGAGCAAAGCGAAGTAGACACTGAGCCTTTACAAAAGGTCTGAACACAAACCTTTTATAAAATGTAATATATTGAAATATTTTGTAGATAAGCTATAATGGTATGGAAAAGATTTGAAAGAAAAATGTTGTTGGGGCAGGTTTGATATGTATTTAAAATCGATTATTTTAAAACGTTATAGAAATTTTAGCGATGTTTAAAGATGGATAATGCCTTATGGCTATAATAGATTGATTTTCATGATTAGCATTTATTTTGTTAGGAGAGTGTAAAATGGCCAGTCATTTTTCAAGTATAGGTATACCAGTAAATAGTAGAGATGAATTTCAAGACTATTTTGAAATGGCATATAATAGGGGTGAGCACATTAGAGTAAATAAAGGCGTATACCTTAAATGGAAGGTAGATTCTGCAATTGAACTCTGGGGACAGCTTAATGATAAGAGCGAAGCTATAGGAATGAATCCCCACTTTTTTGGCTCAACACGAATGAATGTGCTTATTAAAGAAAGAGTAATAAGACCTAGTGACGACGAATTAGATGGAGCATTTTATGCATGGACTGGGAAATCGGAAGGTGATGGATACCCTCTTGTGTTTGATACTCCTGATATTTGTACTTATGATAACATAAAACTTCCTCAAGTTGTAGTTCTACAATTGGCAGCTTTCGCTCATGATATTAAGGGGTATAAATCTGAAGAGGAATATTTTAATGCTCAGGAAGGCGAAATGAAGTTTGCAGTTGAATCATTTATACCTTCTGGGTTGTTTAAACCAGATGGTGAAACTACTACACCACCTGCAGCACAGGCAATCTTTAGCGGAAGGATTATTGACACCCAGAAGTGTACTAATGCTTATACGAATAAGGTATATGTATGGGCTAAGGTCAGTGTTTTAGGAGATGAAATAGATGTAGTAGCTGACCCAGAAATAATTGAGGGAGAAATGGTAAATGGAGGGATTTTAAGCGGATTATTCTGGTTAACAGGAAGAATTGTTGGAGATTTCCAGAAACAGCAAAAGTCATTCTGGCAGAAGATATTTGGTAGATAATTATTTTATATACATCATTCTTTATCAAAGTGACAAGGGGACGGGTTATTGGCATACATACTGCCAATAACCCCATCCCCTTTACTTTCGCACTTGGAATTTATATTGTACGTACAAGAATAAAGGAGGTATATAACATTATGAATTTATATGAAATGATAAATAATTTACATAATAATGATAAGTCTTATTGGGACTATTATCACGGAGTTACAATAAACCCTATAAAATGCCCACAAAAAGCATATGAATTTATAAATGAATTCTTTTCGTTGGGAAGCAAAGAACATATATTTCGAAATGAATTTGAACATAATAACAATAGTGATATGGTTTTAGAACATAATGCTCATACAATCAAAGTATTCTTTATTGGAATTTACCTACAAAAACAATTAGATCGAGAATTATCAATTTACTCCAATTCCGGGGAAAGTTATCCGTTTAGCTATTTATGGTATCTGAGTTGTCTATTTCATGATTACGGTTATCTATATGAACAGAAAATTTTATCGGAATTACATTATGCGAAAATGGAACATGTAAGAGAAAAGTATATAGGAAGATTTCATAATTCTAGATTGGATTATTATAAAATTTTACATGCTAAAATTGGATTTGTATCACCTGATTTGCCATTTCGGAGTAAATGTTATTTATCAAATAGTTTTAGTTCAGTAGGAAACAAATATATACAACCCACAATAAGATTAAGTGACTCTTGTACTAGGGTATGCAAAGGCGTAATTGCTTTTTCAAATGGTATAAATATTAGTAAAAGTCACTACCTAAATAAAACTAAGAATAATTATTTTAAATATATTATATATGAACGTAAACATATGGATCACGGTATTTCAGGCGCCGATTATATGTACTTCAAAATGGTAGAGAATTACAGAAAAAAGAGTTTAACTTTAAAGCAGTGGCAAAGACCAACGGACTTTATAGATAACAACAATAGATGTTTTAACTGTGAACAATTTAAGATATTTGCTTATATTGCTGATTGTATAGCGTGTCATAATATTTGGAAAGCTCCAAAAAACTTAGAAAATTTATATAAGGAATACCAATTAGAATATCTGATTGGAAAGAAATTCAAAATGGTTTCCTATAAAAGTAATCCATTACTGTTTGTTTTATGTTTAGCCGATTCAATAGAACCAACAAAGAGGATAAATAATATAGACGAAGCAGAGGTACTAAAAAATATTGAATTTAATTATTGTACTCAACTAAATGAACTAAAAGTATATATAACAAGAGAGCTTAGCAAAAATGTTAAATGTAAACAATATATTAAAAATTTAAAGAGTTTAAAAGATTGGATTGATATAAGGTTAGAAATAACAATAGTATAAAAATTCATGTGTAGGTATTATTGGTAGTGATTATCTGATTGTTTATGGATGAATGTAAATGTTTAAGGAATCTGACAAAGGGACGGAGGTATTGGCATAAGTACATGCTGTCAATACCCCGTTCCCTTATATTTTGATTCAATGTGTATCACGATAGGTGTCTGGTTCTTCAACGGTTAGAAATGGCATGATTTGTATGATAGAATACAAATTATAGAAAGCTCGATAACGACATATTGGAGGTCTTTATTAGATGAAAGAAAAAATCTTCTATAGCCGAACCGGACCGGGTAACAGCATTGCAGAGAGGTTGATTCGGACCTCTATTCTGACGAAAAAACTTAACAGCCTTACATTAGCCGAAATGAACAAAGTGACTGAATTATTTGCCAGTATCGGCAAGGACCCATTTGTAGGGGATAAATTTCACTGCGATTTTGGGAAAAACATATATGTCGGTAATAATTTCACGCTGATTATAACTGTACAATGGTGGATGTAGCAGAAATTCGTATTGGAAACAACTGCCTGATTGGGCCGGATGTCGGCATCTATACAGCGGGTCACAGGCTATCTCCTACCGATAGAACCAAGGATGGTTATGGTATCGCTATTGAAATCGGGGACGATGTTTGGATCGGAGGCCATAGTACAATATTACCGGGAGTAACAATTGGTAACGGTGCTGTGATAGCGGTGGATTCCGTAGTCACCAAGGATGTAAAGGCAATGACCTTAGTTGCAGGAAATCCGGCAAAATACAAAAAGGATATTGTTTAAAAAAATGTGCTGACGAAAATAGCTGCGTCTAATGCCTAAAAGTATTTAAGTATCTACCGTATCATATCACAGGTATAATCAACAGATTCGTCCCTATTTATTGCCCATATAATGAAATGCTTCTACATATACATATATGAGGTTAGCGAAAATTACTATTGGGAGATAAAAGAGGTTAAACGTCTCAAAAGCCCGAATATATTCAATGAATTTGGCTTTGGAAAGGATACGGTCTGTATGAATATTGGAATGATTGTTTGTTCTCATACCGGGCACACATTGTCTGTGGCAATAGAACTAAAAGAAAATTTAACTACACATGGGCATACGGTATCATTAGAAAAGATTGAAGAGGAAACTCTCTCTAGGCTAAATACTTCATTAATAAACTCATGGGATGCGGTAATATTTTGTTCGTATGTTCAAGGTGGAGCTCCTGCAGTACCTATGAAAAGTTATTTAGAAGGAGTTCCTTCGCTACAAGGGAAAAGAGTTGCATGTCTGGTAACAGGTGCATTTCCGTCTGCTATTGGCCGTAAGCAAACTATTAATTATATAAAACATGCTTGTGAAATAAAAGGTGCAAACATTTGTGGAACAGGAAGTGTAGGATGGTGGAGTTTTAATCGCAGTAAGCAAATCTTGGAAGTAGTTAATCATTTGGCAAATTGCTTTAAATAGTTTCAAGGCATAAAATGCAAGGATAACTTTATTCGACTAGGGTTGTGATGATAAATCACAACCTTTTTACATTTGTATAGCACAGTTCAAATATGTTTTAATTTGAACAAGCTGAAAAAACAATGTATGATAAAGACTAGATTACTTTGGATAAAATAATAGTTGAAATACATTAAAAAAGGGGAACACAATGAAAAACTACAAGTTAATTGTCCAATACGATGGGAGCAGGTATAAAGGCTGGCAAAAGTTTAAAGATAGTGATCTTTCAATCCAGGAAAAGATAGAAACAGTACTTGCTAAGATGGCAGGGGAAGAAATCCGTGTAATTGGTTGCGGAAGTACAGATGCAGGCACTCACGCTGAAAATTACGTAGCAAATTTTCACACAAATTCAACATTGTCACCTAAACTAATATTAAACTACCTTTATGAATTTTTACCTGAGGATATTGTAGTAAAATCAGTTGAAGAAGTGGATGAAAGATTCCACGCACAACATAATATGAAATCAAAAACTTATGTATATAGTATTACTAAGGGGAAATTTAGAAATGTATTTAATAGAAAGTATTCTTTTCATTCAGATGAGAGGCTTGATCTTGCCCAAATGAGAAATGTGTCTGAATATTTAATTGGAACCCATGATTTTCAAAGCTTTACCAGCCTGAAAGAGGGTTCAAAATCCACAGTCAAAACTATAAATTCATTAGAAATTATTGAAAATGGTATGGTGATTGAGATGGTAATAAATAGTAATGACTTTTTACTTCATATGGCAAGGTTGATTGCGGGAGCTCTCATAGAGGTTGGCAAAAATAAAATCAAAGCTGAAGATATCCAAAAAATATTAGCTGGGAAAAAACGTACAGAAGTAATACCAATGGCTCAGCCAAAGGCTCTTTGCTTAAGAGAGGTTCAATATTAAGCTGCAGTGGGCAGCAATTGTAAAGGAAAATGTGATATATGCAAATACCCTCAAATCTTGTGAATGAACAGTTTGACGACCGTTATTTTGATGTGGTTAGTGCGCTGGATGAAGCGCAGCAGATCTATTTTAAGAACAATAATCTGATTGAACGAATTAGTAGGGGGCTCGATTCAAACTCCCCTTTTATAATTGGTGAAACTGGCTTTGGTGCTGGGCGAGTAGTAGTTGCACTTATGGAATTCATTAGAAAAAGTGGCTTGCAAAATGTTTCCTTAGAATATAACTCGGTTGAACTGTATCCTTTAAGTCCTGAGAGAATGCTGGATATCCTGAGTGGATTTAAAGATCGTGTCGGTGAGGAGATAAGTACACTTGTGGAGGCATATCGAAGTATTGATATCACTGTAGCTGGTTGGCATTCAGTCAAAATACAGCAACCATTCGGCATGATACAGCTGAATCTTTGGATAGGAGAAGCCCTTGAAATGGTAAGTTCTCTGAAAAAATCCTGTGATGTCTGGTTCCTTGATGGGCATAGTCCCAAAAAGAACCCTTCAATTTGGCGTCCTGAATTACTTATGGCAATAGGAAACAGGACAAAAACCGGAGGCACATGTGCTACTTTTACTGTAGCGGGCGTTGTAAAAAGTGCCCTCGTAGAAGCCGGCTTTACACTACAGAAGTACCCTGGGTGTGGTGGGAAAAAACATGTGCTGCAAGGAGTAAAAGGTTGATTTTTCTTTAGTGACAAGGGGACGGGGTTATTAGCAGAGTGTGTGCTGTCAATGACCCCGTCCCCTTGTCATAACCTTTGCAAAAAAAGTGGAATTTATTGACTGCATAAAGGAGATATGATATAAAAATTTGTATAATTATATTTTTTAATTTATTTTAGTGTATTCGTTTAGTATATATTCAGATTGTGAGAATTATATGAAAAAAACACCACTATTGTTTATTGTAGTTTGTTCAATTTCTATTATAGTTGGCTGCTCAAAGAATGCATCTATTCAAACACAACAGCTGGCAACACAGAAAGCAACACCCACACTTGCACAGACTAAACAGCCGACATTTAGTAACGTACAGACGGAATTTGCTAATGATGTAAAAACAGGCAGCAATCATATTGAAACGATATATTGCTGGGACGATTTTATTAATGATAATTCCAAAAGTATAAATGAGCAAAAACAGACGACAGTTATTTACGATCCTAGAGATCAACTTTTGGATGAGAGTCAAAAGGCATCTTTTATAAAAACCTATCTACAGGGACAAGGGCAATATAAGGAAGTACCGGATGGAATGACTTTAAATAATGAAGGAAGGCCCTTGGTGGAATATTATTTTAACCAAGATAAAAGCAAGCTCAGTTTCGTAGTTCATGTTTGGGGAGATTATCTCACAGATGCATTATATTGTACTACAGTTCATTTAGATGATTCAAATAAAGTAGGAAATCTCATCTCAAACTATGAACTAGAAAAGAATGTGGCAGAAGAAAAACTATATGATGCCGCAGGTAAGCGTATTGCAAATATTTCCTATGAGTATATTAAAGGAGTTCCATGTCCGTTCATTACGAATTCTTGGAATTTAAACAGTAGGAATGAGTTGATTCGAGATGGTTTATGCAGAAATCAAAAGGTCTGGTTTTATAAAGAACAGGCCCGATTTGATGGTTCGGGTAAATGGATTGGATACAATGGTAATAGGAGTGAATACGATTCAAAAGAGTATTTCCAATATCCAAGCAAAATCTCTTATAACTCGTCTCAACTCGAAACAATTACGGAAGAACGGCAGGATTGTGATTCAAATGAATTTACCAAAGATTCTTCAGGTGAAATGAAATTGAATTATCATGATGGTATACTCAGTAGCATTGATTATTGGCGTTCATCAAGTGTTCATTATACATGGGATTCCAGTGGGAAAATATATTACGATAAAAATGGAAGAATGATAGAGAATGGTTACTATGTAACAAGTGGTGGTCAGGATAAAATTTTCCTTTATCAAGGTGAATCAAGAATGCCATGGGCTTGTATTTATTGGGATGGCTTTGACAATAACTTTGAGAAAATCTATCTATTCCTTCCTACTTGAAACTAAGGATATTATGTTACTAAATTATATTTAGTCGCGCTGCTTTAACAGTGGCGCTTTTTATTTGTCCGTTGACTTTTATCTAAAGTCAATATTTCATTTGACTATTTTTTGTTGTAGTATTAAGGTAAAAATATGTAACATTTAGGCGGTATAATTACCATACACTCATATAGCCGCTGGAACGTTAAAAACCTGGGGAGTATAATTTAACATGAAAAAGCATTTGCTGCTGATCAGTAATATGATCATTATCTTTTCTATAATAGCTGGATTTACTTTAATTGTGTATAAAGATACAAAAGCATACCAGCAACTGGCTGAAAAGCATCTTGAAAACATAGTTAGCCTTGCCGATAAAGATATTTCTAACCATATCGAAAGCTCCATGAGCAAGCCTGTGATGGTCTCCAAGACAATGGCAAACGATGAATTCCTTAAAACATGGCTTTCAAAGGAATCTGTAAACTCCGAAAATACTGCATATATGGAACAGTTGTACAGCTATCTTAAAGCTTATCAGATAAAGTACGACTATACGACAGTGTTCTGTGTCTCAGCTCAGACGGGCAAGTATTATTATCAGGATGGCTTGAACAAGAGGGTTTCAAAGAATGATAATCATGATGTCTGGTATTATAATTTTATAGAATCCGGTCATGAGTATGATTTACAGGTTGATACCAATGAAGCTAATAAGAATAATGTTACAGTATTTGTAAATTTCCGCGTAGAGGGGGATAATGGCAGGCTTCTGGGCGTAATCGGGGTTGGACTCCAAGCCTCCTTCATAGAGGACACGATCCGTTCCTATGAAAAAGATTACAATCTGTCAGTTTACATAATGAATATGGGCGGCGCTAAAAACTCCTTCACAAGTGGTACCGATATCTTTATCAGTCAAGATAAGCTGCCGGAGTACATCGGAATCAATGAAAAAATTAAGATGAACAAGACTGGTAATTCTGAAATACAGTGGTTTACTTCCGGCGGTGAGCGAAAATGTCTGATTACTAAATATGACGACACCCTTGGATGGTACCTGGTGTTTAAGATGGAAACCAGCTCTATCAGCAGCTCATTCCAGGAAAGGATGAAGAGCAATATACTCTTCATGCTGATTTCGCTTGCGGTATGTATTTTTGTAACAACAATTGTAATTATTAATTACAATAAACATATTATAGCGATAGAAAATACTGACGAACTGACCGGACTACCGAACAAAAAGCTATTCTCCAAACAGTATTCGGCATTTGTCCGGAAGCACCGGGAAAAGAAAAAGACATTTTTCATGTTGGATATTGACCGTTTTAAAGAAATTAATGACATGAATGGGCACATCTTTGGAAACATGGTTCTTGCTATGGTTACTGATGAGTTACGTAAGGCAATCAACGCATATGGAATAGCAGCTCGCTGGGGCGGGGATGAATTTATTGGAGTGTTGGCGGTCGAAACCGAGGAGGCCAGACAGATTCTTAATCAGTTTATGGATGCTCTAAAAAACAAGGGAAAAGATGCAGTTTATTCTCCAACGGTTAGCGTTGGAATTATTGAGCTCAACGAAAAACTTACCTTGGAGCAGATGATAAAAAAAGTTGATGAGGTATTATACTGTTCCAAGGAAAATGGCCGGAATCGGATTACAGTCAGGTAATAGGAACCTTATTTTATGGAAAATAATCTATAGGCAACCGAAGCAAGACTTTACTTAGAAAAAGTAGAGTTTTGCTTCTTTTTATGTTGAATTTTTGCTGTAGGCAATGGAAGATTCTGAAGATACCTATTTATGTTTTAAAAGGTTAAAGAATGGTAATATAATAAATGGATTCATATCAGATTATGTATAGGAAGTGAATTTGTTGGTAAGAGAAAAAATGCCTGCTTTATTTGTTGGCCATGGTTCGCCTTTAAATGCTATTGAGGATAATATATACACATCAGGATGGAAAGAAATAGCCGGAGAAATACCAAAGCCTCGGGCAATACTGTCTGTATCGGCTCATTGGGTTACCAAAGGGACAAGAGTCAATTCTAAAGAAAATCCCAAAACGGTATATGATATGTATGGCTTCCCGGAAGAATTATACAGGGTAACGTATAATGCCCCGGGTACTCATGAGTTCGCAAATGCTGCCATAGAACTCATAAGCAGGGAAGTGACGATTGACAACAGCTGGGGAATTGACCATGGTACTTGGTCTGTTCTTAAAAGGATGTACCCTTCAGCAGATATACCCGTTTTTCAGCTTAGCATAGATATTGATGCACCCGCAGAAGCTCATTATAAAATTGGACAGGAGATAAGCGTACTTCGTGAAAAAGGAGTCATGATCTTTGGAAGCGGAAATGTGGTCCATAATCTTTCTAGGGTCAATTGGGAGATGAAGGGAGGATATCAATGGGCGGTTGAATTTGATGAATTAATTAAGGATAAAATCATCAATCAACAACACTTTGAGGTCATTAATTATAACTCTTTAGGAGAGTCATCACAACTAGCATTCTTTACTCCTGAACATTTTTACCCTCTCTTGTATGTACTGGGAGCGTCCAGAAAGGATGACCGATTGAGAATTTTTAATAACTCTTGTACATTGGGGGCACTTTCTATGACAAGCTATTTGTTCAGATAGTAAATTGTTTATCAATCAATTATTCAGCATTTGGTATATAGAAGGGAATTGAGAAGATGAGTGAATTAAGGACAGTGAAAAAAATCACCCAGGGCAAACATGCGATTGATGGTGCGGGTGTAAAGCTGGTGCGGGTAATAGGATATCATGATACGAAGGATTATGACCCCTTTTTAATGTTGGATGCCTTTGATTCCGAAAATCCAGATGATTATACCAAAGGATTTCCATGGCACCCCCATAGAGGAATTGAAACGATAACATACCTGATACAAGGTGATATTGAGCATTGTGACAGCCTTGGTAACACTGGGAGCATCAGGGATGGGGATTGTCAGTGGATGACGGCTGGATCCGGAATCATTCATCAGGAGATGCCACAGCCATCAGTACGAATGTTGGGAGCACAGCTTTGGCTGAACTTACCTGCAAAGGAAAAGATGACGGCTCCAAGTTATGGGGACATTAAAAGAGAAAAAATTCCTGTAATTATTGAAGGCGGGAATAGAATACATGTTATTGCGGGGGACTATCTGGGGACAAAGGGTGCATTTGAAGGCAGCCATGTGAAAGCTACTTATCTGGATGTCGAAATAGAGGAAGGCAGCGAATGGCACTTTGACAGTGAGGAAAGTTCAACGCTGTTTATATACATTGTCCAGGGCGAAGGCAGATTTGAACCCGAAAGCGATACAACTATAGCAGAAAGGCAGGCTGTTTTGTTTAACACAGGGCGTAGATTTTGGGTGCATGCATCGGATAGTGGTATCAGATTTTTGCTTTTTTCGGCGAAACCGCTTAACGAGCCTATCGCTTGGGGAGGTCCCATTGTGATGAATACAAGGGAGGAACTTGATTTGGCCTTCAAGGAGCTGGAGGAGAATAAATTTATTAAATAGTAAAACAAACAATTCTAACATAAAAAAAGCCGTACAAGGTTGCGGATTGTATATTTATGGATTAATCGTATATTACATTTTTCCCTTCATCACTTAACTTTTTTAAAGATGAAAGCATATGATTTATCTCTTCGTCGGAATGTCTTTCCCATGAACCTAATTCGGCTATTATTTTCAAGGGAGATTTAGACCGATAAGAACGTGTTGGGTTTCCAGGAAATCTTTTGTCAGTTAAGTTCGGGTCATTTTCAAATTCACCTAATGGTTCTACAATATAAATTCTTTCTTTTGATTTAGATGTTGCTAATTCAGCACCCCATTTAGCGGCATTTAATGTTGCAGTAAAATAAATATAGTTGGATTTTTTATTTTGGTAATTTGATAAGTGCTGTGGTTCTAATAAATCTCCAATTTTTAGTTCTGCTTTAGTACCATGAAAAAAAGGACCATTATCTAAAACATCTTTTTTATCATTCATGCTGATACACTCCTTTTATATTTATCTGCAGATCATATTAATCATATTTTAGTGGCTTAGTAGAAAAATAAACAGTCTGCATCTAAACTTTTATATATGATATAATTAAACTGGAAAGAAAAAGTTATTCGAAGAAATTGATTTTAAAGGCACATTCTGTAGATATCTCAGGTAAAAATTAAAACAGCACTGGCTTTCAGTGCTGTTTTTTCAATTTTCCTCAAACCCTTTTCTTCTTCCTAAATAATATAGCTTGATTCCAAATGACATCAAAAATATATGGGCCTACCATAGCTGTTTTATCCAAATAAACTCTGAAGACTATACGAGCATCCTTGTTATTGTCAACTCCAAACGCCTTACCAAGAGGGTTTCCTGTGCTATAGGGTATAACAGCAACATTGTCTCCATCAGCTTTTCTTGCCATTTTATAGACATAATAAAACCCGGCGTTTTCATACCCTTGAGGAAAATATGGCGTGGCGGTATCTGGAAACTGAACTGTACTGAAAACTCCAAGGACTCCATTATAATACTCTGCTCCATAAAAGCTTGCATTGGAATATATCGCTTTCCCGGTTCGTTCATGGTTGATGCCATATACCATGACAAAGTCTTCATCGCTTGTTAATTGGAAATCTTGTGTTTTAAAATACACGCCATCTCTGTCATCCCCATAAACATTATAATCCCTAAGTATAGCATTGTAATTATCAGGAATAGCGATATTCATATCCAGGTCTACATGATCATACTCTGGACTTCCATATTTTTTAATTATTTGGTTTCGCAGATAATCCATATCACGTCTGGCGTTGGGGACAACCTGATATTCGGTAATTCCTGTTTCCCTGATTTTAAGTGTTGGTACCGGCCAGGGGGCTGGGTTGGAAAGAGGGGTTTTAGGAGTGATGCGGAATACCTTAATATATTTATCAATATTATTAATATATTGATCACCTATATTTTTATCCGCCCATAAAACGAACCTCATTATAAACATAAAATTATCTTTACCCTTTTCAAGTCCCATATTAACCAGTTCTATAGGTATATTGTCATCATTCATTATGTTCTGACTGTAACCAGCAGTACCTAAAGCATTACGGAGTCGAGTGCTAATATTTCTGTCAGCAGTACTAATGATTATTGTGGGACTGTTAAAAGGTCCTCCAGACCCTCCGCTTTGGGTATTTAGAGTCCGTATATTATAATTATTTAGCTGATCACCCAGACTGGCAAAGATCATATGATAAAAACCGGTATTATCATCACCGGTCGTTATATATCCGCTGTAATCTTTTCCCGGTTTATTTTCAATAAACCCGACATAACTCCGGAAGCAATAATACAATGCAGGAGGAGGTGTTATTCCGATTAATACCACTGCCTCGTCTGGTCTTAGTTTTGAGTTTATTCCGGGGATATACTTTGGGTTAGCAGGATAATTACCAGGATTGTCAGGGTTATATCCTATTGGAGGCTGCTGCCCTCTGGAAGGATTCTGGTTGGGAGCCGGCGGAAGCAAGCAGGCTGCGTAGGGAGCACCTACGTTATTTGCCAAACAATTGCCAATTATGCCTTCGCTGCACAGTTTTAATATATCTATATATCTTAACGTACCTTCCTGAACAATAAAGCCCTGATTCTCCATTATTGATTTAAAATTTTGTACGGTCTGATTACTGTCATAATAGGAGTTATAACTTGGTGTACCTGATAAATAGCTATATTGATTCATTATTTGATTATTATATGTATTGTATGGTTTATTCATTGGTGTATTAATGTAATAAGGGTATAGAAATTTATTATACATATGATACTCCTTAAATAGATTACATAATATAATATGTCTCAGTATGCAGAATGTGCCTTGACAGCAGGGTTGTTATATTTCGGGGAGATTATTTAAAGACGTACCGTGTAGGATCTCGGAGATCAAGGTAACCGTTCTGTTGATTACATTTTTTCTATATGATAAGATTAAAAAATGGCAGGTGTTGCCAATACCAAGAGTGGCAGTAATTAGTTTATGCACCGGATATAAGACGTAAATTTCAGAACCTTACCCCTAATTTTTAATAAAGGATATGTTTATATGACTTGTAAAAATGATAGAGTTAAAGAAAAAGTGCACATCAAGATATTCGCATTACTATTGGTAATAGTTGTTATGTTCTTTACAACAAACTTTTACACCTATGCATGTACTATATTTACAAAAGTACAGGGTGGAAAGGTATTAGTCGGAAACAATGAGGATTATCTTTATCGCGTTAATTCCAGCATGACAGTTAAAGCAGCTGATAAAGATTCATACGGAGTGGTGCTTTTCTCCAATTCAACGTATGTTCAGGGAGGTATGAACGAAAAGGGGTTGTTTTATGATGGAGCTGCTTGCCCTTCAACAAATGTGCCTTATTCCAAAGGCATGCAAACCCTGGGTATGAATTTTGGAGAAGAGGTTCTTTCCAAATGTTCAAATGTAGATGAAGCAGTTGTTTTTCTCAAAAAATACAATATCCCTAAGAGCTTTGGAGACCATTTATTGTTGGCAGATGCAACAGGTAAATCAGCAATTGTCGAATGGGTTCAGGGTGAGATGAGAATAATACCGAAAGAGAAGGATTATCAGGTTGTAACAAATTTTTTCATTTCCAATCCTGAATTAGGGGGTTATCCGTGCAATAGGTATGAGACAGCTGAAGCAATGCTAAAAGGTTTTGATAATATCTCGCTTGCGAACTTTAAGGATGTCCTTTCAAAAGTAAAGCAGGATTGGGGTGATGGAGGGACAAAATACTCAAATATTTACGACTTGAGTAACAAACTGGTATATGTATTTAACAAAGCAGATTTCAACAGGGTTGCAAGCATTAATCTTGCTGAAGAACTGGTAAAGCTTAAGCATGGTGAAAAAGAAAACTATAAAATAGAAGAGCTATACTATGAGAAATTTGAGGATAAATCATTCAACCTGGGGGTTGACAGTACAAGAATTGGTGAAGTATCTGAAGAAAGTATAGCTAATTCAGAAGTTAAAAATAAAACGCAACCAGAACAAACAAAAACGAATTTAAATAATAAAAATGAGTTGTATAAAAATACTACCGGGAACGATTCGTCACTCATTTTGGGGATCGCAATTTTGGGCATACTGGTAGTTGGCGGTGTGATTATCTTCCTTTTAAAGCACAAGGGCAAACATAAAGCGAAGAGTGAATAAAACATCCTGCGGAAATTTAAAACTTAACTGAATCTGACTAAACTGTTGATAGCATTGGTAAGTTCTTAGACGCAATCAGCAGAACCTTCCCTCTGATTTTCCTATAAAACAGAATTATTTACACTTCTTTTGTCTAATACTAATCCTAAGAAAATTTTATTGAGGTGCAGCTAATGGCAAATATGAATCCCAAGGTTGATGAATACCTGAGCAAACTTAAAAAGTGGCAGCAGGAAATGGAAAAACTGAGAATAATCCTTCTTGACTGTGAACTGAACGAGGAATTCAAGTGGGGTAAACCCTGCTACACACTAGGTACAGACAACATCGCTTTAATACACGGATTCAAAGAATATTGTGCGGTGCTGTTTTTTAAAGGTGCGTTATTAAAGGACCCCAGGGGAATCCTTACCCAACAGACCGAGAATGTGCAGGCAGCTCGTCAGGTGCGATTTACTGATGTTAAGGAAATAGTTGAGATGGAAGCTGTCTTGAAAGACTATATTTATGAAGCAATTGAAATAGAAAAAGCCGGCTTGCAGGTGGATTTTAAAAAGAGTATGGAATCCATCCCTGAAGAATTACAAAACAAGTTTAATGAAAATCCTGATTTGAAGGCTGCTTTCGAAAAATTAACGCCAGGTCGGCAAAGGGCATATATTCTTCATTTTTCTCAGCCTAAACAATCCAAAACCCGGGAGTCAAGGATTGAAAAATGTATTCAGCAAATCCTTAATGGAAAGGGCCTGAATGATTAGGTCAGATAAAATACACCCTATCTATACTTATCTTTTTTCATAATTAGATTAACCTTTTCCTGATTTTATCCCCTTGGAGAAAATAATCCAGCAAGCTATTCAGATTTAACCTAAACTGGCCGAATGTGTGATATGCTTTATATGTAACATGTTTTGAAAGGGGAAACCGTATGGTAATGTCTGATAAAAACGGGTTTTTGAAAAGAAGTGTTGAAACACTTGAAGAGATATTTGATATGCTAACAAGGCTTCCCGCTATCCAATTGAAAGATTTGAATGGGAAGCAAACAGCACTTGTAATAGTTGATATGGTAAACGGTTTTGCCAGAGAAGGGGCATTAATGAGTCCAAGAGTGGAAAGCTTGATACCTGAAATAGCAGAATTATCAAGGCGCTGCGACCAATTGCACATTACAAAGCTTACATTCGCAGACTGCCACACAAAGGCTTCGCCGGAATTCAATTCGTATCCTGAACATTGTATGGTAGGAACCAGTGAAGGTAAAATTGTTGATGAACTTATAGAAATAGGAGGCTATACTCTTATTCCTAAAAACTCTACAAATGGTTTTATTGAAGAAGAATTTCAAAAATGGCTTAAAGAAAACGAGCATATAAATACCTTTATAATTACCGGCGACTGTACCGACATCTGTGTACAGCAATTTGCAATAACGCTAAAAACCTGGTTCAACATGCAAAATAAAAATGCAAGAGTTATTGTACCCATAAATGTAGTTGAAACTTATGATTTAGGTATACATAATGGTGATTTAATGAATGTAATGGCACTGTACAATATGATAATTAATGGAGTAGAAGTTGTTCAGAACGCATGATAAGCGTCGCTCTGCAGCGTCAGATTTCTCTCCTGCGCTGCTCATTTATAAAAAATAAACTCCTGCACATTGGGGACATGGAGGTTTGAAATGGATAAAATGAACCTAACTATGTTGACTGATTTTTATGAATTAACTATGGCAAATGGATATTTGCAGAATAACCTGAAAGATAAACAAGCCTATTTTGATATGTTTTTCAGAAAGGTTCCGGATAATGGCGGCTATGCAATAATGGCTGGAGTTGAGCAGCTTATACAGTATCTTAAAAACCTTAGGTTTGAGGATAAAGATATAGAGTACCTAAGAAGTAAAAAGCAATTCAGTGAAGAATTTTTGCAATATCTTAAAACTTTTAAGTTCAGCTGTGATGTGTGGGCTATACCTGAAGGCACTCCGATATTTCCGAATGAACCTGTTGTAACGGTTAGAGGACCTGTAATTGAAGCTCAGTTTATTGAAACAATGATCCTATTAACAATAAATCATCAAAGTCTAATAGCCACAAAAGCAAACCGTATTGTCAGGGCTGCACAGGGAAGAGGCGTTATGGAGTTCGGTTCAAGAAGGGCACAGGGTTATGATGGAGCTATTTATGGCGCAAGAGCTGCATTCATAGGTGGGTGTGTTGGTACTGCATGCACAATCGCAGAGAGGGAATATGACATTCCGGCTATAGGTACAATGGCACATAGCTGGATTCAGATGTTCCCAACCGAATTGGAGTCTTTCCGTGCTTATGCAAGAACATATCCCGATAGTTGTACGCTTCTTGTAGATACTTACAGTGTATTAAAATCCGGTGTACCTAATGCAATAAAAATATTTAACGAGGAAGTGGTTCCGAGAGGGTTCAGACCTAAAGGAATAAGGATTGATAGCGGTGATATTACGTATCTTTCGAAGGAAGCGAGAAGAATGCTGGATGAAGCAGGGTTCAATGACTGTGGAATAGTTGCATCAAACTCACTGGATGAATTTATTATAAGGGATATACTTGTACAAGGTGCACAGGTAGATTTATTTGGTGTTGGGGAACGCTTAATCACTTCTAAATCAGAGCCGGTATTTGGCGGGGTTTACAAGCTGGTGGCAATTGAAGAAAATGGTGAAATGATTCCTAAAATAAAGCTTAGTGAAAATGTAGGGAAAATAACCAATCCGGGATTTAAACAGGCTTGGAGGCTTTTTGACAAGGCGAGCGGAAAAGCAATTGCAGACGTACTTACGACTAATGATGAGGTTATAGATGAAAGCAAGCCTTATGAACTGTTTGATCCTGAATACACATGGAAAAGAAAGACTATAACCAACTTTTCTGCAAATAAGCTTTTAGTCAGGATTTTTGATAAGGGAGCCTGTGTATATGAAAATCCGAAGTTAAGCGAAATAAAAGGCTACTGTAAAGAGCAAATTGATACCTTGTGGGATGAAGTAAAAAGATTTGAAAATCCTCATAAATACTATGTTGATTTGTCAAAGCCATTGTGGGAGATGAAGGAAAGGTTACTACAGGAGTATTCGGTAAAATAGAATAGAGAATGAGGCACTATCATTAATAACCTCCAAGGAGTATTTTAAGGGTTTAAGAAAATCAAAACGTCCTCATTGGTACAATGATTGCCATTGTACTCAATTGTATGATAAGTTCTGAATAAAGTATTTTAAGAGGGGAGGATTATAAATGCTTTTAAATAATGTAAAAAGGTTTAACTTAATAAATGAAAGCAATAAAGTAAAACCAAGTTATGATTTGACTGGTAAGGAAACATATATTGAATTATATATTAGCAAAGAAAAGTTATGCATTATAGGTAGTTTAGATCCCAATTATATATGTTGGTGTTCCATTACCAACTTAATAGATAAAGAGAACAATGCAAATATATTTAATCATATTGCCAATAGCAAATTTAAGACATTTTCAATTGAATATAAAGTTCTTGATGTTAAAAAGCTTTTAGAAACTGATAAGTGGTATCATTGTATGATTCAAAGAGCATCTGATATAAAGGGTATGTTATGGGATACACCTTTTGGACATTACTATTGGCTAGAAAATAGAGAAGAACATGGCAGGTCTTTCTCAAATGATGTTATAACATTTTATGATGACTTGATAAAATTGTGTGAGTTTAGAGCAGGCGGGCAAAGCTATATTCAAATGTTAGCGCAGTATCTGGAGTTGTTAAGAAAAGATGGAGATTATAGGTATTATTATGAAATGAAGCCCTTAATTGAAATTCTGGAAAAGGAATCCTATTTAGAAATTTCCCCTGATGATAAAATAAGGAAGCTATATTTAGAATGTATGGCGGAATGCAGTGATTTGTATAATCGATATATGACAGCAGTAAGATAAAAATAATGAATTTGTTAAAAAATAATATTGGGATGTAGAGGAGGTAAGCAGTGATGAGAGATTTTCCCGAATTCATGAAAAACACAAAGAACCGTGTACCCGGCAGCGCTCAGAACACAGAGGATATTGAAGGGTATTATTATGAGGGACCGGGAGGCGGACAGATGGCTTTCTGGACCTGCAATTCCGACAGAGAGTCAAAAAAACACAAGCATGATTTTGACGAGTACACTGTCGTAGTGTCAGGTCAGTATATTGCCTGCTTTGAAGATAAGGAAATAGTCCTCAATCCCGGTGACGAATTGTTTGTTCCGGCAGGAACTCTTCAGTGGGGAAGATGCATAGCAGGGACACGAACCATACATGCCTTTGGAGGTAAGAGAATAAAAACAGAGTAAGCTGTATCCATTTTATATATTTACATTCGGTTTCTTACATATATAAAAATTATCACCTTGTGAAGTGCACCCAAATAACATTGAGGTGCACTTTTTTTATGCTAATGTGCACATATAAATAAATTATGCGTGCCTTTTTGATATTCCTGAGATACGAAATTGTGTAAAGTCTTTAATGTACAAAAATATATATCTAGGTAATTTTTCAGGAAAAATTGAAATAATGTGGTTTATTGTGAGGTGCTTTTTTAATAATAAAAGTCATTATAAATAAACTTGTTTTTCCAAGAAAAATGAAATATTATGTTTGTATAAGAATACTTTTTTTGAAGAAATTTAACATAATATTAAAGTGTCAAAAAATTTTTTACACCTATATGTAGCACCGATTAACATCATATCTAACAGTGTTCCAGCTTAAGAAGTAAATTCCAAACCACAGTATGTCAACAACTTCATCCCGTTGTCACTGTTTGTTCAGTGGTGGTTCAGTAAAATGTTATATAATATGTGCAAAAGCACAATTATTTTGTCAACTTTTACAGTTTTGAGCATATATGAAAGGGGTAATCAGAGTGAAAAAGGAAATTAAGAGGTCGCTGCAAATTTTACTTTGTGTGATTTTACTGGCAGCAGCCATGATGGTTCAGACTATTCAGACCAAGGCGCAGGCAACAGATATAAAATCCATGCATGGAGGAGATAAAGTATCTTTTGCCGGCCATAGCTGGATTGTGCTCAACCCTAGTACAGGGTACCTATTGATGGAAGGTTTATATGGCGGCCCTTGTGGCTTTGGGAGCACTACTGCTTTTAAAGGTTCAATTATTGAATCTGTTTTGAACAATAATTTTTATAACAGCTTGCCGTCCGGAGACCGGGCATTGATCCAAAAGCACAATTGGGGTACAGTTGAGGATTACGTTGGTTTAATCAGTGCCGGTGAATGGCAGGCTTATTTTGTGGACTATAGTGAATCTTTAGGAGGCTTTCTTGAAGGTCAGCTACAAAATTACTGGACACTTACTCCTTGTGCTAATAAATGGGTTTATTTCGTAAGTTGCGGTACCAGCGCCTACTTGGGAAACGTAGAACCAGATTATCAAAGGGGTGTCCGTCCCGCCTTGTATATCGATCCCAATATCGAGGTTTACGGAGGTGCTGTGACCCATGTTAACTCAGAGAAATCCAATGTAGTAGTAAGCGAAACCAGTGTTAACACCGGCGTTTCTTCAACTATAACAGTAACTCTCAAGGACTATAAAGAAGATCCGATGAGCGACGTACCGTTAAAGCTTATGCCTTCATCTCAGTATTCAGCTATTAATGGCGGTACTTCAGGAAGTCAGGCACAGGTTACCACAGACAGCAGCGGAGTAGCTACATTTACAGTTTCCGATACCAAACCTGAGACAGTAATCTATACGGTAACAGCTACAGCAATTAATGTACCTTTAGCTCAGACCGCCTCTGTAACTTTTATTCCGCCAGATGTCGATAAGTGTTCTGTTACAGTCGATAAGACAAATGTTTTATCCAATGGCAGCGATAAATCAACAATTACAGTAACCCTGAAGTATAACGATGGGACTCCGGCAGCCGGTAAGACTGTGGTATTAAGCAAGGACAGCGGACATTCTAATATAACAGCAGTAAATGGCGGTATTACTGATAGCAGCGGGACAGCAACCTTTAATGTGACAGATGCCTATGCTGAGACTGTTGTCTACACAGCGACTGATACCACAGATAACATGACCGTTAGCAATGTTTCAGTTATTTTTGATTCATACAATTGGATAGTCGATTCCTTAAGCGATGATGGCAGCCTGGGCACTCTGCGTTATGCTATACAGAATGCGCCTTCGGGGACTAATATTACGTTCAAGAAAGGACTTGATGGTATAATTGTGTTGAACAGTGCACTGCCTCCAATAAATAAGAATTTAGACATTGATGGTTCCGGCAGTAGTGTTACCATCAGCGGTAATAATCTTTACGGTGTCTTGGAGGTGGATAGCGGAAGCGTTTTTATAAAAGGGATAACTGTATCAGATGGTTCGGTAATTGGTGCAATTGATGGTAAGGGCGGGGGTTTGTTGGTTAAGAATGGAACTGTGTTTATTGATAATGTTACATTTAAAAACAATAAAACAACAGGTTGTAAAGCTGGAGTCTTACGTTATGATGGTGAAAGTGGTAAAGCATACGGTGGAGCCATTTATGTAGAAGCGGGGTCACTTGTGATTGCCAATAGCCTTTTTGAGAGCAATAGCTCCACGGGTGGCGAAGGCGCTTCAACCGGGTTTAGGAACGTTGATGGAGGCAATGGACAAGGCGGGGCGATTTTCCTTAACTCAGGAAAACTCACAATAAACAGCAGCACTTTTAAGAGCAATAGCTCCATAGGCGGTAAAGGCGGAACAGATATGTTTAGTGGTGCTATCGGCGGCAGTGGGGAAGGCGGGGCGATTTTTCTTAACTCAGGATCTCTTATAATAAACAACAGTACTTTTAATGGCAATAGCTCCACCGGCGGTACAGGTGGTACAGGTGACTTTCGTGGCGGTAATGGTGGAAATGGAGAAGGTGGTGCGATATATAACCAAAATGGCTCTTTTACAATAAGAGATAGTTCTTTTTCTGGTAATAACGCTGTGGGTGGTGCTGGCAGCACTGGTGAGTTTCCCTCTAATAATGGCACCAACGGCAGTTATCATGGGACTGATTTCTATAACAAAAGCGGTACAGTTACATTAATCAATGTAACCTTCAGCCCTGGAAATAACAGCTATTACAATGAAGTACTGACAATCGAGAGGATAATAATCACCACACCGGCAACCAAGCTAAGCTACATAGTAGGCGATAGCCTTGACATAAACGGTATGGTTGTAACCGAAATTTACAGCGACGGGACAACAAAAGACAAAGCAGTAACAGAAGCTGACATAAGCGGCTTTGATAGCAGTGTTCCGGCGGCAAGCCAGACCTTAACCGTAACAGTGAGCGGCAAGACAACGACTTACACGATAGAAATTAAGGCAGCATTGCAAAGTATAGCAATCACCAAACCTGCAACCAAGCTAAGCTACACAGTAGGCGATAGCCTTGACATAAGCGGTATGGAGGTAACCGGAACCTACAGTGACAGTACAACAAAAGTGGAAACAATAACAAAGACTGACATAAGCGGCTTTAACACCAGTGCACCAGCGGCAAGTCAGACATTAACCGTAACGGTGGGCGGCAAGACAACGACTTACACGATAGAAATTAAGGCAGCAGTAAATAATAACAACAATAACAACAACAAGCCAGTCGATAATCAGACAACCAAACCGGAGACTACACCTACGACAACTGAAACACATAATGTTTCAACTGCCACAACAAAGGCAGAAGCTACTGTTGACAATACAGGAAAAGCGACAGCAGCAGTAACACACACACAAGTAAATGATGCTGTCAGCAAGGCGGCAGAAGAAGCGGTAAAGCAGGGGAATGGCACTAAAGCAGTTGTCGAAATAAAAGTAGAAGCAGCTTCAGATGTAAAGACAGTTGAAACAGATTTGCCAAAGACAGCGGTAGATGCTGTGGCAGACAGTAATACAGCGGCTTTGACAGTATCAACACCTGTTGCTGCAATAACCTTCAGTGATAAGGCCATTGATACCATTTCCGGGCAGGCAGCGGCTGATGTGAAGATAACTGCTACAAAGGTTGATGCGGGAACTCTTAGTGAAGTAGCAAAACAAGCAATAGGGGACAAGCCTGTATACAATTTCAGTGTTACCAGCGGGAGTAAGACAATATCGCAGTTTGGCGGGAACGTAACAGTAGCTGTACCTTATACCCTGAAACCAGGTGAGGATGCGAATGCTATTGTCATATATTACATCAATGCAGAAGGCAAACCTGAAATGGTAACCAATTGTCACTATGATCAGGCAACGGGTAAGGTGACATTTAGCACAAACCACTTTTCACAGTATGCGGTTGGATATAATAAAGTGAGTTTCAAAGATGTACCAGCAGATGCATGGTATGCTAAAGCAGTGGGCTTCATCTCAGCACGAAATATCTCTGGTGGAACCGGCAGTGGCAGTTATAATCCTGCAGCAAAGCTTACAAGAGGCGAATTCCTGGTAATGCTGATGCGTGCATACGGAATCAAACCGGATGAAAGCTCTAAGGATAACTTCACAGATGCAGGCAGTACCTATTACACCGGCTATCTGGCTGCGGCTAAACGGCTTGGCATTACCGGAGGAGTAGGAAACAACAAGTTCGCACCGGACAAGGAAATTACCAGGCAGGAAATGTTCACCCTTCTGTATAATGCTTTAAAGGTAATAGGTGAGCTTCCAAAAGGTACATCGGGAAAGCAATTGTCTGCATTCAGTGATGCTGGACTGGTAGCTCCATGGGCAAGGGATGCAATGACTTTGTTTGTGCAAACAGGAACTATAAGCGGCAGCGGTGGTAAGCTTTATTGTGAAAGCACAACAACCAGGGCAGAAATTGCACAGGTGCTGTATAATCTTTTGACGAAGTAGGAACTGTATCAAGGAATAATACACTTACAAAAAGGTTGTGACGATGGGTCACAACCTTTTTAATATCTAAGGCATGTCTCATGTATAATATATGCTGGCTGTGTTAAACTTTTCTTGCTCTTTAAATAGCATTTAAAAAATCAAGGCACATTAGTTTATTCGTTTAATCAATTATTTAAACTGCAAAAACATTAATGTATAATTGATATAGGATTGTAGGTACACAGCAATATTATTTAAGTTATTTTAATTAATGGGGGAATTTTATATGAACAATATTCAAAAAGTAAAGCTTGGAATTGTAGCTGTAAGCAGAGACTGCTTTCCGGTTGAACTGAGCAAGGAAAGAAGAAAGGCTGTTGCAAAGGCTTGCTCAGGCAAGGGAATTGAGCTTTTTCAGGCTAATACGGTTGTAGAAAATGAAAAGGATATGCTTAAAGCTCTTGATGAAATAAAGGCTGCAGATGTTAATGCACTGATAGTTTACCTGGGCAATTTTGGACCTGAAGGACCTGAGACGTTACTGGCACAGAAGTTTAAAGGACCTTCAATGTTTGTAGCTGCTGCCGAAGAGACTGAAACCAACCTTATAAATGGTCGCGGGGATGCTTATTGCGGTATGCTCAACGCATCCTACAACCTGGGGCTTAGAAATTTGAATCCATATATTCCTGAATATCCGGTTGGTACTCCTGATGATATTACAGAAATGATTATTGATTTTGAAGGTATAGCAAGAGTTTTACTGGGTATTTCAAAGTTAAAAATATTCAGTTTTGGACCAAGACCTCAGGATTTTCTCGCTTGTAATGCTCCTATCAAGGCTCTTTATGACCTTGGAGTGGAGATTATGGAGAATTCCGAACTTGACTTGTTTGAAGCATTCAACAAGCATGCAAATGACCCGAGAATTCCTTCAGTTGTAAAGGAAATGGAAGCCGAACTGGGCGGCGGAAACGGTTATCCGGGAATTCTGCCCAAGCTTGCACAGTATGAGCTTACATTGAAAGATTGGGCTGAAAATAACAAGGGTGCATCAGAATATGTTGTGTTCGCGAATAAATGCTGGCCTGCGTTCCAGACACAGTTTGGGTTTGTTCCATGCTATGTGAATTCAAGGCTTGCATCAATTGGTATACCTGTAGCCTGTGAAACTGATATTTACGGTGCATTAAGTGAATACATAATCACATGTGCAACACAGCTTCCAGCAACTCTTCTTGATATAAACAATACAGTTCCAAAGGATATGTATGAAAACAATAAGGGTAAATTTGAAGGTTATACGCTTAAAGACCTGTTTATGGGCTTCCATTGTGGAAATACACCTTCAAGCTGCATGAAGAACTGCGCAATGAAATACCAGCTTATTATGCATAGGCTGCTTGAGCCAGATAAGGAGCCGGATATTTCCAGAGGAACCCTCGAAGGTACTATAAAGCCAGGTGAGATAACATTTTTCAGATTACAGAGTACAGCAGACTGCAAGCTAAGAAGCTATGTAGCTGAGGGTGAAATAATAGACGTAGATCCTAAATCCTTCGGAGCCATTGGTGTGTTCGCAATTAAAGAAATGGCAAGGTTCTACAGACATGTGCTTATTGCTAAAAGGTATCCTCACCATGGCGGTGTTGCCTTCAAGCATGTAGGAAAAATTCTTTTCGCAGTAATGAAGCTTCTGGGAATAGAAGATGTTGCCTTCAACCAACCGGCAGAAATGCTTTATAAGGATGAAAACCCTTTCAAATAGGAGTAAAAGGCTTTTATAATAAAAGGGAATTATAGGAAAAGGGTTGTGTAATCAAGCACAATCCTTTTTTTGTCTTTATCGGAATATAAAAATCAACATTATTTAAATTCTATTTGTTTGTATTGGAATCAATTATATTCCGAATCGTAAAACATTGTAACTTTGCAAAAATTTAATCAATTGTTATGTTCAATTAATAGTTTTATAATAAGTATGTGGTTAAGTGTCGCTAAAATGAGGATATGGGGGTTAAAAATGAAAAGGCTTGCAAAGATTTCAGCTTTTATCACTCTACTGTTTTTCTTAGTATCTTCAATTTCTTGTTCAACACAAAACAATAACTCTGTTGACAGTACTACACTAGAAAAAACAACCCAGAAAAAAATTGTTCTAGGTTTTTCACAACTTGGGGATGAAAGTGACTGGCGTGCTGCCAATACAGAATCTATTAAATCTGCAGCAAAAAAAGCCGGTATAGAACTTAAGTTTTCAAATGCATATCAAAAGCAGAGTGAACAGATAAAAGCAATAAGATCATTTATAGCTCAACAGGTTGATGTAATAGCGTTTTCACCTATTATAGAAAGTGGATGGGATTCAGTATTAAAGGAAGCAAAAGTTGCAAATATTCCAGTAGTCATATTGGACAGAACTATTGAGATAACGGACAAATCTCTTTATGTTACATGTATAGGCTCCGACTTTGAGGAAGAGGGAAAGAAAGCCGGTAGATGGCTCTTGGAACAAACAAAGGGTTTAAAAGGAGATATAAATGTTGTTGAGATAGAGGGGAATGCAGGCTCAACACCGGCAATAGGCCGTAAAAAAGGCTTTGAAGAAACTATAAAAGCAAACCCGAATATAAAAATTATATTATCCCAATCTGGAGATTTTATGGAATCCAAAGGAAAGGAAGTAATGGAATACTTCCTGAAAAGTAAGGGAAATAAGATTCATTATCTTTTTTCTCACAATGATGATATGGCTTTAGGTGCAGTTGAGGCAATACAGGAATACGGGCTGAAGCCTGGAAAAGATATAAAGATTATATCGGTTGACGCAGTTAGGGCGGCTTTTGAGGCAATGCTGGGCGGAAGAATCAATTGTACGGTAGAATGTAATCCTCTTCAGGGTCCTAAGCTTATGGAAACTGTTAAAAATATTATTAATGGTGAAGCTGTTCCCAAAAGGATACTCATTGACGAAGGTATATTCCCGGAAGAAACTGCGGCATATGAGCTTCCCAATCGTAAATATTAAATTGAATTGGAGTACCAGTTTTAAAAATATTGATAGATGGGGGAAGTATTGTGCTCTTAAACTTTATCAAGCGGCTATTAAAAAAATTCAAATTAATTGACATAATTACATCTGCAAACTTATCTATAAGAACTAAGATCATTATTCCTTTTATTGTAGTAATACTGCTTATGGGGATATTAAATGTTGTAATGCTTTATAGTTCTTTAAAGTATAGTGAACAGTATAATACGGTAGTATCGAACATTACAAATGCAAATAGTATAAACGGTATTGTAAAGACAAGAATAGACTCTGAAATGTGGGAGATAGTAAAAGGTAAGGTTAAATTCGAAGAGGGTAAACAATATGACATAATTAGTGAAATAAACAGAAATATTAAAAATATTATGAAAAACGTAAGTAATCCTGAAAACAGGACTAGACTTGATGTAACACTTCGTACAATGAAGACTCTTACAAGCTATGTAGATACAATTGGTCAGCAAATAAAAGAAAAAAGGCCTGTTGCTGAGAATGAGAAAGTCCTTGAGGAGATTAGGGGAGTATCTTCCCTTGTAGAAGAAAACATACAGGAGTTCATTCTTTACGAACTTCAGGATTCTGCGGAAATCAATACAAAGATACAGAACAATATTAAAAACTGGGTATTTACCAATGTAATAGTCTTGGGACTTGTAGTTCTTTTCTCGGGCCTTGCAGTATGGGTTATCGGGGAAAGCATTTCCAAGCCTATACGTGTATTACACAAAATGACTAAGTCTATATCTGAAGGTAATCTTGATGTAAGAGTGGAGAATAAAAACGTAGATGAGATTGCAGGTCTTGGCAGAAGCTTTAATATAATGACTGAAAAAATAAAGGAGTTGTTTGAGAATAGTATCAAGGAGCAGGAGGAACTGAAAAAAGCCGAGCTAAAAGTTATGCAGGCTCAGATTAATCCTCATTTTTTATATAATACGCTTGATACCATCATATGGATGGCTGAAGCCAACAAAAGTGAGCAGGTAATTGAAATTGTACGCGCACTTTCAAGCTTTTTCAGGATTACCCTCAGTAAGGGAAATGATTGGATAACAATAAGGGATGAAATAGCACACATCAGAAGCTATCTTATTATTCAGAAAATAAGGTACAGGGATATATTGGACTTTGAAATAGATATTAGCGAAGAAATCATGAATTATACAATTTTAAAACTTACACTGCAGCCAATTGTTGAAAATGCTCTTTACCATGGCATTAAAAACAAAAGGGAGGGTGGGGTAATAACGATAAATGGTTACAAGTCGGAAGATGACAAGATAGTTTTTATAATTAATGATAATGGAGCAGGAATGACCGAGGAACGTTATAATGAGGTACAAGAGGAACTTGAGGACGATTCGAAGGAAATGGTTATGAAGGACAGGGGCTTTGGACTTAGCAATGTTCATAAGAGGATTAAGCTTTATTATGGAGATCAATATGGTCTGGGTATCAGCACGGAGAATAAAAAGGGTACAGAGGTATCAGTAGTTATACCTATAAGAGGTGAATTGGGTGTATAAGGTATTTATTGTTGATGATGAAATTGTTACACGAGAGGGAATAAGGGATAACGTTAAATGGGAAAACACCAACTTTGTACTGGCGGGAGAAGCCCCGGACGGAGAGATAGCAATTCCCATGATACAAGAAATAAAACCCGATATAGTTGTAACAGATATAAAGATGCCTTTCATGGATGGCTTGCAGTTAAGCAGAATAATCAAAAAAAGCATACCCTGGATAAAGATAATAATTCTTAGCGGTCATGATGAGTTTGATTATGCCAGAGAAGCCATACGTATAGGTATCAATGAATTTATGTTAAAACCGGTAAGTTCTGTTGATCTTATTGAGGTCTTGAATAAGGTAGCTCTGCAGATAGAACAGGAAAAGAAGGAAAGGGAAAATACCGAAAAACTTAAAAGACAGATAGAAAACAATGTTCATTTGTTTCGAAATGAGTTCCTTAATAAACTTGTGTTGGGTTTGGTCCCGCCACTGGAAGTTATAGACGGATGTGCACGCTATAATATTAATATAATATCCAAGTTCTATCTGATAATGATTATTGAATTTGAAATGCCTGATGTGAATAAACGTGATTATGATTATTCCGAACACCTAAAGTCTGAAGCATTGGTTGACACTATGTTTGCCGATAACAGCGACTATATCATATTTAAAATGAACCACAATCAGAAGGTAGTAATTATTAAAGGTGATAAGCCGATGTCACTGGAAGAAACCGCGTATAGCATGGCTCAGGCTATAAAATATGAGGTTGAAAGGAACTCATCTTTCAGAATTACAATAAGCATTGGGAGTGTACATGAAAGGCTGCAGGGGATTCCTCTTTCCTATAAGGATGCTGAGATGGTCCAAAGTTATAAGTATATGTATGGCAGCAATAAGATTATTGGAATTAATGACATTAAAATAGACTCGGCAAGTAAAAAGGAATTTATAAAAATTGACAAGAACGATATACGAGACTTCCTGAAATGTGGTTCAAAAGTAGATATAGAAAAGTACATTGATGGATATGTGAATAACCTCAGTGTAACTGGAATGAAATCACTTATCTATATTTACTATTCATTTATGGATATAGTTATGAATACATCGAAATTTATCTATGATCTTGGTGGTGATATTGAAAGCTTGATTCCGGAAGTAGCTAATCTGGAAAAAATAGTTTCAAATATTGATTCAATAATGAAGTTTAAGGAGCAGGCAGTAAATCTTCTTACAAAGGTTTTTGAATATAGGGATAGCAGAGTTGAGAATAAATATAACAGTATTATAAGTAAGGCCAAGGAATACATAAACAATAATTTCTACGACCCTAATATTTCACTTAATATGGTTGCATCAGCGGTAAACTTAAGTCCCAGTCATTTTAGTACTGTATTCAGTCAGGAAACGGGTGAAAATTTTATTGAATACCTGACAAGGATGAGAATGAAAAAAGCGATGGAACTTCTTAAGACAACAACGCAGAAGTCCTCTGAAATCGCTTATAACATAGGTTATAACGACCCTCACTATTTCAGTTATATTTTTAAAAAGACAGCAGGGGTAACACCAAAGGAATTTAGAAGTGAGAAATAATTATTATGACAGTTCGAATAAATATTAACCTTCAAAGTAAAAATTTATTATTTTTTCAGGCTTACTTTGGGAAATATAAAATGTCTTATGAAACTTAAAAAAAAAATAAACTTACCGAATAAAAAAACCAACTTTCTTCCAAAAGCTGGTTTTTTATTTTCTAAAAATTAGATAAATTAATCTACCTATGCCCAAAGCAATTGCATTGAGAAAACAGGCTGGCATAAATATAATAAAGGTGTATTAAATGAGGCAGACTCTTCCGCGGAGAGAATGCAGGAAACTAATTATCAATTAATTAGGAGGAAAAAAAATGAGAAAGTTTTCGAAGGTTATCGGTTTGTTAGTAGCAATGATAATGACATTTTCACTGGCAGCATGTGGTAGCTCAAGTAGCTCAAGCAGCTCAGACAGCTCAAGCAGCGGAGACAGTGCGAAATCAAGCAAGAAAGTTACTGTAGGTGTTGTACAGACAAACGCTAACGAGTCAGACTGGCGTACTGCAAACACAAAGTCATTCAAAGAAGCATTTGAAAAAGCAGGTTTTGAACTGAAAATAGTTTATGGTGAAGGTGACCATGCAAAACAGATCTCACAGGCACAGCAGCTTATCCAGGAAGAGGTTGACTACATTGTAGTTTTAGGACTTCAGGCAGCTGGTTGGGAAGATGTAGCAAAGGCTGCTAAGCAAGCTGGAATTCCATTTATAATGGCTGACCGTAAACTTGACTTGGCAGAAGATCTTTACACAGCAATGGTATGCTCCGATTTCGAAGCTGAAGGCAAGAAGGCTGTTGAATGGCTGAAGAATCAAAAACTTAGTGAAAATAATATTGTTGTACTTGGTGGTGACACAGGTTCTTCCGCTCAGATCGGACGTTCAAAAGCTATTGATGATGGTGCAAAAGCTAATAACTGGAAGATCGTATTCAACCAGAATATGAAGGGTTGGGACGAAACACTTGCAAAGCAGGCTGTTGCTGATCTTATAGCTAAAGGAACAAAATTCAACGTTGTATACGCTGAAAACGATAATATGGCTCGTGGTGCTTGCGCTGCTATGGATGCTGCAGGTATTAAATACGGAAAGAGCGGCACTGTAAAGGTTATCGCATTCGACGCTAACAAGTGGGCTCTTAAGAATGTTCTTGAAGGCAAATTTAACCTTGATGTTGAGTGTAATCCTCTCCATGGTCCTCGTATAGTTGAATTAATTAATAAGCTTGAGGCTGGAGAAAAAGTTGATAAGAATGCATTCGTTACTGAAGAAGTATTTGATACTGCTACTATAACACAAGAAATCGTTGATAAACGCAGTTATTAATAAATGTAATTGTTTCTGTTGATGATCCAACAATTTTCAACAAGTTAACAAGGTAAATATTGATGAAATGCGCGGCACCGAGTATGTGAATATTGTTTGCAGATCTTGGCACCGCGCATTTCTCAAATAACAGAAGTGACATGATGAAGTCTGATTTTGTGTCTGGAAGGAGGTTTGAGTTTATTACTATGCAAAATACCGTACTTACAATGCGAAATATATATAAAAGCTTTCCCGGTGTAAAGGCCTTACAAAATGTGGATTTCACTTTATGTGAAGGAGAAATCCATGCTCTGATGGGTGAAAATGGTGCCGGAAAGTCCACATTAATAAAGGTTTTGACGGGAGTCTACACTAAGGATGCCGGAGAAGTCTATATTAAAGGAATAGATAAGCCAGTTAATATCAAATCGCCTCAGGAAGCCCAAAAGTCTGGTATAAGCACAGTGTATCAGGAAATCACATTGTGCCCGAACCTGACAGTTGCTGAAAACCTCTTTATTGGTAGAACCAATGATATTTTAGTTAATTGGAAGAAAAACAACAACAGGGCAGAAAGTATTCTCAACAGTCTCGGGATACCTGCAAAACCAACTCAGCAACTGTCCAATTGTTCCATCGCTGTTCAGCAAATGGTGGCAATTGCACGTGCCGTTGATATGGACTGCAAGGCATTGATACTTGATGAGCCTACATCGTCGTTGGATGAACAGGAAGTCGCCAAGCTGTTTACGCTGATGCGTGAACTCAAAAGTAGAGGGGTAGGCATAATATTTGTTACTCATTTTCTTGACCAAGTGTATGCTTTATGCGATAAAATTACAGTTTTGCGCAATGGCGAGTTGATTGGGGAATATCAAATTAAAGACCTTCCTAAAGTAGAGCTTGTTGCTAAAATGATGGGTAAGGAACTTGGTGATTTAGCGGATATAGAAAATGAAG
The DNA here is from genome assembly GCA_023397675.1 of Bacillota bacterium. Classification (GTDB taxonomy): domain Bacteria; phylum Bacillota; class Clostridia; order Acetivibrionales; family JANLFN01; genus JAEZTC01. Next base: position 89,264 of record JAEWTV010000112.1, on the reverse strand, counting down.
CGAAGTCAATTAACGATAACACTAAAGAAGCAATAATAGAAACGGAAAGCCTTTCGAGCACTTCCGGAGTAAAGCCATTTAATTTCATTGCGAACAAGGGCGAAGTAACTGGATTTGCAGGACTACTCGGCTCTGGCCGCAGTGAGTGTGTGCGTGCAATCTTCGGCGCAGACAAGGTCATAAATGGCAAGTTAAGAGTCAAAGGCGAACATGTAGACATTTCATCACCAATAAAAGCCATGAAAAAAGGAATAGGATATCTTTCAGAGGACCGTAAGAGAGATGGCATTATTGGTGACTTGTCGGTCCGCGATAATATCATACTTGCGTTACAGGTTATGAGAGGATTCTTCAAGCCTTTTACTAAAGCTCAAGCACAGTCATTTGCAGATGAGTATATCAGTCTGCTCGGCATAAAAACCGCTTCGGCAGATACTCCCATTAACTCGTTGTCTGGGGGAAATCAGCAAAAGGTAATTCTTGCCCGCTGGCTGCTCACTCATCCCGATTATCTTATTCTTGATGAACCAACACGTGGAATTGATATCGGCACGAAGGTAGAAATTCAAAAGCTCGTGCTAAAGCTTGCTTCTGAGGGTATGAGTATCACATTTATTTCATCGGAGATTGAGGAGATGCTGCGTACCTGTTCCAGACTGATTGTCATGCGTGACCTGTATGTAGTAGGTGAGTTACAGGGCGAAGATATGACACAGGATAAAATAATGTATACCATAGCGGGGGGAGTCAGTCAAAATGGCCAAAATTAGCACCAAACTTGATACCGACCGTTCAACATCTTTTTTTAAGGCAGTAATCAAACACAGATTGTTTATTCCAATTGCTTTTCTTGGATTTCTTTTGTTGATTAATATATTTATCAACCCAGGTTTTCTAAAAATCAGCATGGGCAAAGACAGTGTTGGTAATTCCGTATTAATAGGGAATTTGATCAATATTTTAAATAACTCGACGGAGCTTGTTATTCTTGCTATAGGAATGACACTTGTTACAGCCGCTTCTGGAGGTCAGGACATCAGTGTAGGCGCTACAGTCGCGATAGTCGGAGGGGTGGTTATGCGAGTCCTATGCGGGAACGAAATCCAACCAACCGAATTGCATGCGTCTATCATCGTTGCACTTTTACTTGGATGCCTTGCTGGTATGGCTTGCGGAGCTTTTAATGGTATTCTTGTTTCAAAATTTAAAATACAACCTATGGTAGCAACGCTTATACTATTTACGGCAGGCCGATCGATAGGCTCTATGGTAATGGGTGGCCTTAAACCTAAAGCAGCAGCTTCATTTGGATATTATGGCAACTTTTTCCCGGATATTCCTATACCCACACCAATACTCATTACGATTATTATTGTTGCTGTAACTTTCCTTATATTGAAAAAAACAAACCTAGGTCTGTACACTCAGGCTGTAGGTATCAATGATAAATCCTCAAGACTGAATGGTCTTAACCCAGCAATGATAAAGTTTTTGTCGTTTGTTATTTTGGGCCTTTGTGTGGGTATTGCTGGCTTCATTCAGTCGAGCAGGGTACAAACTGTAAATCCATATACCATAGTACCGGGTATTGAAATGGATGTTATTTTAGCAGTCGCTCTTGGTGGTAATTCACTGAATGGCGGCAAATTCAATATGGCAGGTTCAATTATTGGAGCATATACCATCCAGACTCTAACTTCTATGTTGACCACGCTCAATGTCAACACAAATGCTGTTCCAGTCTTTAAGGCCGTGATAATTATTATACTTGTAACCATTCAGACACCTGTTGTCAAAAGCTTCTTTAGCAAAAAAAAGATATTACCAAGATTGGCTACAGGCGATGTAAAGGAGCGTGGTTAGTATGTCATTCCTGAATAAAACTAAAGATACCGACAATATCACAGTTATTCAGAAGGGCCTGAAAGATAAAAAGTCTCTGTCTGATACAACTTTCTTACTGACAATTACTATTTCACTGTTTATTGCAATCTATATTCTCTCAATTGTCTTTCTTGGAGATAAAGGTTTCAACAAGGTACAGATGTTCTTTAACCTCTTCAACGAAAACGCTGCTCTTATAGTAATTGCCTGTGGACTTTCTATCGTTATGATAACAGGCAGTATTGATATTTCGGTAGGAGGTTCAACTGCACTTATTTGTACGGCTTGTATAGTTTGCCTTAACAATTATGGATTTGACTTTTATACATCTCTACTTCTGGCTTTGGCAATTGGTCTTACTTTTGGCGCGATTCAAGGGTTTCTTGTGGCGTATCTGGAGATGCCTCCCTTTATCGTTACCTTGGCAGGAATGTTCATAGGTCGAGGCTTGGTTGCTCTGATAGAAGTCAATCAGATACAGGTTCATAACGCGGGATTTGAGAAGTTGTCAGGTGCGCGAATACAAATTCCATTTTTAGGCGATGCAAATAAGAAGGGCGTTTTAATTCAATCAAAGCTTGAATATGGTGTTATCGTAGCAATTATTATAGTATGTGTTATGTTCTTGCTACTCAAAAAGACAAAACTCGGACGTAGCTTTTACGCTGTTGGCGGAAATGCACAAAGCGCCATGATGCTTGGTATAAACGTCAAGAGAACTAGGTTCTATGCTCATTTACTTTGTGGTTTGCTTGCAGGTATCGGTGGCTTCCTGTACCTTTTCCATACACGCTCTGGCTCGGTTCAACTTGCAACTGGACTTGAAATGGATGCTATCGCTGCATCTATTATTGGTGGAATACTGCTTACCGGTGGTGTAGGTAATATCTTTGGTACTCTTTTCGGAGTATTAACAGGCGGAATTGCATTACTGGTTGTTACAGCAATAGGCAGCCAGGATCCATGGTGGTCTCAGATCACACGTGCTGGATTGCTCTGTTTCTTTATTGTACTTCAGAGTATAATTTGTTCCCGTAAGAATAAAGGGCATAAAAACAAGATGAAGTGGTTTTGGAGCAAAAGTAAAGCTAAAATAGAGGCTTAAAAGTGATTTTTGGGGTTTTTTATAGATGACATTCGGAAATACAAGGGGGAAATCAATATGAACAATATTCCAAAAGTAAAGCTTGGGATTGTGGCGGTAAGCAGGGACTGTTTCCCTGTTGGATTGAGTATAGAAAGAAGAAAGGCAGTTGTTAAGGCTTGTAATGGTAAAGGAATTGATATTTATGAAGCTCAAACGGTTATAGAAAATGAAAAAGATATGCTGAAAGCTCTTGATGAGATTAACACAGCAGAGGTAAACACCCTGGTAGTTTATCTTGGAAACTTTGGACCTGAAGGACCGGAAACACTTATTGCACAGCGGTTTAACGGACCTTCAATGTTTGTGGCTGCTGCGGAAGAGACTGAAAATAATCTGGTTAGCGGTCGCGGAGACGCATATTGTGGTATGCTGAATGCTTCATATAACCTTGGCCTTAGAAAATTGAATCCATACATACCTGAATATCCTGTTGGTACTCCCGAGGATATTGTAGATATGATTATAGATTTTATGGACATTGCCAGAATTAAAATAGGACTTTCGAAATTGAAAATATTCAGCTTTGGACCAAGGCCTCAGGATTTTCTTGCATGTAACGCCCCTATCAAGCCTCTTTACGATTTGGGTGTGGAGATTATGGAGAATTCCGAGCTTGACTTGTTTGAAGCCTTTAATAAGCATGAAAATGATCCAAGAATCCCAGCAGTCGTAAAGGAAATGGAAGCCGAGCTGGGCAGAGGAAATGGTTATCCGGGAATTTTGCCTAAGCTTGCACAGTACGAGCTTACTTTGAAAGACTGGGCTGAAAACAACAAAGGTGCATCCGAATATGTTGTTTTTGCTAATAAGTGCTGGCCTGCGTTCCAGACCCAGTTTGGGTTTGTTCCATGTTATGTTAATTCAAGGCTTGCATCAATAGGAATACCAGTTGCCTGTGAAACCGATATCTATGGGGCATTAAGCGAATACATAATTACCTGTGCGACAGAACTTCCTGCTACACTTCTTGATATAAACAACTCTGTTCCAAAGGATATGTATGAAAACAACAAGAGTAAATTTGACGGCTACACACTTAAAGATTTGTTTATGGGCTTCCACTGCGGGAATACCCCTTCATGCTGTATGAAAGATTATTCAATGAAATATCAGCTTATAATGCACAGACTGCTTGAGCCTGATAAGGATCCTGACATATCCAGAGGAACACTTGAAGGAGCAATTAGACCTGGTGAAATCACATTCTTCAGACTTCAGAGCACTGCTGACTGCAAACTTAGAAGCTATGTAGCTGAGGGTGAAATAATAGACGTAGATCCTAAATCATTCGGTGGAATCGGAATATTTGCAATAAAAGAAATGGGAAGGTTCTACAGACACGTACTTATTGCAAAAAGATATCCGCATCATGGAGGCGTAGCATTTAAGCATTCAGGAAAGGTACTGTTTGCAGCTATGAAGCTCCTCGGAGTAGAAGATGTGGCTTTCAATCAGCCGGCATCGATGCTATATAAAGATGAAAACCCGTTTTAAACATTTTTAGACTTAATAGTACTTAGGGGGTAAATATGACTCTTGAAGTAAATGATATCAAAAATGACATTATTAATGGAAATACAGTAATCGGAATAGAACTGGGGTCGACCCGTATAAAAACTGTTCTTATAGGTACGGACAACACTCCTATCGCCTCTGGGAGCCACGACTGGGAAAACAGTTATATCAACAATGTTTGGACCTACAGTCTGGAAGATGTCTGGAAGGGTGTTCAAAACAGTTACAGAAATATGGTTAACAATGTTGAACGACAGTATGGGGTATCTGTTCAAACTGTTAAATCAATGGGTATTAGCGCCATGATGCATGGATATCTTGTTTTTGATAAGAGTGAAAATCTTTTGACTCCTTTCCGTACATGGCGTAACAATATAACCGGTCAGGCATCAGATGCATTAACAAAGCTCTTTAACTATCCTATTCCGCAAAGATGGAGTATAGCTCATCTGTATCAATCCTTAATTAATCTTGAAGAGCATGTTTCGGACATTGATTTTATGACCACTCTGGCGGGCTATATACATTGGAAGCTTACAGGGAAAAAAGTTCTGGGGGTTGGTGAAGCCTCAGGCATGTTCCCCATTGATATCAGCACCGGTGGTTTCAACGAAAAGATGATAACTCAGTTCAATGAACTTATTAGTACAAGGAATTACGAATGGAGTCTGGAGAATATCCTACCGGATGTTCTTACAGCAGGAACCAATGCCGGTGAACTTACAGCTGAAGGAGCAAAGCTTCTGGATGTTACCGGGTTGTTAAAGCCGGGTATCACACTTTGCCCACCTGAAGGTGACGCGGGGACCGGAATGGTTGCGACCAATAGTGTATCTGCCCGTACCGGGAATGTATCTGCTGGAACTTCGGTATTTGCTATGATTGTACTTGAAAAGGAGCTTTCCAGAGCATATTCCGAGATTGACCTGGTAACTACACCTGATGGTAAATTGGTAGCTATGGCGCATTCAAATAATTGTACCTCGGACTATGATGCATGGATAGGTTTGTTTGCCCAGGCAATTAAAGCTTTGGGTGTGGAAGTGGATAAGCCGAAGCTTTATGATACCCTGCTTTCCATGGCACTTGAAGGTGATGCTGATTGTGGAGGATTATTATCTTACGGCTACATTTCAGGTGAGCACATTACACATTTTGAAGAAGGCCGTCCCATGTTTGTGCGTTCATCGAACAGTAATTTCAACCTGGCAAATTTTATGAGAGTTAATTTATTTACATCACTTGGCGCTCTCAAGACGGGTTTGAACATATTAATGGAAAAAGAAGCGGTTAAGGTTGATGAAATTCTTGGGCATGGAGGCTTTTTCAAGACCAAGGAGGTCGGACAGAGAATTATGGCAGCAGCTGTCAATGTCCCCGTATCTATTATGGAAACTGCCGGTGAAGGCGGAGCCTGGGGTATTGCACTGCTTGCATCCTATATGGTAAATAGAGCCGATAATGAATCATTGGGAGATTTCCTTAAAAAGAATGTATTTGCGGACAAACAGGGGAATACTGTTACGCCTGATGCTGGAGATGTTGCCGGTTTTAATGAGTTTATGAAACGGTACACCCAGGGGTTGGCTATAGAAAGAGCTGCAGTTGATAACCTTAAATAACGCTAGTTTTATGAGAGGATATGGTTAATATGCTGGAACAATTAAAAAAAGCTGTTCTTGAAGCAAACCTGGAGCTGCCTGCAAAAGGACTAGTAACCTATACCTGGGGAAATGTAAGTGGTATAGACAGGGATAGCGGACTGGTTGCTATCAAACCCAGCGGTGTTGAATACGATACAATGAAGGCTGAAGATATTGTACTCATAGATTTGTCGGGGAAAGTTGTTGAAGGTAAATTGAAGCCTTCATCAGATGCTGCTACGCATGTAGCCTTGTATAAGGCCTTCCCGGAAATAGGCGGAGTGTGTCATACACACTCAAGATGGGCTACGTCTATGGCACAGGCGGGTTTGGGGATTCCAGCCTATGGAACAACCCATGCGGATTATTTTTATGGTGAAATACCATGTACGCGGGATATGACACAGGAAGAAATAAGTTCGGCGTATGAGGCTAATACAGGAGCAGTAATAGTAGAGACCTTTAAGAATCTTAATCCGAACTTTATACCTGCTGTACTTGTCAAAAACCATGCACCCTTCACATGGGGCAAAGATGCAGGTGAAGCGGTACATAATTCTGTAGTACTTGAGGAAGTAGCTATGATGGCTGTTCAGTGCAAAGCTTTGAATCCATCGATTAAGCCTATGCCACAGATACTACTTGATAAACACTTCTTGAGAAAACATGGTGCCGGAGCATATTATGGGCAATGATGATTTTTAAGTGACATGATTAAATATTATTCAAATAAAGCTGAATGCTGCCAATTTTTTTAATAATAATAATGGTTCCTTGAAGCACTGTACTAGACAGGCTTCAAGGATTTTTTTTATCTATGTCATTTCACTCTATCGAAATCCCTGCGTAAAAGCCCTCTCGTACGGCACCGCCAACCTTGCCTGCTTTATCGCAGTCACCTATAATGCGTGTTTTACTATGATATTTTGAATCAATTTTCCTTGCAATTGAATCATTGGGCTTCATACCAAAGGCTGATACTACGGTATCACCCTCAATAAAAACTTCTGTACTATCTTTCTTCTGCGTTTTTACGCCGTTTGGAAGAATTTCTGTAACCTTATGTCCTGTATATAGTTTCACCCCGTTTTTAAGAAGCATGGGAACAAGGGCAGCCTTATTTATGAAGTGGTCATTGATTGCAACTTCATCAAGCATTTCGATTATTGCAACCTTCTTGCCCCTAAGTGCTGTTTCAAGAGCGCTATCACATGCAGACAGTCCTCCACCACAGTATATAATTCTTTCACCCTTTAGCTTATCCGGATTGATATGTGCAGAGATTACATCAACGGTACTTTCAATCCCTTTAATGTTAGGATTAAACGGAACGGCACCACTTGCAACAATAATTGCATCTGCATTTCTTAGTTCAGGTGAATCCTCTTTTATTTCTGTATTTAAGTGTACATCAACCTTTAATATTTCCAGCTGCTTTCTTTGCCAGTCTGCAAACTCTCGAAGCTGGCTTTTGAAGTCAGGAGTTGCGGCACTTTTTAACTGACCTCCAAGTCTGTCATCCTTTTCATAAAGAGAAACCTTGTGTCCCCTGATTGCCGCTGTTCTCGCTGCTTCCATTCCACCGGGCCCCCCGCCCACTATAACAATTTTCTTGGGGCTGACTGTATTTTCTATGGGAATACGTTTTTCAAAGCCTGCAATAGGATTAACCGAACAGCTTATCTTTGTCAAACGTTTGATAATTCTTCCTATGCAGTCTTCATTGCAGCGGATGCACGGACGTACTTCATTACGCCTTCCTTCAAGCACTTTATTGGGTAAATGTGGGTCTGCAATCAATGGGCGTCCCATCATAACAAAATCAGCGTTTCCTGATTCAATCAGCTTAACTCCGGTTTCGGGGGTATGGTTACCTGCATTCATTATGGGTATTTTTACTACCTTCCTTGCTCCTTCACATACATCCGACATACATGCATCGCCAAGGTAGGATGGTGGGAAAATGTACTCAATACTTTCATAGCTTCCGGAGTCAACATCCAGAGCATCTACCCCAGCATCTTCAAGAGTTTTGAGAAGCGGCAGAGTTTCTTCAAGTGTACGTCCGCCTTCGAAATGGTGTTTGCATGCAATTCTGAACAGAATGGGCATGTCCGGGCCTACTGCGTCCCGGATGGATTTAACAATCTCGACTGCAAAACGCATACGTTTTTCAGGTGTCCCGCCATACTCGTCGTTCCGTTTATTCCAAACAGCTGACATAAACTGATCAACAAGATATCCGGCATGTGCGTGTACTTCGATGGCATCGAACCCGGCGTCCTTTAACAGCTTGGCAGAAAAATTGAATTGTTTCATGATTTGCTGTATTTCCTCAACTGTAAGTGCATGACAAATCAAGTCGGGATTAAACATGGAGGGAATTTCCGATGCGGATACAGGACGGTCTTCCAGCATATTTGTAAAAGCGTTCTTACCTGTGCCGCAGCTTAATTGTGCTGATATTTTGGTGCCGTATTTATGAACTGCTTCAATGAGATTGGTAAGCTGCGGAATTACATAGGTATCATCAAGATAACCTTCTAAGGACCCTTGGGCAAGCTTCTGGGTCAAAAACTGGCATCCCATGATTATAAGTCCTGCTCCTCCGCGGGCACGTTCTTCGAAATAATCAATTTCGTCATTGTCAATAGTTCCATCCGGATGTGCCGCATTTAAACCCATAGGTGACATAACAATCCTGTTTTTGACTTCCATCTGTCCGATTTTAAATGGTGTGAAAAGTATATCGTAATTCAATTTTATCCTCCTCTTCTAGGGAAAGTGGAATGACCACTTTGTTCGATAGTAAGTTATAAGTTTAGTATTTTTATTTAATATTAATTAATACATTTATTGAATTCTCTCTTTTGATTTCTTCAAATTTATGCAATTAATAATTGACTATTTTATATAACTGTTATATTATAACTATAACAGTTATAACTTTGTTATATTGACGAGGTGATAAAGTGCTGCTCAAGGTGGATTTTGAATCTGAAGTTCCAATATACCTGCAGATAAAGCTACAAATTATTGAAGGTATTGCTACCGGAAAGCTAAAAAAGGGGGAATCTCTACCTTCAGTGAGGCAGTTTGCCGTAGATTTGGGGATCAATCTTCATACAGTCAATAAGGCATATAATTACCTGAAACAGGATGGGTTTATTATTGTACACAGACAAAAGGGTGTCGTAGTAAACCCTGGCGATGGCCCGTCAGTTACGGATGAATATAGGGAGAGACTTGTAAATGATTTGAGGCCTATTGTTTCGGAGGCATATTGCAGAGGTATGGAGTTGGAGCAGTTCACAAAAATATGCAGTACTTTATATTCTGAATTGATTGAAGGGGGTGCAGAAAAATGAAGACGCTTTCAATGATTATATTTTTCTTTATTTGTAATATATCTACTATAATAATGGCGGTTATAACGCCATATATTACGAGAAAAACCGAGAGCTTTGGTATAAGCATACCTGAAGAGGTAAATTCATGCACAGAGATAAAAGAGATAAGAGGGAGCTACATAAAAAAGACTTTGATTTCATGCGGGGTTTTAGCCCTGATTGTACTTGCAGCAGTGTTGCTTGAGCCTTCAGACGCTGTATTCCTTCTGATACCTGCTTCCATGCTGGTGAATTTATTCTTTATGTATGTATATTACATGAATGGGCATAAAAAGATGAAGGATTTAAAAGCAAAAGAAAAATGGACTGCCGGAAGAACCCAAACAGTTGTTATAGATACAAGTTTTAGAAGTAAAAAGTCGGTAGTCTCACCCTTATGGTTCTTACTTTATGCAATAATGATCGTTGCTACCGCGGCAATGGGAATTGCATTATACGATGAAATTCCTGCAAGGATACCAATGCATTGGAATATTGAAGGAGCTATAGACAGATGGGCAGACAAATCTTACATGACAATAATGTGGGTGCCCCTTGTGCAGATTTTCATGACCTTTACGATGATGTTTTCGTATTGGATGATAGGAAAGTCAAAGCAGGTAATCAATTCATCAAATCCTGAAGTTTCGTCAGAACAGAATAGGTTGTTCAGATACAGGTGGACCTCCTTTATTATCATTACAGGCTTGGCTTTATTGGTTTTGTTTGTATTTATTCAACTTTTTACATTTGGTTTTTTAAAGGACTCGTGGCTGCTAAGTGGCGTGATAATAATATTTACATTAGGTATTCTTATAGGTTCTATTGTACTTTCAATAAAGACCGGTCAAGGTGGCAGCAGAATTCATGTAAAGGGCTATGTAGAAGACAATGGTGAGAAAAAGATTGCCAACAGGGATGAAGATAAGTTCTGGAAACTCGGACTTATATATTGCAACCCTGACGACCCTTCGATTTTTGTTGAAAAGAGGTTTGGTGTAGGCTGGACAATTAATTTTGGCAGACCGGGAGCATGGGCGGTTGCTTTAGGATTTATTGTAGTTTTGGCCGCTTTTACAATAGCAGTAATTACATTTACAAAGTAAAGAAAGGAATGAAGGTTATGAAAAAAATATTTGCATTTATAATGACTGCAGCAGTGCTGTTCTGTGGATTTAATTTTACAGCAGTTAGTGCAGCACAAGTCTCTGATAAAGATGTTTATGTTCCGCTAAGGCTAATTTGTGAAGCTGTAGGTGCAAGCGTAAACTATGATAAAAATGTGGTTACTGTAAAAAAGGATAACAATATCCTTACACTGAGGCTAGAGTCCGGAAGTGCTGAAATTAATGGAAAGAAGGCTCCACTTGATGACAAAATACAGATAGTGAATAACAGGGTCAAAGTTCCGCTAGAACTTATCAATAATGCTTTTTCACCAAAGTTAACCTGGGAGGATGCTATTAAAATAATCGCTGTAAAATATGTGGATTTAATAAAAAACGGTGATGTAAGCGATTGTAAAATGCTTTACAATACAGACTTAAAACAGGACATTACCTCGGATGTAATAAAGGCTTACGGCGCAAATATTTTTAAACCGCTGGGTGAGCTTAAGCCACTGGATATATCAATAGAAAAGAACGCTGTTCATAACAGTGTTATGATAAGTTATAATACTCCAACTTCAGGACCTTTCAGGTTTGCGGTGAGGTTTGATTCAAGCCTGCAGATAGCAGATTTTAAGGTTGACATTGTTCCTGTAATGCCGTATAAGGCACCTACATATGATGTTAAGGCAAATTATACTGAAAAAGAAGTTTCATTTGGAGATGGTAAATGGAAACTTCCGGGAATCCTCACTGTCCCTGAAGGAAAAGGACCATTTCCGGTGGTAGTTCTTGTCCATGGCTCCGGCCCAAATGATATGGATGAAACAGTAGGGCCTTTAAAGCCGTTTAGGGATATCGCGGTTGGATTAGCTTCTAAAAATATTGCGGTGCTAAGATATGATAAAAGATCTTTTGAGTACAATGCATCCTATGCGACTGTAAAAAAAGCTACGGTAAAAGAAGAGGTTATAGATGACGTTGTTGCTGCAGTGAATTACCTGGCGGGTCTTCCGGAGATTGATAAATCAAGCATATTCGTAATAGGGCATAGTCAAGGGGCTATGTTGGTGCCCCGAATAATAAGTTCCGTTGATAAGGGCTTAATTAAGGGAGCGGTTATGATGAGCGGAAATTCAAGACCGCTTCAGGATATAACAATGGATCAGTATCGATATTTTTACAATCTTGGACAGCTTAATAAGGAACAACTTGATTATTTAATTAACCAGTACAGCATGATAAATAACCCGGATTTTTCAGCAGATAATCCTCCAAAGGGTTTTGCTTTAGGGGATACATATTGGTGGGCAGACTTGAAGACATATAACCAAACAGAGGTTGCCAAAAAAATAAATACTCCTCTCCTTATAATGCAGGGAGCAAGAGATTACCAGGTCTTAGCTGCAAAAGACTTCCAAGGCTGGAAGGATGCCCTTTCGAGCAAGCAGAATGTAAGTTTTAAGCTTTACCCTAAGCTTAATCATATGTATACCGAGGGAGAAGGCGAAATGAGCACTAATATGGAGTACTTTAACCAAGCCAATGTTCCAGGGTACGTGATAGATGATATAAGCAAATGGATTGAAACAGTGAAATAGATACTTAAAAACTTGAAATGGGATACTCAGCTATTGAGTATCCCATTTACTTATATATAAACCTTTTTTGTATCTTATGTTATAATTAGGTTGGCAAATATTTAATGGTATTTTAGGGGATTATTTATGATTGAATATAAGACACAGGGTGTATGTTCAAGAAAAATAGAATTTGAAATCGAAAATGGTATTTTAAAGAATGTTAATTTTATTTCTGGCTGCAGTGGAAATTCACAGGGTATCGGCAGGCTGGTAGAGGGTATGAGAGTAGAAGATGTAATCAGCAGGCTTGAAGGTATCAAATGCGAATGGAGAAATACCTCATGCCCTGAACAACTGGCAAAAGCCTTAAAACTTCAGCTTGAAAAGTCTAGTGACAAAGAAGTAAGCTCCTTTTAAAGCTCATTAATATAAAGTCCGGGATGTAAAAATCAACCTTAGGGTTGATTTTTTGGTTTAATCTGATAGCTTTATCTGCTATTATATGATGTATGAGACTAGGTTGAGGTGATTTCTAAATGAATATTCTGATAGCTGAGGATGAAAAAGACATAAGAAACCTTATAAAGCTGAATCTTGAACAGGAGGGGTATACAGTCTTTGCTGTAAAGGATGGGGTAGAGGCTTTGGAGGTTGTTCAGAATGAATCAGTGGATTTGGCTGTTTTTGATGTAATGATGCCAAGGCTTGATGGCTTCAACTTGCTTCGAAAAATAAGAGAGTTCAGCAAACTTCCGGTAATTTTTCTTACAGCTAGGGGAGATGACATGGATAAGATTCTTGGGCTGGGTATAGGTGCGGATGATTACCTTGTAAAGCCATTCAGTATGGCAGAGCTTATAGCCAGAATAGGGGCACAACTTAGAAGAAACCTTGAGTATTCTTCCGATAAAAAAGAAATGTCAAATAGAATTGAATGTGGCAGTCTTGTGCTTGATAAAGACAGCTGCTGCGTCTATAGGGAAGGAGTAGTTGTTGAACTCAATGCAAAGGAGTTTAAGCTTCTTAAGTACCTTATGGAAAACCCATCAAGGGTATTTACAAAAAAACAGCTTTATAACGCAATTTGGAACGAGGAAGATTATTTTGATGATAATACAATAATGGTTCACATAAGCCATGTAAGGAACAAGATAGAGGAAGATCCTAAAAATCCTGTTTATCTTATTACTGTCAGGGGCATAGGATACAAGTTCCAAAGGCAGGATGGGGGCGGCTTATGAGGAAAAGCATTTCCAACCGTTTTTTGATTAATTATGTTCTTATGTTTTTTATCTCGGCTCTCATTGCAGTGTTTTCTCTTATGCTCCTGGATTTTTCAAATCATACTATATCAAAAAATCTCGTAAAAAATAATTTTAAAGCAGAAGATCTTATGAAAAACAATTACAAGGAAATTGACATGGATGGGGTTATTAAAAACGGAGGTGGGATACAGGTTATTAACAGTGATTATGAAATGGTATTCTCAAAGGGCTTGGATACTATTTCAAAGCAGAAGCTTACTGTACAGGAATTCACTGACTTTTTAATGCAATCGAAAAGTAAAGGAGTGGAGTACAGCTACAGTATTAAATATAATCAAAAAGAAAAGTTCTGGCTTATAGTGACATTTCCTACGTCCTTTAGAATTGACTTTGCAATAGCTCATAATACAAAATATACATCAGCTGATACTGATGATGTGGCCGGAGTTATAATTGCAATTTTGATTTTTTATTTTTTAATGCTTGCAATAACGACTATAATTTACTCAAAGATAAGTTCAATAGGTATAATAAACCCTTTAAAGAAACTTAGCAGTAGTGTTAAACGCTTTAAAAACGGGGATTATTCTGCAAGGGTTGAGCTCAATCTGAAAAATGAGTTTGCAGAAATACAAGATACTTTTAATGCAATGGCTTCACAGGTTGAACAGGAAATATCGCTTAGAAAACAGTCGGAAGAGAACCGTAAGAAGCTGATACTTGACATATCTCATGATATTAAGAACCCTCTTGCAAGTATTATGGGCTATGCAGAACATTTAAACAACAGGCCAGATATGCCTCTGGACGAACGTGTCTCCTGTACGCGAATCATTTACGAAAACAGTATACGTGCAAACAACCTCATTACAGAAATGTTTGAATTGTCGAAATTGGAAAGTCCTGAATTCAGGATAAACACAACCAGAGTGGATATATGTGAATTTTTGAGAGAGGAAATGGGTTCGTTTATTCCGTTGCTGGATAATGCAGGTTTGACGTATGATTTTGAAATTCCTGAAAAGGAAATCTATTCTATGATGGATACTGTGCAAATGAAAAGAGTGTTCCACAACCTTGTTGCAAATGCAGTAAAATACAACCCAAAAGGAACAGAAATGGCTCTGATAGTATTTGAACAGGCAGAACAAGCCGTAATTGTTCTTAAGGATAACGGAATAGGCATTCCTGAAGCACTGGCCAAGGATATCTTCCTTCCCTTTGTTAGGGCAGACAATTCAAGAAACTCACAAACGGGTGGAACAGGGCTGGGACTTGCTATTGCTGAGAAAATTATTAAAGCACATGGGGGAAGCATAAATCTGACTACAGGAGAAGGTCTTGGATGTGAATTTACTATAAAAATTCCCAGAATTAAATAATTTTTAAGACGGATTTAAGATTTCAAACAGCCTGATTTAAGGATAGCTTGTTACACTAGTAACATAATATTCAAAAGTCGGCTGTTTTTTAATAAAAATGGGGGTTGTTATGGAAACACTACAAGGTCACTTTCATAATTGGTTAGGGGTATTGTTTTTCGTTGTTCTATATGGAGTTATTCTTCTTTTTATTCCATTTTATAAAAAGATGGATAAGAAACCTGCAGGAACTTATTTCTCTTTTATTATTGCTTTTGCTATGGAAATGCATGGAATTCCTTTCAGTATGTATGTGATTTCATGGATAACAGGAAAAAACCTGCCTGATGGGGTTCTTTGGGGACACACGCTTAACTCTTCAATAGGTTACTTGGGTATGTATATAAATATTTGTTGTGCTGTTACTGCGCTTATTTTGATAATAAACGGTTGGTACAACATCTATAAGAAATACTGGTCCAAGCAATCAGGTAAGGGAATATTGGTAAGTACAGGTATATATAAGTACATAAGGCATCCTCAGTATACGGGTCTGCTTCTTCTTTCATTCGGAATGCTTTGTGAGTGGGCAACACTCCCAATGTTAATACTCTATCCTGTAATGATATTTATGTATGTACGTCTTGCTAAGCGTGAAGAGAAGGACATGCTGGCTGAATTTGGAGACAGTTATGGCGAGTACATGAAAAAAACGAAAAGGTTTATACCGTTTATAGTTTAGCAATTACATAGTGTTGGAGGGCTAAAAATGAAAAAAATAATAATTGCTTGTCTTGTAGTGGTCTTATTTATGAGTATGATACCTTTTAATGCTTTTGCCGAGGGCAGTGGTAATGTGTCCCAATATCTTGAAGCAACAATTTCAAAGATGGTGAAAGATAAAAAAGTAAAGGGTGCTGTCGTGTCTGTTGTCAGTAATGGAAAGATTGATTATTGTAAAGGATACGGGTATGCAGATGAAAAGAACGATGTTAAAGCAGATGGACAAAATATAGCATTCCGGATAGGTTCTGTGTCAAAAACTTTTGTAGCAATTGCAGCCGAGCAGCTTTCTGAAAAAGGTATACTTGATATGAATACCTCAGTATATAAGTATCTTGAAAAGGACTTTCCAAGGTTCAAACATGATTTTACACTGAATAACCTGCTTACTCATACTGCTGGTTTTGAAGATATGCTATCAGGTATTGCTGTTTATGATATTGACAAGGCAGAACCTCTTAAGGTCAGCATAAGAAAGTATATGCCTTCGCAAGAGTTTATTCCGGGCCAGGTTGTATCATACTCCAATTATGGCATTGCATTGGCAGCTTATATAATTGAACGTATTACCGGGCAGGATTTTTATGAATATGTAGAAGAAAGCATTTTTAAGCCGCTTAAAATGGATAAAACCTCTTTTAGGCTTCAGAATAAAAATATTGATGTATCAAAAGCTTACGACGCTAAAGGTGAAGAGACAAGTGAACCTTTCATAAACCTGTACCCAGAAGGATCTGGGGTGTCTTCTGCTGATGACATGGCAAAATATATGCTTTGGCTTTTAGATGATAAAAGAGAAGATATATTAAGTAACAAAGGCAAGCAGGATATTTTCGCAAGGCATTTTACAATGTCGGAAGAATTTGAAGGAATAGGGCTTACGTGGAACAGGAGAGAATATAACGGCGTTGTATATTTTGAGAAAAAGGGTGAAACCAAAAACTTCTTTTCAAGGATAATAATATATCCCGGACAGAAAACAGGTGTGTTTATATCTTTCAATACTTATTTGTCAGATGATACACTTGATTCAATAATGCATGATATTAGTTCCAAAGTGCTTTTTGGACAAGCAATAAGTAATATGGTGATGGGTAAGGGAAAAACGGATGAAATATTTACGGGAAAACAGACTGAAGATATAAGCGGATACTATATTGATGCACGTTCAAACTTCAATAAAATTGAAAAAGTTATGAATTTCCTTATCCCTGACAGAGTATTCAAAATATCAGGCAGTATTTCCAAGGGCTTTGAAATGAATGGGAAAAAGCTTATTGCTATCGGTGAAAACTATTATAGTACGCCACTGGGAAACATGAAGTATGTTGAAAGAGATGGAAGAGGCTTTTTTGCAACTGATTCGGCTATATCATATGTTCGTACAAGCTGGTATGAACATAATAATGTTCAGCTATTGATTGTTGGACTATTTGCACTGGTGTCGCTATTTTTAACGGTTGCATGTGTTATTAGAATAGTACGTAGAAAAAGTAACAACATACTCGCTGGAATAACAATAGCTCAATTTGTTTTGTTTGTTGTTCTGGCTGTTATAATATTTTCAGGAATAAGCAGCTTTACACTTTTATCGAAGACATCGGCTGTAATGATTTTTGGCATACTTTTAGCTGTAGCAAGTGCGGTGGGTATTTTATATACGATTTACCACTGGGTAAGGAAATCATATATTACGAAGAAAGTTTTACTTTCTCTTTGGAGTTTATTAAATCTGTTGTTTTGTTTGTGGATGGTGCAGGTTAATATATTGTAATCCAGAGGGAATAAGAGATATAAAAAATGTTTCTGTTGTAAAAATATGATATTATTTTAATTACTAATAAAGACAGCGTTGAATAGAGATATAGTAAAAAGGAAGATACCATGAAATTCTACTTGGCACCTATGGAAGGTCTGACTGGGTATATCTATAGAAATGCTCAGCATGCTTATTTTAACAATATCGATAAATACTTTTCCCCATTTATTGCTGCAAATAAGACAGCGAGTTTTAGGAAGCGGGAATTGGAAGATATTGCACCTGAAAACAACCGGGGATTGGTTTTGGTCCCTCAAATACTGACCAACAATTCAAGAGACTTTATACTTATGGCAGAAAAAATAAGGGCTATGGGTTATGAGGAGATAAATCTGAATCTGGGTTGCCCTTCAGGAACCGTGGTATCTAAAAACAAGGGTTCAGGCTTTCTTTCAGTGCCGTCACAACTTGATAAATTCCTTTATGAGGTTTTTTCTTGGGGTGGTACTAAAATTTCAATTAAAACAAGAATAGGTATTGATAGCGCTGAGGAGTTTGAAGAGTTGCTTGCTATATTCAATAAATACCCAATCCAAGAGCTTACAATTCACCCCAGAATTCAAAAGGATTTTTACAAAAACAAGCCCAATTTGGAGACCTTTAAGCATGCTCTAAGTTGGAGTAAAGTTCCCTTATGCTATAACGGGGATATGTTTACGATCAAAAGATACCGTGATTTCGTGGCTCAGTTCACAGCGGTTAATTCAGTTATGATTGGAAGGGGTTTGTTGATTAACCCGGGATTGACCGGAGAAATCAGAAGCAATGTTAAATTAGATAAGAAATTGCTGCGGGAATTCCATGATAAAATATACAGTGACTATAAGAAGGTTTTGTCAGGAGATATAAATGTTTTGTATAAAATGAAGGAAACCTGGGGCTATATGGTTTTGGCGTTTTCCAACCATGAAAAATATGCAAAGAAAATTAAAAAGTCTGTAAGATTGCGTGATTATGAAGATGCAGTTTCAAGCCTGTTCAGGGAGCAGGAGGTTTTAGACGACTACGATGTGGATCTAAGCTGAGGATTAAACAAAAGGGAGTGTGACATTGTTCAGACTCCCTTTTAGTTTACGCAATTGTTACAGTGACCTCAAATATGTAATTATTCCCGATACTGAAACATATAGAATAATGTCTTAAAAATTTTACATATTTAGAGGGTCGGAAAATGAATAAAAAAATAGTAGCTTTTATACTTGCAATATGCCTGGTGTTTGGTGGATTCCCGGCATTTGCGGAGCAGGGTGCCGATGAAGCATTTGATGTACAAAATCAAATAAATCTGCAAAGTGAATTTGATGAGGTTTATGTAGGTGAAAAGATAAAGGTTATAACTAATATTAACCTCCCTGAATCAGAGACAGCTTTAAGACCGGTATGGATGGTTAATGGCGCTGAAGTGTCTGGTTATCCCGAAAAGGTTACAACTCTCAAAAGCGAAAACCGGGTGGAATTCAATTATGTTGTTCCTCCTGATGTATATCCCCAAGTAAAAGTCTCTTTGTTACTTTATAATGAACTGAATAAACTGGTTTCATCTGCTGAAAAGATATTTCAAGTAAATAATACTATTCCTGTTACCATCCTTTCTACAACACAGATTCAAAAAGCTTACACTAATGAGAAGGTTAAAGCATCCATTCAAATTATAAATAATAGCGGAAGGATATTTGAATTAGGTGCACATTGGGAATTCAACGGAGAAAAAGTTAAAGGCTTTGAAAACAAGCACTATCTTATCAAAGAAAAAGCGGTTTCCAGTTGCCCTATAACAATTTCGAGTATAGCGGGTAAAGATAAAGCTGTTTTTGTGCTGGATAATGGCATTAATAGTATTTCTCAGGATGTTGAGTTAGATGTTGAGGAATGCCCGCCTGAGATTGCCTATCAGAGGAAAGTGGCCGAAATGCGTAAAACCATAAAGACTGTAGATATAGAATGCAGTCTTATCAGGGATTCGAATGTTTACAGCAATATAGGTTTGACAAACAAGACAGCCTATAAGAAAAAGGGGAGCAAGGGCATTTATGTGAGCTACAGCGGAACAACAGCTGCAAAGGTATGCTTTTCAGATGGAACGGTAGGCTGGGTTCCTTACTGGAATATATATATTTCAGAAACCAACTATACAGACAGCAAGGACTGCTCCGACGAATTAAAAGAGATATTTGTAAATGAGAATGGCTATAAAAGCAGTTCCAAATATTTAATATGGATCAGTCTAAAATTTCAGCAGGTGAATGCCTTTATAGGGGAAAAAGGAAACTGGAAACTGGAACGGTCTGCAATGTGTGCCACGGGAAGAAATGTAACACCAACCATTAGCGGTGTCTTTAAGTATTTCGAATATGAGACAAGGTGGAATTTCGGTGAATACTATGTTGGACCTGTAATGCTTTTTAATGGCGGTGCTGCAATGCATTCGAGAACTTATAAGCCGGATGGTAGTTTGCTGGATGCTACCTTGGGCAGACCTGCTTCTCATGGGTGTGTGCGAATGAAACAGGAGGACATTGACTGGTTGGCAAAGTATATTCCTCTAGGGACGACGGTGGTAGTGTATTAGGGGGATTTAGAATGGGGCTGCCGCACTAAAACAATAAAGTGCGGCAACCCCATTTTTTAATTTATAAAACTGTTTCAGGGACGTAAAGCGGGGCAAAAGTCGCCGCTCGCCGCGGAGGCTTCCTCAGGGTGGCTGTGAAAAAGCATCTATATACCAGACGGTTCACAAATTTCCTTTGGCGGTAGGTGCATATTCCCCATCCATGGCTCACATGCACCTAAAATGTCCATCCAGTCCATTTTCCCACGCCGTCAATTTTTTCACCGGTTACATAACGATGCGTTTTTCAAACACCATACGGCGGTGCTGGAGAGGCAAGAGAGGCTTATAGCATTCGAACTTTGTTTGCAGCAACATCTGCCAGCTCAGCTTTCAATGGGCAAGTATGTGGGTAGGGCTTTGGGGACGGCTAAAGTATGAAAACAGAAAGACTGGTCATATCTCTTAAGAGTAAACTCCTTCCTACTGTGTAAAGACTTATTTAACACATAATTACATTGGAAAATTACAAAATATGCTATAATGATAGTTAATTAATGGTACATAATTGGAGAGTAATTTATGTGGGATATACTTAAAAATTTTCCAGTAGTCACTTCGATAATAACTGCAACAATATCAGCATTCTTAGGATACTTTTATTACCAGCGAAATAAAAAAGCTGAACAATTTCAGAATCAAGTTAATGAAAACATTAGAGATGTATGTAGTCCTATTTTTATTTTTTTAAGAAAAATTAACAGGTCTCAGGACTTTTACACGAAACAAAGTCAGCTAAAAGAATTCTTTGAGAAGTATAGCTCACCAGACTCCAAAATATATAAATTAGGAAATGGCATTGTAGAGAAATACTTTGAACTGGATGATCTTTTTTATACATGTAATACAGAAAAATATGATGAAGATAGATGGCTTGACTTCTGGTGTATGTATCATAATTTTTATAAAACCATAGTTGATGAATATTGGAATAACTTATATGTAGTATATGGGAATTTTAAATGGGATAGGTTTATACAACAAAAAAATATTTATTTACGAATATATTATAATATTATTCGTCTGTTATATGATACTTCAGTATTTAGTGTTTTAGCATGTTCGGTTGCTTTATATTTTGCAATTCTTAATGCTCTAGATTCTAATAAAATTTTTTCTGATAAATATTTGTTTTATATAGCCTTAGGATGGTTTTTTAGCATTATGTTTTTTGGTTTTATGATGATGCTAGGAAACCATTATTTAGCTTTAACAATTAATAAAAATAGTACTTCAAGTAAGTTGAAGTTAATAATATCAAAGTCGTTATGTAAGGTTATGAAAAAAATACTTAATAAACTTGTACCGAAGCTAGTTAATAAATATGATACTTGGATATCTTCCGAAAAAATCAAAAAAAAGGGTAAGTATAAAATTTATCTACCTAATAAAATTTATGATGGAATTAATGATGAAAATAAAGAAGGTTAATAAAAGTGTTAATTATTTATATAAAATAATACTTTAAAATTGATGCAAGCAGGAATTTCTAAGACACTTCACCAAACGCCTTAAGGGCTATTATTTTAGGTGGCTATAAAGAATTACCTATGCCTTCTCGTGGCTACCATCATTCACAGCAATACCTGTTAGATCGACAGGGTTCTAGGGGTGGTATGAAAAATTTTTCTAATTGCATGGAGAATCTTTTTAAAGAATTACAGCGGTTCTATATAAATACCATTAATACCAATTATGTTAAGTAACAACTTGTTTAAAAATGTAAATTATTATATGATTATGTTAAATTATTTTTATTGAACAAAATATTATTTTACTATTTTGTATAACCCTATTCATTACTCTTGAATTTAATAGTTATTTGGAGGAACTATGGACGAAAATTTACTCATAAAATTAATTAAACATAGCGAAGGACCATTGCTAGATTTTAAAAAGAGTTTCTATGATTATTCATCTAAGAAAAGTAAAACAGATTTTGTAAAAGATATTTTAGCTCTAGCTAATTCTACATTTGATGAAGCTGCTTACATTTTATGTGGGGTTACAGATATAAAAGAAGTGGTAGGCATAGGTGAGGATGTTGATATTGAAGAATCAAACTGGATTCAACTATTAAAGTCTTATTCAAGTCACCCTGTTGATTTTGCATTTTATAGAGTCTATCTTAAAGAATTTAAATGTTCTTTGGTAGTGATAAAAATATTTAAGACTCAGGTTAGGCCAATTATATGTGTTAAGGAGTACGAAGGTAAATTACAGAAAGGAGCAATTTATTTTAGAAATGGTTCAGTAAATGACATTGCTACTGATCTGGTGACACTGGAGAAAATGATAAGAGCTCAATTAAAGTCAACGCAAGAGGTAATTTCTAATGACCCTACATATAATAGATATTCTAAATTTCCGCCACCACCATACTATAACTTCTTTGGACGTACATTGGAAATTAAAGATGTTTACAGTAAACTAATTAATCACCATAAAAACTATTTATTATCTTTAACAGGAGATGGAGGAGTTGGTAAAACTTCTATAGCATATAAAATTGCTGAAGATATTAAAAATTCTATCGAGAATGGTAGTAAAGATTTTGATGATGTAATATGGATAAGTGCTAAAGACCAGAGAATCTATTTTGATGAGAGAAGAGAACTTCACAGAGAGTTCCAATCTATAGATGATCTTATCAATAAAATTTTATTGTTATTTTATGAATATGAATATATTCGTTCTATAGATAAAATAAAAAAATCAGAACTTTTAAAACAAGCACTTGAAGGTTATAAATATTTTTTTGTATTAGATAACCTTGAGGTTTTTACTGATTCAGAAATAGAAGAGATAAATGAATTTATTCAAAATGCTCCTTCAGGACATAAATTTTTACTAACATCTAGGCATGATTTAAGAGTTCAGCAATATGTACCAGTTTTAAATTTTGATGAAAGTATCACAAAACAATATATTTTGGATGTCGTGGAAAAGTATGAATTGGAAGAAAGTGATTCTATTGAAATAGGAGACAGTTTTAAGCAATTCTATAAATTAACAAATGGTAATCCGCTTTATATAAAATATTTTATTGCACAAATTAAAAGGGGAAGAAAGTTATCAGATATTTTGGAGAGAAGAAATGTAGAGAGTGAAAAGAGTATCAAAGCGTATTGTTTCGATTCTACACTTGGAATTTTAAATGATAGAGAGTTAAAACTTATTTATTCCCTAGCGGTGTCTGATGATAACTGCTTATCTCTTAATGAGATAAAATTTATTACTTGTTTAGACAATGCTAATGTGTTTTCTTCTATAGAAAATCTTATTTCTTTATCAGTAATAACAAAAGAAACAAAAGATCATAATACTATTTATGCAATAAATGGATTACTTAAATCTTATTTGTTAGAAGAAAAAAGAATTCCAGCAGCTGAATATACCAATTTGTATTATAGAAAAAATAGAATTTCATATGTTAGTAGAACTATCAGAGAAGACTACGCCTACAACTTTGGGTTAATGAATCTTGAAAATTCAATAGAAATCATATCATATAACCTAATTTTAGATGAAATAAATAGTGTTATCGGGCAACCTAAAATTGATGAAATAAGAATGCTACATCAAGGTAATTATTTAGTTCCGTTTTATAAAAACTTTAATAAAATAAGGCAAAACCATTTAAATATATATAGTCTATATAATGAAATTAATACTGACTTTGTAAGTATAGCTAACTACATAACTAATAAAGATGAAAAGATAATGATGCACATATGGAAATCAATTTTATATGCTATGCTTGGGAAATATGATGATATTATTCAAGAACTTAACATTAATTCAGAGTTGTTCAATAATAGTGAATATGAAAGTTTAGCTCATATGCTAAAGGGAACAGCTTATCACATGAAGGCTTTCGATGAGTATAGCAGACAACAATTCAAAACACATGATGAATATCGAAACTATGCTGATGAACTATTTATAAATTGGGTAGATGATTTTGTTGGAAAGCCTTTTTTTCATTTTATAAAACGCAACATTATTAGTTCATATAATCATCATATGAGACATTTAGGTAAAGAAAGCAACATTAGATTCAATACATTTGCATTTGACATTCCAATACTTAAAGGAATTTCACTTTATAAATAATTTTATAAAACGTACTTATTAATTATCAACATGTCTTTTTCAACTTTGGTTGGAAGCAGTAAATTTGAATTGTAATTTTTTGTTGCAATTCCATTCCAGAATGATACAATAATGGATAGGGAAATTAAAAGTTGCCGTGACCCTCAGGTGCTAGAACACCTGAAGGCTCATGCAGGTGTATACGCACCCACACGTACGGACGTTAGTCCGCCACAAGCAACAATGTTATTATAGCCGATTTTTTCCATTGTTACAAGACAATGATAACATTAGCGCATACGGGGTGTACCTGTTATGCGCTTTTAATTTCCCTCCCAATAAAAATTCGGGAGGGAAATTATATATGTCCGAAATATCAAAACGCCTTAAGCCGCACTGTGATTTAAGGCTTGAACAGCTGGAAGAGGAATTCATAAAAATCAAAAAGATAAAACAGCTGACTCGTGAACTTGACAAGCTGGAAAAAGAGCTTGATTTGGCCGATCATGAGGTTTTTCTGGATTGGGAGCGGGTAAGCAATGAGATAGATGCACTGGCACACGAGTTCTTTTACATGCATGGGCTTAAGGATTGCAGAGAACTAATGAATGAAGTGTTCTTCCCCAGTCGGTGAAACCAGCTTGGTTTGTGCAGACGTGGGTTAACCCACGGTGTGGTAAGATTAATTCTTTAAGTTATTATTGGATTTCTGGGGCGAAACCTGTTCGCCACGGTTTCCCCCAGGCCCCACCTTCCATGGCTGCCCTTGTGAAAGCCTACTGCGGCATCTGTAAGCTGCTCGCTCGGTCTTACGCCGGTACGATGCAACTTCGCTATCCTGCTCAGATGCTACTTGAATGGCCATCCGGGACATTCACCGGCATTCGACCTTCGTTCACAGCAACACCTGCCAGCTCAGCTTTCAATGGGCAAGGATGCGGGCAGTTCTAATGCGAGAAAACTTCGAAGCAGCTAATTAGCACCCTCGTTAGAACTTTGTCTGCAAAGTTCGGTATAGCCACCCGATACATTAACCCTAAAGGCGCTTGGTGGAGTGACTTAGAGCAACCCTGCTGACATCAATAAGAGTCTGGCGAATCTGCCAGGGATGGCAGATTCAGTTGGGTATGGGATGGATGCCATTGGAAACGGCCGGACAAAGCTATGGATGGAAGCTTGGATGCTCTGTCACGGAATCCGTCGCGCCTATCTTTTCAGCCTCCGCGGCGAGCGGCGGCTTTTCCCCCGATTTTGGCCGGTTCAAAAGCGGGAGAGAAAAACTGTTTTTTATTTCTTTATTTATCCCAACCTTTAAATCTATCTTGATTAACTGTCATTACTAACTCCAAAAAAAGTAAAAATTTTCTGCAAAAAGTATCATTTTCATGGAACCTGGCGAATTAAAAAACGTCTTAATAATTGAATCCTAAAAGCATTTCTGAACACCGATACAAAACTTCCTCCAAAATGCTCAGAATTTGGATTATTGCTACATCCGGCAGGATTTGTTACATTTATTATATAATCGAAAATTACATATTTATGTCGTTTACAAAAGACAACAGGGGGGTCATATCTTGGGGAAAAACACATTGAGAGGAATTGCTTTGGCTGTATTAATAGGTATAGCACCGGTATCATTTACTGCATGCAGTTCTCGCGCAGTTACAGCTTATGAATATAAAGGCATGCCGGTCACAAGTACCAGTCCTACAACTACTCAAAAAGATCAAAATCAAAATACCATTTCAACCATTAAGAGTCCTGCCCAATCAGAGACTGGCTTCCAGAATTCAGATAAAAAAAGGGTTAAAGCAAAGGGTTTATATTTGACTGCCACATCAGCAGGTTCAAGGCTGAAACATTATATTGACCTGGCTAACACAACTGAAATCAACAGCTATGTTATAGACTACAAGGATGATGATGGATATGTATGTGTGGATTCAAAAGTACCACTTGCAAAACAAGTAAATGCAATAGATGTAAGATATGATGCTGAAAAGGTTGTAAAAGAGCTGCACGCCAACAATATTTACGCAATTGCTAGGATAGTATGCTTTAAGGACCCGTTTCTGTCAAAAGGCAGACCTGATGTAGCAATAAAAAACAAAAACGGAGGATTATTTGTACATGATGGAATAACATGGGTAAATCCATATAGCAAGGATGCATGGCAGTATAATGTAGACTTGGCAAAGGAAGCACTTTCAAAAGGTTTTGATGAGGTTCAACTCGATTACATAAGATTCCCTGATGGCAAAAAGAGTCAAATGGTTTTTGGTGACACAGGAGGTAAAAAAGAGGCTGAAACTGTCAATGATTTTTTGGCATTTGCAAGGCAACAGATACCTGATGCGATATTATCAGGAGATGTTTTTGCAATTATTACCGAAAGCCCAGGAGATACTGAAGGAATAGGACAGGTATGGGAAGAAGTAGGCAAGAACCTGGATTATGTGTGCCCTATGTCATACCCATCACACTATGCTTTGGGACAGGTCATTAATAATGTAAGATTTCCAAAACCGGATTTTGATCCTTATAATGTAATTAAAAATACTTATCTTAAAGCCAAGGCAAGGCTTGAAAAAGTAGATGGTTATAAACCCATGGTAAGAGCCTACCTACAGGATTTTACAGCTACGTGGATTGGGAAAGGTAATTATCAGAATTATGGGGATGAACAGGTAAGACAGCAAATTCAGGCTGTTTATGATGCAGGTTATGATGAATGGTTTTTATGGGACCCGATGAATACCTATCATGAGGGAGCATTAAAGAAGGAGCAATAGAAAGAAAGTATAAACAAGTTTCACAAACACGCCGATTTTTAAAAAATTGACATTTGGTGTAATTTTTTGTACAATACTACTTGTGATTTGCCTTATTAACTAGACATTGATATAAGTACTTTCTAAACTCAATAATGAAAATGAAGGTCTTAGGTTTAAATCTTTAATATTCTATATACATACTTAGTAGTACATTTTTAATGTGTAATGGTGTGTTATTTATTTAGTAGGTGTTAAGAAATTATGGATGAAAGTAAAATCTTTAATAAGCATAATGCTTCTATAGATTATCAGGAGCGGGTTGACAGGGTACTTGAATATATTGATAATAATCTGGATTCGGAATTGTCTTTGGAAGAATTATCAAAGGTTGCAGGGTTTTCTAATTATCATTTCCATTTTGTATTTAATTCGTTGGTTGGAAGTATGTTGTTTGAGTATATCAAAAAACGGAGGCTAATAGGGGCAGCCAATACGCTCATAAACGATTCTGACGTAAAAATATCTGAGGTTTCCTATATGTTCGGTTTTAAAGGACAGACTGATTTTTCAAAGGCTTTTAAGTCATTTTTCGGTGTATCTCCGCTCCAATATATAAAGTACACAAAAACACTTATTGCAACTCAGACCCAGAAGCCATTGGTAATAAGAAAAAGTAATCCTTTCTTTGATAAGGGGATATCCCTAAATGTCTTGGAAGATTATACTGTGGCCTATGTACGGAATGTCGGAATGTCGCTCAATCACCGCAGTAAGGAAATTGAGGCATCGTATATAAAATTGTATTCCTGGGCTGATTCAAGAGATTTAATTAATAAAGATACAAAACTCATAGGTATTGCTCTTGATAACCCTGAAATAGTACCTTTAGGCGAATGTAGATTTGATGCGTGCATCTCTGTTCCTGAAAATACTCAGCCAGACAAAAATATTGGCATACGTAAGATTTTCTCTGAAGGAAGTTATGTAACATATAGGTTTGATACATACAATTTTAATTTTTGTCAAATATATACTCGTGTCATTTCTTATATTTATGGTTTCTGGATGCCACGAAAAGGCTTTTTTCCTTGTGACAAGCCATGTATTAAGATTCATGAAAGCAATGATCCATGCTTTGATTTATATATACCTGTCAAACCTCTTTAACATTTCTGATATAACATTAGAAAATTATTGTCAGGGTGTGGGAGTAAAATAACACTCTGGTATCTATGATACTGTTTATAATCCTGTTACGAAATTGAAACAACTTTGAATTAAGCTTGAAATAGCTTCCTAAATAGAATATACTCATAAAAATATTTTATTAAGTGTTTTTTGTGGAACACTATTTCCCGCAACATTATTCAAGGGATTAACATAGTTCGCTTAATGTTTTAGGAATGTTCTGTAAAGCATAATTTAGAATTAAGACTTGCAACTTCTAATTAGCCAATAATTAAACCGCCCATATTGGTAATAAGTCCAAACTATTGCCAGTATAGGCGGTTAAAATTGTAGGGTTATATGAAGAATTCAATTTTATTAGTACACCTTTATAATACATAACTCTTTATGTTATCTTCCACTTGAGATACCAACCTGAACCCTAGGGGTTGGCTTTTTTATTTTTATTAATTAATAAAGGTGGTTTAATGAGCAATATCAAATTTTATAAGGTTTTACAGGTATATATAAATCAAAGCATGAATTATATTTTTCATAAATTTTAATACATGGTTTATCGCAAGGCAATAAGCCTTTTTGAGGCAGCCAAAAACCATAAATATATGAAATGACGCGAAAAAAGATCTGCCTAAAATTATTGTTGTATGTATCAAACTTATAGGTTACATAGCTGCCTTCTGAAAAAACCTTTCGTATATTGATTTCTTTATCTGGTTGGGTATTTTCAGGAACAGAAATGCAAGCATCATATCTGCATAAATCCAAGGATGATATTTCAGGGTTATCGAGAACTATACCCATAAGTTTAGTATCTTCATTAAATAAATTTCTTGAATTGGCCCAGGAATATAATCTTATAAACGATGCCTCTATTGCCTTGCTACGTTGTTCTGGCGACAGCCCAATATTCCGTATATAAGCTACGGTGTAATCTTCCAGAACCTTTAAAGATATGCCCTTTTCAAAGAAAGGATTACTTTTTTTGAGTACCGTTATCTGCCCGGTTTCAGTTGCAATAAGTGTATTTGTGTACTTAATATATTGAAATGGAGATACACCAAAAAATGATTTAAAGGACTTTGAAAAATCAGCCTGTCCTTTAAAACCATACATATTAGAAATATCGGCTATTTTTATGGAGGGATTATTTATAAGCGTATTAGCCGCTGCTATTAACCTTCGTTTTTTAACATACTCAAACAGCATACTTCCAACTAATGAATGAAAGACAATATGGAAATGGTAATCTGAGAACCCCGAAACTTCTGACAATTTTTCTAAAGACAATTCAGAATCCAGATTATTGTCAATATATTCAAGAACCTTGCCTATCCGCTTGTGATAATCCTCAATAATAATGTCATTAACATTTGATATATTTTCATTCATGTTTACCAAGCCCAACATTAGAACTGCCTCCATTGAAGTTCGGTTATAAGCGGCCTAATCTCCTGCATTTGTGCTGGGGTTAGCGGTCCAAAGTCCGTCTCAATCACGCCGAAATTGGTATTATCGGTTGTGCCTCCTATTGCCCAACAGCCAATGCCAAGTGCGCTTACCTCAATATTAAGACTTCCCAATTTTCTCGTAAAAGCCATTACAACCAACTTCTATTTAATATGAAACATACGAAGTATGTTTTTGGAAACTTTTATGCATACATAATATATTATAGTTTAAAAAAGAGGTTTATAAAAGAACCAAATTCAATGAATTTTGTAAAACCAATTTAAGTTAAAGTATATTGGTTATACATTTGGTTAAAAGAAATGAGTTATTTATTATATAGAGGTAGTTCAACATGGATATCAAGTAAGTTACCCTGTAATTCTGCACCAGCGCTGCCGTTCATCTGTTCAGCAAGCAGTTTTACAATTGAAAGCCCCAGCCCTGTCGTTTTGCTGCGCGACTTATCACCTGTATAAAAGCGTTCAAAAATTCTGTTTACATCAATTTCAGCTGCATTATTTACAGGATTGGAGAATGAAATTACTGCTGAATTGCTTCTTTCAAAGACTTGTACCTTGACATCTCCGCTTGAGTGGATAGAGCAGTTCCTAATAAGATTTTGAATAATTCGTGTTGCCAGTTCCTTATCTACAGCAGTAAATACAGACTTGTCACCTTTAAATTGTACATTTAGATTTTTTTCTTCAAGGGTAGCAACCGAATCTACCAGGCATTCCGCTGTAAGACTTACCAGGTTTATTCGTTCAAGATTAGGCTTGCTGTCTGTATTTAAAAGATAGGAGTACTCAAAAAAGTGCTCAATGAGGCTGCCCAGTTCATCAGTATGCTTTTGTGCCACTAACAGTTTTTCATGTTGGCCTGGTGCTAAATTGCCTTTGATAACAAGTTGCTGATAACCTTTGATCGCAGTCAGTGGGGTACGCAGGTCATGAGATATGTTTGCTATCATTTCCTTAAAGCGTTTTTCCTCACGAATGCTTTCAAGACGGAGGGTTTCCTCCGCCTTGAGGCATTTGTTTATATTTATAGCTAAAGTATTGAGTTCATTGCTAATCAGCACAAGACTCACAGGCTGACGGCTGTTTTCTTTCAACCTTTTTGACAGTTGCCGGTTAATACTTCTTATTTGCATCTGAAATAATATGGTATATACACCAAGTACGATAATAAATATTATTAATATACAAACTAACAATGTCAAAAGCCTCACAACCTCTCAGTTACTTTATCTCCGTTTTTCTGAATGTCATATATGTTATTGAAATCATTAAAATTACAAATATTATACTTATAGAAATTGCTTTCAGGATGTCTCCCGCGCCGCTGTTAAGGGTTAAGGAACAATTGGTGCCTCCGTACGGTGTATATGAAAAAATATCATATAAAGCTGGAGAACTGTCTTTCAAGGTTGTCAGCTGACCACAGAGGAATTGGAAACCATAGTAAATTGCTACCACTAATATTGGCTTCCTAAGTCCTATTGCAAGCGGTACACAAACACTCAACTGTGCTGCGTAAACTATTACCAGGGTTATAATGATACCAACAAGTTTGAATACCTCGGACGCAGAAAGAGCAGAACCTGTACTTGAAATGAGCAAGTTGAGGAAACCTGCAGTTTGGGAACCTGTTGAGAACCTGGAACCGGTAATGATTGCTATTATTACTGAAACAGCATAAGGTATTATAATAAATGAAACGGCGTTGAAGAATGTCAGTGTTTTACTGACTATTACAGTACCTCTGCTGTTTCCGTTTGATATAGCGTCATGTATAATCTTGTTGTCAAAATCTCCGCTAATGAAAGTCCCTGCAATTACAGCACCCAGAATGCTTATCATACTCATATCCGAAAAAAGGAATCCCATCCCGCTTATACTGGATTTTAAATCACCCTGTTGTATGAAGTATGCCATAAGTGTTACCAATAGAGCGCTTACACTGGTTATTATAAATAAAATCTTAACCGTGTTTGTCTTTCTGAATTTATATAAATCTGCACAAATAAGATTATACATTTGATCCACCCCCAACAATAGAAATGAAGTAATCTTCAAGAGTATCGCCTGCGTTTGAAAGGTTTGTAACAATAATACCATTTTCAAAAAGTACTCTTGACACCTTTTCTTTTTCATCCAGGTAATCATACAGCTTTACAGTCTTATCCTGCATGACATTGAAGTTGGTTGTTTGCAGCTTCATTTCCAAAATGCCGACAAGTTTTTCCGGTTGATCACAACTTATAAGAATGTGATGTCTACAGCGTTCCTCCAACTCTTCAAGGGTTATTGCCTGCTTTATTTCACCTTTGTGAATTATAATATAATCGGTAGCTGTCTGATACAGCTCAGGTAAGTTATGACTTGAAATAAGGATTGTCATTTGGCGTTCTTCACACAACTTCTTAAGAAGATTTCTTATTTCAACCACACCTATTGGGTCAAGGCCGTTAATAGGCTCATCAAGTATAAGCAGCTCAGGGCTTCCAAGTAACGCTACAGCTATTCCCAACCTCTGCTTCATACCCAGCGAGAAATTTTTAGATTTCTTTTTGTTTACATCTGCAAGTCCTACCAATTCCAATAACTCATCCTCAATTTCCTTGTTGGGAATACCACGCATAATTCTATGAAGCCTCATGTTTTCCTTTGCTGTCATATTGGGAGAAATACTTGGATACTCTATCATACATCCGATTCTTTTGCGTTCGGTTTGCAGTGATTTTTCCCCGGTATGACCAAAAAGCTCTATGTTTCCTTTGTCGGGAAAGCTGAGCCCGGAGATAAGACGCATAAGGGTACTTTTACCAGCACCGTTTTGTCCTATCAGGCCATATATTCTGCCTGCTTCCAGGGTTATTGATACATCATTAAGGGCTTTGGCACCATGATAGTTCTTAGTCAGGCTGTTTGTTTTCAAAATATATTTGTTCAATTGTACTCACCTGTCCTTTCTACCATAAGTGTAATACCCAAAGGTTTAGAAAAGGTTAAGATTATAAGAGGAATTGTCCGGAAAAGGATAATTTATTCTTTATATAACCTGTACCCCAATCCCCATACGGTTTCAATGTATTCTTCGTTTGGGTTAGCCTTTTTTAATTTGTTCCGTAAATTGCTGATATGAGTTTTAACCGCATTGTCGTCCTCGAGATATTCATCCAGCCAGATGCTTTC
The DNA here is from genome assembly GCA_023397675.1 of Bacillota bacterium. Classification (GTDB taxonomy): domain Bacteria; phylum Bacillota; class Clostridia; order Acetivibrionales; family JANLFN01; genus JAEZTC01. The sequence continues at coordinate 56,452 of JAEWTV010000112.1, read as the reverse complement.
ATATAGGTTAGCCTTGGTAAAGACCTTTCCACGGTTCTTTATAAGCAGCTCCAATATGCCGAATTCCTTCATGGTAAGGTCAATTTCTGAGGAGTTTACTGATACACGGTTGGTGTTATCATCAAGAGACATATCCTTATACTGAAAAACCTTGCCTGCCTCTGCCTGCTTTTGGGAACGGCGCAATATGGTTTGTATTCTGGCAATTACTTCACCCAAATCAAAAGGCTTTGTAATATAGTCGTCGGCACCGAGTCTCAGAAGGTCAATTTTTGTTCCGATCATATCCTTTGCAGAAATAATAACAATCGGCGTATCTGAAAAGCTTCGTACTTCCTTTAGTATCTGATCTCCACTTTTATAAGGCAGCATAATATCTAGTAAAATCAAATCATACTTATTGTTTTTTATCTCATCTATCCCGTCAATGCCGGTAAAAGCTGATTTCACTTTATATCCTTCATCTATAAGGGCTTCAGCCAGCATCAAATTTACATCCTTATTGTCTTCAACGATCAGAATAGTGTCCATTTAGAGCCTCCTAATATTAAGAGCCAAAAATATAACAATACTTGTTAAAAATTATATCGGTTATTATAATATTAGCAAGTATAGGAAACACAAGTTTATTCATTCAAATTGCTAATTTGTTTTATTATATGTTAACATAATAATAGAGTAATTTTTGAAGGGGTCATTATGTATGACAAGAGGGTTAAAGAGTCTACTAAAAAATATTGCACTGATTTTGCTGGGTAACACAATTTATGCTTTAGCTGTAACCATGTTTATTCTTCCTAATGGTTTGATAACAGGAGGCTCTACAGGTTTAGCACTTTTGGCTAATCATGGGTTTGACATTTCCATAACCTTATTTGTATCTGTTTTCAATATTTTTATGTTTATTCTGGGAGCTGTAGTACTTGGGAGGAAGTTTGCCATAACAACACTTATCAGTACATTCTACTACCCATTTATTCTTGAGGTTTTTCAAAAGCTTGATGTGTTAAAGGATATGACTTCAGACCACTTGCTCGCAGCAATTTATGCAGGTATAATGATAGGCTTTAGTATCGGGATAGTTATAAAAGCAGGAGCGTCTACAGGCGGTATGGATATACCTCCCTTGGTTTTGAATAAAAAACTTGGTCTTTCTGTTTCATTGGTGATGTATGGGTTTGACTTTGCCATCTTAATGTCACAGATGTTTTTTGCCAATAAGGAGCAGGTGCTGTACGGAATCCTGATGGTTATAATTTATACAGTTGTTTTGGACAAAGTGCTGCTACTGGGACAGTCCCGGACGCAGGTGAAGATAATAAGTGAAAAATATGAAGAAATCAATCACGCCATAATACATCGTATGGACAGGGGCTCTACCTTGGTAGAAGCAGAAACCGGGTATTTAAGGACTGAAAGCATGGTTGTCCTGACAGTGGTATCAAACCGTGAGCTTCCAAAGCTCAATAATCTTGTCCTATCAATCGATCCAAAGGCGTTTATGGTTATAAACCGGGTAAATGAAGTAAAAGGGCGCGGGTTTACAATTGAAAAATTCTATAAGTAAATAGCTGATACCTTAATCAGCGAAAAACAATCTTATGATTCTATGGGATTTTTTTTCACAAGCATAGGTATAATTGCCTGTACACACTCATTAATCAGAATTTCCGGGTTAATGCTTGGACTGTGTGTAAAAGCCAATTCATCTTCGATACCCATAATCATTTGAAACAGCAAAAATGTCTGCTCACGCTCATGTTTAAAGTAATAGCCATTAGTAGCCAGTTGTTTTGTTACCGCTGCCATCATTGTTTTCTGTATGTTTTGAAAATACTCTTTTATATCGGAGTCCCTGTATTGTAGAGACATTATCTCATCGCGAAGCAGCTTTGACCAGTTTTGGTAGTTAATCAATAATCCCAGAGTATTTTTTATTGTGATGTCTATATCTTCGTTAACTGATAAGTTCCCAACCTTTTCATATATTTCCAGTGTCAGATTCTTTCCAAAACGGTTAAGACATTCAATCAGAATATCCTTCTTATCTTTATAATATGCATAGATACTGCCGGTGGAGATGTTTGCACTTTTTGCTATATCAACCGTGTTGGTGCAGAAATATCCTTTTTCCGAAAAAATCCGTGTAGCAGCTTCAATTATCTTTTCCTTTTTTTCAATTGATCTTTTCTGTTGAGGAATGCGTATATCCTTTTTCTCCAAGCCAATTCACCCCTATAACTGTTTTATATACTTATTTTATAGCTGTACTAAGATGCTGTCAATATGAAAGTGATTTCACATTTATATTGACTTTCTAATAGAAAAGAGCTAATATAAATGTGAAATTAGTTTCATATTAGGAGGGGCGTAGATGAACAAACAAAAACAAATTATTGGTTTTATAGCATTAGCAATTGCTATGTTTATGGGAACGCTTGACAGTACAATCATAAATATAGCACTACCAGACATTATGGCATATTTTAAAGCAAGCTTGAACGATACCAGCTGGATTAGCACTATCTATGTATTAGGACTCTCTGTGTTTATGATTCCGGCATCCAAACTTGCAGATCAATTTGGAAGAAAAAAAGTCATGTTAATAGGACTTGTGCTGTTTGGTGGAAGTTCAGCTCTATGTGGGTTATCAGGTTCTCTGATTTTCCTGATTATAATGAGACTGCTTCAGGGAATAGGTGGAGCAATTATAACTCCTATAGTAATTCCAATGGCTTTAGATCTGTTTGGCAGAGAAAAGACACAAAAAGTTGCAGGCGCTGTCGGAGCTGTTACAGCACTGGCGGCAGCAGGTGGTCCTCCTATTGGGGGATTGTTTATCAAATATATAAATTGGCAATCAATATTTTTCGTTAATGTTCCTTTCGCATTGATTTCAATTATTTTGATAGTGCTGTTTATTAAAGAATCCTATGATAAAACAGTATCAAAAAGTATTGACTGGCTGGGCATGTTTTTCCTGACTATGACATTGTTCCTGCTCACATTTGCACTTCTTAAAGGAAGGGATTATGGCTGGGGTTCGGCACTTATTATTTCAATGTTTTCAGGTTGCTTGGTATGCCTTATACTTTTTATCATAACCGAAAAAAAAGTAAAAGCTCCTCTTGTTGAACTTAGCTTATTTAAAGAACGTACGTTTACGGCATCAAGCATATGCTACCTGATTACAGGTTTTGGAATTGTAGGACCTCTTTTAATATTTAATGTTTTCCTGCAAAACGCTTTGGGGTATGAGGCATTGAAAGCAGCGTATATTGTTATGGCGGTGTCACTTACGGTTATTGTAGCAATGCCTTTGGGCAGCATGCTTGCCGGAAAGCTGGGGGCAAAACCTGTTAACTTTTTTGGAGTTCTTTGTATGAGCTTTGGAACCTTCATGCTTTCCATGCTTACGGTTAATACTTCGAAGTTCGAAATGATAGTGGATATGATTGTATTCGGTATTGGTCTAGGGTTTTCGTGCCAGTCGCTTGTTTCCTCAATTAAATACCTGCCTGAGGAGAAAAGCGGAATCGGATCAGGTATTGTCAATGCTGCAAGACAGATTGGAACCTGCATTGGTATAGCATTGCTTGTAAGTGTCCTGAATACAAATATCTCAACTGCAAAAAATGATATAAAGAATAATGCAGTCAGCTTTGTTAATAAGGCTGATATTGTGGACTCTGTTAAAACAGTTTTGATTAAGGACATAAATGAGAATTTCAGTAGTGACGATGATAGTACAGATACTAACAATGAAAAGCTTAAAAATAAAATAGAAAATGATGTAAAGGCAGCATTGACAACGCTTTCTAAACAGAACAGCATTCAGTCTGCTAAACTAACACAAGCCAATACTAGCATTAAAGGTGGAGCAGATCAGCTTGCATCCGGGATAAGTGCCATTGGGCAGAAAACAAAAATAGAGGACGTACTTAAACAAGTTAAGTCTGACAAGGACGATAAAGTTGCAGATGCTTTTGATCAGACTTTTGTACTTTCAGCAATAATTCTTTTGGCAGCTTCTATCATCGGACTGTTTACCGATAAAAAAACAATTTCAAAGCAATAATTACATAAGGGCGCTTCTTCTGATAATAAAAGGAGAAGTCCCTTTAGTTTTAGGTTTTAGTATTATACTCATTTAATAAGCTACAACCAATTTTGAGAATTGCTAATCAGTCTCATTTTATGTTAACATAATAATTATATATTTTAGGAGCAACAGTACTTGAGAATATAGAATTTTTAAGGGGAAAAATAAAAGGGTTCTTGTCTTTGCAATTAATATAATTGATGTTATTATATTCAAAGTTAAAGGTATGCTGTTTACAAAAATTCGGCAAGAGATAATGAGAATTACTTTACAGGAACTTAGCCATTTATTTGGGGGAAGTGCAAATATGTCAGTAAAATCCTATGTTACAAGCATGCCGGATAAAACCGGAGCGTTTATGCTTGCTTCAAAGATTATTGCAAAATATAATGGAAACATTGTACGTGTGAGCTATAACAAAGCTGTTGATCTTCATACATTGTTTATTGATGTTGAAGCTTCAGATGATGATCTATGTGAAATAGAAAAAGAACTGGCTAGTGTCGGATATCTTAATAATAAAATATCTGAAATCAATGTAATGGTTGTTGAAATAAAAATTCCGGATGTTCCAGGAGCTGTTTTACCGGTACTTAAAATTCTTGACAGGTATGATATTAATATTTCATATATAAATTCTAATACGCATAAAACTGACTATCAGAATTTCAAAATGGGGCTGCTTATTGAAAATCCCAAGGTAATTAAAATGCTGCTTGATGATATAAGTGAACTTTATCAGATAGATATTATTGATTATGACAATTCTGAAAAGAACTTGGATAATACAATTTTCTATATACGTCTTGCAAACGAAATGCAAAATCTTTTAGGATTAAGCAATGAAAAAACAATGGAGTTTATATCTGAATCAAATAGAATTCTGCAGATGCTCCAGGAGAAAGGCGAAAGCCCGGAAAAAGTATTTGATTATATACGCAGGTTTGCATATTTTATAAGCAGTCATAAAGGTAAAAATTTCAAAGCGGATATAGAAACTGTGAAAGTAAATGATTATGTTACGCTTTATAGTATTCAACCGCCCTGTGGCAGTAATACCTATGTTTTGGATACAACAGATGAACTTTTTCTTATAGATACTGGCTATGCCGTTTATGGTGATGAAATGTTAAACATTTTCCATGAACTTATTCCCAATTGGGACAACCGCAATAAAAGGATATACATTACGCATGCGGATGTTGACCATTGTGGCCTTTTATCAAAACTTGAAGGTGTAAAAATTTACCTTAATGAGAAGAGCGCCAATAGTCTGTATCGCCAGAATAGTGGGATACCGGATTATAGAGAAAACAATGAATTGTGTTATGGATATAGTAAGTTAAGCCGGATTATTTCAGGGTATATTCCACCAAACCCTGATAGATTCAGTATTATAGACAGAGACACTCTGGAAGAACATAGTGAGCTTTTACACATAGCGAATTTTAAAGCAGGTACACTTAAATTTGAAGTGTTTGAAGGAAGTGGAGGACATATTTACGGTGAGATGATCTTTGTGTGCAGAGAATATGGAATTGTGTTTACCGGGGATAATCTTGTTAACATTAGTGGATTTTCGCCCGAAAGATCAGAATTTAATTCACTAGCACCATACCTTATGACCAGCGTTAATATTGATTCTAAAAAAGCCACAGAAATGAGAACTCAAATTACAAGTTTTATTGAAAGAATTGGGAACGATAATCAAAGGCCATGTATCATATGTGGTGGACATGGACCATTATCTATGCTTTCAGAAGGTAAAACAGTGAATTTTTATAAAAAATAGTGATGGTTTATTACACTTAAATGAAAAAAGAAGCTACACATATTAGATAATAGGTATCTTAAAGGGTATAGTTTCACATGTGTATCTTCTCCTCCCACCAACCGTAAGCTACCCTTGTTTTTGCAGGTACATCCACCCCCTCGGCATTAGACAGGAAAATACAGAAGTTTCCTCCAGGGGGGATAATAAACTTTCCTTCCTCTTCTGATACTATTGTTTCTCCTGGTTGGGTTCTTCTCACAAAAGCTTTTATTCCGCCTTCGGGTGTGCCAGCAACATTTGAAGCTTCAAAGAGCTTTACTTTAGGTAGTGGTGCTGGACTAATCGCCGTATTTGCCGGGGTAACAAGGTTTGAAATGGTATAATTACCGGGAAGTCTTGAATTTAGCCATATCTGCATTCTGATTGGAGGTTCCTTCAGGTCTGTGACAGTCCATACATTAACAAATAAATTTACACCTGAATTGGGTGGATTATAAAGTGCAGCCCATGAGCTTTTATCCTTTTCCAGAAACATTTCATCTGCATAGCCTACAAAATAATGACCCTGCAACGACTGGTACAGGGAATAGGGCATTGAAGCCACCTGGTAAGGCAGCGGGTTCAAATTTGACATCATAGGGTTATATCCTGAAATCATCTTAACCTCCAAAATCTCATTATTAATATAATATGTTCTGTGTTAAAAAATGTTTCAGATAGGTTCTATACTGATTTTTCAAAAGATAAATAGATGAAGAAGCTGAATTAAGTCATAAGTAATTTCATCATTGCTTGCATTAAGGTCAACGTGTATGTTGAACATTTAATTCAACTGATATAGTATAATATAAAACTAAATTTTTTTACTTTAATATTTATTTGAAAGGTGGCCTATGAAAAGTAAAACAGATAAATCTTCATATAAAGTTTCTATTAGTGTATTGGTACAGCTGGAACATTACCTGTCATGCCTCAGGATAGATACTGAGAAAATTTTTGAGCGGGTTGGTCTGGACATGGAAATTTTAAAATCTCCTGATGAAAGAGTACCTGTTGAAAAATATATTAAAATAGAAGATGAAGCCGCCAAGGCCTCCAATGATCCGTATTTTGGACTTCATATGGGACAACTTACCGAGGCTGGCAACTGGTCAATTCTCGGTTATATGATGATGAATTGTAAAAACATAGGTGAAGCTTTTGAAAAGTTTGCAAAATACTCCGGCATCATAGGCAATTTGGTTAAGGGTGAAGCTAAAGAAGAATCCGATTGTATTACCATAACGCTTACTGTACCTGAAGATGCCCCTCAGATTTCAAGGCATTGCTACGAGGGCTATTTGTCCAGCATGATCTGCATTGCAAGAAACATAAGTGGGAAAGATATTAAGCCTGTAGAAGTAGGTTTTGCCTTCAAGCAAACAGGAAATAATGATGAGTATACCAGGGTATTTGGTTGTCCTGTTTTCTTTAATAAAAAAGATAATTATATGACTATTGATAAGTCTACTGGAAGTATTCCTGCACTTCTTCCAAACCGCAACCTTCTCCAGTGCTTTGAAAATTATGCCCGGGAATTCCTTTCCGGAATTGATGATTCAAATAGTACTGCTTATAAGGTTAAGCATCTTATCCTATCCAATATGGATAATGATAGTTTATCAATTAAGTTTGTTGCCCGGGAGTTATCAATGAGTGTACGGTCTTTACAGACACAGCTGAAAAATGAAGGTGTGGAATTTAGTATATTGCTCAAGGAAACCAGGGAACAGCTTGCAAAAAAATATTTAAAAGAAAATTATACTGTTGAAGATATAACGTACCTTCTGGGATTTTCTGATCCCAGTGCTTTCAGAAAAGCATTCAAAAATTGGTTTGGGGTTACTCCCAAAGAATATAGGGAGAATTCTTATATGACAGCTTTCGGGCAATATTCTTAAAAAGCATCAATTGACATATGCTTTGCATCTTTTGTCATAGATTATAACTCCATTCTGATGTAATATTTTTTTAAAGTAATATAAGAATGGAGGAAATTAATATGACAAAATATGAAATTTTTGAAGCTATAACAAACAATCCTGTTATGCATATTGCAACAGTTGAAGGCGATCAGCCGAGAGTAAGGGCAATGCTGCTTTATAAGGCGGATGAATCAGGAATAATGTTTCATATGATGACAACTAGAGACGCCAGAAAACAAATAACAGCCAATAACAAGGTTGAGCTTTGCTTTAGCTGCAATGGCAAACAGATAAGAATAAGTGGCTGTTTGGAATTGATTGACGACAACAACCTTAAAGATGAAATAGTAGAGCATCCGACACGAAAATTCCTGAAAGCATTTAAGGAAAGAGGCATGTATAAGGATTTTTACAAGGATATATCGGTATACATATTAAGAAACGGAACTGCTACTGTTTGGTCAATGGACAAGAATTTTGAACCGAAGGAAGTAGTACAGCTTTAGTTGATCAAGGGTTGTGAGTATTAATCACAATCCTTTTTGCCCTATATACCTTCCATGGTAATGATAATTCCGTATATAAGTCTTCTTTTGAGAAAGATTCTTTCAACGCCTCTGAACTGTTATAATCATAGTATCTATAAACTTAACCTGACATATAGATGTCATATTCTATATTCTACAATTACATTAGAGGTGATGAAAGAATGAATATTATTAATGTCGATGAAAGTAATCTGGAAAAGGAACATATATGCTGCGCTATATCAGATAAAAAGGGAGAAACATGTGTTTCTTCAAAGAAAGCTTGGCTTAGGGAACGTTTCGCAGATGGACTGGTGTTTAAAAAGCTTGATGTAAGGGGCAAGGTTTTTATTGAGTATATTCCGGCAGAAAAAGCATGGTGCCCGATTACTGCGGGCAACTTTATGTATATTAACTGCTTCTGGGTATCAGGTCAGTATAAAGGTCAGGGGTTTGCAGACCAGCTTCTTGATGAATGTATTGCTGATGCAAAAGAAAAAGGAAAATCAGGGTTGACTGTACTTTCCTCCAAAAAGAAAATGCCTTTTTTATCAGATCCCCAATATTTAAAATATAAAGGTTTTCTTTTAGCAGATGAAGCACATCCTTATTATCAACTTCTATATCTTCCGTTTAGCGAAAATGTTCTGATACCTCAATTCCGTGAATGTGCCAAAAAGGGGAAAATTGAAAGGAAGGGTATGGTATTATACTACTCCAATCAATGTCCTCATACTGACAAGTATGCTCCAATAATAAAACATATTGCTGAACAAAGGGGTACAACTGTTGAACTGATAAAGTTTGAAACAACCGAACAGGCTCAGAATGCACCTTCGCCGTTCACTACCTATAGTTTTTTCAATGACGGTCATTTTGTTACCAATGAAATATTTTCAGAAAGTAAATTTAATAAATTTTTGGATAGCAATGGTTTCTGAATGTCAATAGATACATTGCTTTGGTATTTACTTTTGTAAGAATAAAAAGAGTTGTAATAACAGCTCTTTTTTTAGTGCCTGACCTAGTATTTACCTACATTAGTCCACAAGAATCATTGAGTATTGAAATAAATAATGTTAAAATTACTTACATGTGAGAGGGTTTTCCTATAAAAGAATCAATTCCTAAAACTTCATTAGGGAGGTCAAATAATGTATTGTGAAAAATGCGGACACAAATTGGATGACAGGATAGGCAGTTTTTGCGGTAGTTGCGGTGAAAGGCTTAATATTGTACAAGATCCTGCGAAGCAAGTAATTACAACTGTAACCCCTAGTGTAGCCCCCAATATTAATTCTGATATCCCCCCAAATATAAACTACGATGTCAATTCAGGCATCAATTCTTACATAAATAGTGATAGTAATAAGGTTAAGAAAAAAGGTTCAAAAAAGAAAATTATTATTATGTTTGTTGCGACACTTCTCTTGATTTCTGCTGCATTTGCGGCAGTAAAGATATTTGTACTTGACAAGGACAAACAGGCTAATGCTGATTCCTTAGCAATAAAGACAAAGGATGGGTATAATGTTGAAGGCAATACAGCAGAAAACCTGTCAAACGGAGGGTTGCTTTCATATCAGGGAGATTGGACTTTTTATGCAAATCCAGATCTTAATGGTGCTCTTTGTGCTATTAAGGGAGAAGAAGCGCCTATTAAGCTTACTGATTTTCCTGTAGCAAACATAAACGTTACAGAGAATTCAATCGTTTTCACAGATATCTATGGCAGTTATTATATACAGAAAGATGCGACCGGTAAAGAAAGCTATTCTCTTCCGAGCGGGGCCGAGACTTTGACAAATCTGCTTATGGGAGGACAGAAGAGGGAAACAGTCTTTGGAGGCAACCTTTATGTCATGTCAGGAATAAAGGAATTTTGCAACAGTGGAAATAGAGGTTCAATAAAAGTTAAGAAGATTGATACTGGTAATTCTCCTGCCTACAGTGTATATGTAAATGGCAATGATGTGCAGTACGTATGTTTCTCGGCTAACAAAAAAACTGCATATGATACTTCAACCTCAACGCATCCTTCGCTCCCGGTTCAGAAACTGAGCAGCAATTATCAAAGTAACACAAAGTATGCTGTAAGACCTGTTTCAATTTTCGGAAATGATGATCTTGAAAAATATGAGGATGGCGCTGATTATACGGATCAGAATTATGACGGACTCTCAACGAGAGACAGGAATGACCGGGTTCTGTATTGGTATACACAAATATCAAATAAGGTAAAATCATCTGTAAGCAGAACGTCAAAAAAATGGTGTGAAAAATTTGGAATATTTCAGGATGAAACAGTTATTAGGCAAGCCGGTGGTAACATGATTATTGGACATGGAATAATGGACCCTAAAGAAGATTCTGATTATCATGTTGAAAAGCCAAGGGAAATAAAGGACTCCAAAGGCTGGACGTTCCTAGGAATTCATGGCCTGCCCGAAATTAATGGAATAACTTATGTCCAGGTCTATAAAAACAAGGTTACAAGCTCAAGTGTAGAGTTAGATGCGGTTGAAATCTGGGCGGTGGATAAAAAGACAGGGAATAAGCTTAATACATATCAAGCCGGAAAAAACGTAGAAATGGTTGTGAGGGGAGAGTATGTATACTTTAAGGGAGCTGATGGATTCCTGTATCAGACCAAGAATGCTGAAAAGCCTAAGACTATTTCAACAGTTGCAGTAAAAGACTTCGAATTTTTATATAATGGTGATGTACTATGCAGCTACGATAAGGGAAATGGTGCCACTTCCCAAGCAATACTAAGTACAAAAAGTTATGAAAAAGAGGTTTACAGCAAATCCAATGACGTTGGACCTAATGACGGTGTTACTCAATCAGGTGAAAGCGGTTGGTATACACATACCGACAGAAGCAAATTTGACAAAGTATTGCCTATAAAGACCTATCGAGGCTTTTATCAAGGATGCAGGGACCATTCCAAAATGGAAATATTCAAGAATAAAGACGGTAAATACAGGTGGTTCAGGATTGAAGACGATTTCAGCTATACAGAGGTTGCTAATATGGCTTTGCCTCCTGAAGTGAAGGAATCAAATGACCGGCAGCAGTATACTAAAGATTTGATAGATAAAAATACCAACAGTGGCATGGGTGACAGTACAACAAAGCAGGATAAAACCAAAGCACCTGATACCAACACAAAGGCTCAATCTTCTACAGGTAAAAGCTCTTCACAGCAAGGTACAAGTACTTTCCCAGAGGCAGGGGTTTGGGTCAGGGAAGACGGCAAATATACTCTTACCCTTTCAGAAAAGAATCCTAGCGACCTGAACCTGACAAAAGAAAATTCTCCTAAGGTGTGGTATGATCTGAAACTGGAAGGTGAGGGTAAAAGTGCAGAGGGTTATGGATTTATCCCTAACATACTAAAAATAGAGTTTAAAGATGGTCGTGTTGGAAATGGAGATTTGCAGCATTATGGCAGCGATTGCCTGAAGCTTAGGTTGTCAGTGCCTGGATTTGATGGAAAGTATTATAGAAAATAATTGTTTGTTATCTTTTTAAATATAATTTTAGGATTGCCTTTCATAATTTGATTGGCAATCTTTTTTATTATGCTGTAATGTATTTTATATATCATAATAGAAGGATTTGGAGTCTTTTAAGGGAATATTTCATAGAGTATATTGTAAGGGAGATTAAAACTATGAGTAATGTACGTGAAATAAAAATCAACCACAAATACAGGCATTTTAAGGGGAAGGAGTATCTTGTACTTCATGTTGCAAAAGATTCTGAGACCCTTGAGGACTTAGTGGTGTATCAGGCTTTATACGGTGAACACGGTATATGGGTAAGACCCCTGGATATGTTTCTGGGTCAAAAAGAGGTTAATGGAGAAATGATTAATAGGTTTGAAGAAGCAGAATAATTTTAATCTCTTAAAATTCCTTCTTTCAGCCTTCCATCCATGTCCCATGGAGGAATTCCTAAAAGATCAATAGCCAGCGGAGCTATGTCTGTCAGACATCCGTCTGACAGTATGATATTCTTGTTTATCATACTTCCTGCAACTGTATAGAAGGTTTTATAGTTCTCCTGCTCCAGTGAATAACCATGAGCTGCTTTGTGTCTGCTGCTCAATCTATAAAACTCAAAACCTTCTTTAGCTTCAATACCGATAGGACACACTTTTCCCATTCCCGAGATACTCATTTCATCCTCAGTTAAGAACCTTTTTATACTCCCTGAAGGGTTGGTTAATTCATGCTCTATGTATTCTTTGGATATAGATAAAGCTTCGATATCATTTCTATCCTTCAAATAGAGAAATGCAGTTCCTCCGCAGCCTTTAAGCCATGCTCTCCAGCCTATGATGAGTCCCTTACTGTCAAGCCTGAGCAATCCCATTTTTTGAAATTCACTATCAAAATTGATGGTTTTGTTTACATCCAGCATTGAATGATCACCAAAAAGTATAATGCTAGTTTGTTCGCCAATACCTGCTTTTTCAATAGAGAATAATAATTTACCAAGACGCTTGTCCATTCTTTCCAGCGCATCTGACACCTCAGCTGCTGTAATGCCGTACTTATGTTTTTGATAATCCACGTCTGTCAGATGCAGCATTGCAAGCTCCGGCTTTTTACGTTTTATAATATCACACATCGATGCACACGAAAAATTGTCAAGTTGAGGCTGCAATTCACTGCCTATATGACGTGCATATTTGATAACAGCCCCAATCTGCAGTAAAGGGCTTCCATTCACCAATGACACACCAAACTGATTTTTCCACCATCGATTCGCAAAAATTTCGGGTATATTATACGTTATTTCAGCACCAGCAGTAACAGGCCACATAATACTCGCAGTTCTGAGGCCATATTTTTTTATCTGACTGTAGAGTGTGGGGACTTCGATTTTTTTATCGTACCAGTACCAGTCCGGGTTACTTCGATTGGGTAGAGGAACTGTATTTTCAGTTATCCCATGCCGATTAGGGTGGCAGCCTGTGATAACTGAAGTATGAACAGGATATGTATTTGAAATAAAAACCGAGCTTACTTCTCTTACCAGGGTGCCGTTACTACAGAACCGGCTGAAGTTAGGCATGGTAAGTAGCCTGTCCGCATCCTTGTCCGAAACGGCGTCAAGTGAGACGAGTAAAAGGTACTTTTTATTATTTATACTTGCTCGTGCCATTCTATTACCCCTTTCATGGCAGATCGCTTTTTTTATAGCCAAATCAAATTATATGATATTGGAAAATATTTTATAAGGCCTAATAATAATATATTAATGTTAAAAGATACCATCAGGAATGAATGCTGAATGCAAGTCCGTTTACCATGAGTAAATTAATTAAATAAGTTTGCTAGTGGGGCATGACATTGCGCTTACTGGACTTTAAGACGTTAATGAAGATTGCAATGATGCTGATATATCAATGAAGCAATCTATTATAAATTATAATTTAAAGATAGTTTTTGGTAACGATTTCACTTGTTCTCTGAAAGCAATAATTAATAGCATTTAACTATAAAGAAATATAATTGAAATTTTCATTAAATTTGAATAAAATAATTAAAAATGTTTGATTTAATTAGGAGGCAGAAATGAGAAAAGTAATTCATTCATACATAAAAGATAAAGCCGACATGAAGGCATTTCTGGACAATTTTAACTTGGGCAGCGAAGGTGTAATTATAAAGCCTAACTGGACCTCACGGGATTATGGATTTTACACTGATGCCGAGTCACTTGAACTGCTTCTTTCCAATATTGAGGGCAAGAAGTACATAGTTGAAAGCTACATGTACGGAAGAACCGACGGATCTATTAAAATGGATTCATCCAATGGTTTTGAAAATTGGGAATACCTTAAGGAGCAGGACCGCAGATTTCTTGAAATAAGCGGAATGGGAGAACTTCTGCAAAAGTATAATGCAGAATATATCAATATTACAGAAGAATGGTGGTCAGGAAGAACGGCAGCTTCAAGCGAAATACAAAAGATCGTTGAAGAAAAGTATAAACCTGTTAATCATACAGAACTATACGGAATGGTGCCAGAAAAACTTCTGGAACTAAGGAATCTTCCGCTTATAAGCTATTCTAAAATTAAATATACACTGCCTTCGGTAACAAACTTTTCATCACTTGCAATGAAGAATATTTTTGGGCTTATACCCATCCCCAACAGGGAATATTATCACGGAAGCGATTTTGATTCGGGGCTTTCAAGGAGCATAGTCGATATTCTCACAATTTACAAGGCATTGTTCAGGGTAATTGGTATATGTGAAGGCATATATAGGATACCTGTAACGCGTGAAGAAGGTAAAAACAAATATAAGATGCTTTGGACAGATTATGATGTAATTGAAGATATGGGTATCATACTTGGTAGTGAGGATATAGTGACTTTGGATGCTTATACAAACAAGCTGATAGGTTTAAATACAGAAACCAGAGCTGTTCTTAAAATTGGTGAAGAAGTATTCGGAAAATGGGACAGGGATGAGGTGGGTTATATTACTGAAGAAATGATAAAGCCATTTAAATAGCACCTACTAATTACATCAATGTATTATATTTTCGAAGTATATTTACCAAACGTGCCTGATAACCAGCCAGTAAAAATTAAAAAGAAAAAATGACTTATATAAGTAAGGAAGACTTCTTTAAGGCTTCTTTATTTTTTTATGTGATTCTGTTACATAATCTGAATTTCGACCCTGCTAAAGGGAAAGATATTATTAAATATGAACAAGGCAGGTTTGACAATGAAAAGAAGATATTTTACCATAGCGATTGCTTTAATCACTATTATCGTTGCAAGCGCAGGCATTATGAGCGTAAGCAGGCATAATAGGAATTACACTCCAAAATCAGGTCCCAATACAAGTCAAAGCACAAACCAAAACACAAACCAGAGTACAAATATTAAGGCAACAAATAACTACACATTTCCGGGTGAATTTGAAAATCAGCAAGCTATCTGGATTCAGTGGCCTACCGAGGCTTATAATCGTACTGGTAATCCTGTTACGCCTGTTACTGTTAATATAATAAAAGCCCTTGCGCCTTATATTAGGGTTAATGTAGCGGCTAGAAGCAATTCTGATATCGAACAAATTAAGGGTCTGCTTGCACAGACCGGATATAACGGAACTAATGTAAATTACTATAATGTAGATCATTTATCCATTTGGACAAGGGATGTCGGACCCATTTTTGTTAAGGATAAAAGAAATAACCTCAATATAGTGGATTTCGGTTTTAACAATTATAGCAGAGATGGAGACAGTACTTATATTTATACGGAAAACCAGGTACACAGGCTAATTGCCGGTTTGTACACATTCCCGCTCATTGCTACAAATCTTATCTCGGAAGGTGGTGCAATAGAATCGAATGGAAAGGGTACCTTGATGACTGTTGAAGCTGTTGCGTTGAAACGTAACCCTGGGTTAACAAAAGATCAGATAGAGAATGAGTATAAAAGAGTTTTGGGCCTTACTAAGGTAATTTGGCTAAAAAAAGGTCTCGCTGAAGATGATTCTATTACTAGTGGTCATATAAATGAGTTTGCAAGGTTTGCAGATGCAAATACCATACTGCTGGCACAGATACTTCCCGAGGATAGATATGCAAATAGCTTTTCACAGGAATCATATCAGCGAATGGAAGAGAACTATAACGTATTGAAAAATTCAACTGATCAGGACGGAAACCCTTTCCGTATTATAAGGATACCTATGCCGCCGACGCTATATAATGAAACAGATAATACGGGTAGCCTGCCTGTTCGCAGCTATTTGAATTATGCGGTAACAAATGGTGCCGTACTTATGCAGAATTACTGGCGCCCGGGGCGCTCGGATATATTAAGAACAACAGAAGCAAATATTAAGGATGTGTTTAAAAATATTTTTCCCGAACGTGAAATTATTGGAATTGATGCAGAAAATATAAATCTTTGGGGGGGAGGAATCCACTGTGTTACTCAGCACATGCCTGCCCAGTAATAGTTATTTGCCTTTTTCTATAATATAAGGCATGGGGCGGTAACGGCTTTCTCCAAACGATTTGGTTATTGTTCCGCCATTGTTGGTTTGAATTATAACCCATGACTTTACAATTCCGCCATTCATGCCCTCATGAATAACCTTTTCGGTGCCGGATGGCAAATTTGTATTTAAAGTGTAAACCTTGTGAGGCGGGATTTCATTTGTCATTTTATGCTGCCATTGCACTTTGGGGGGCTTTACTCTGCCGTAAAAACCGATATACAGAATGTTATCGATGCCCTGAGCCCAAATTAGTACAGGTGATGCCGTGTCATTCTTGAATTTGAAATCTTTTTTTCCGTACCAAACGGTAGCATCCTGGCCATAAGGGACATAAGGAACCGGCATGCCATGAGCGTGTCTTTCAATTACCGGCAAATTGCTTAACACCGTTGTATTATAAAGTGTAGATGCTATCTTGCATACCCCGCCGCCTATAGTGGTTTCCAGCTTTGATCCGTTATAGGTGGGTCCTTTTTGGAAGCCTCTGCTTTCTGAATATGGTCCAACCCTTTGATTCTGGGAAAATACCTCACCTGGATTGACTACTGCCCCGGATAGAATTTCAGCTGCAAGGTGCACATTGTTTTCTTCACCTGGAAGCGGATCTTTGAGTACCGTTTGGTATGCTGACATAAGAATAGGAGTATTATTCTTTACCAAAGCTTCCTTAAATTTCTCATCATTAGCCCATGGAACTTCTGTTGTTTCCCCGGAAATTTGTGGTTTGGGAGCTTCTGCTTTAGGGGTTTCTTTGGGGCTTGTGTTGGGTGCATTCTGATTTTCGGACTGATTTCTGCCGTTGTTTGTACATGATATAAATGAAGTAAAAATTATGGCTATTAAAATTATTATATGTTTGTTTCTCACAATCATAAATATCCTTTCTAAATAAGTCTACAACAGTTATTATCTGTAGGTTAAAACGGGATTAAACAGAATATGTCTTCCAGTATAAGAATAGCAAATATTTAATTTCATATTATAAGACTTAATAAATGCTGAAAGCCCCTGCATTAGCAGAGGCTTTATGTGGTAAATTGCATTAGATATGTTAATTTAAAAGCTTTTCTTACCTTTTGTTTTTTCATCCTTTTTATAGTTCGCCTTAACAGGCTCCTTCTTTGCGTCTATCTGATCATTGTAAAATGTAGGGTCTCCGACAGCTTCCTTAACTATATTCTTGTCTCGCATCTTTTTATCCATACCTGTATCTCCTTTGATTATTTTGATATATATTCTTAACTTTTATTAAGAAAATATTAATTATTAAATGTAATTAAAAAGTGTAAAATGATAAAGGGGGAGATGCTATGAAAATTAACGTATATAAAATGAATACATTTGCAAAAACGAGTACAGGTGGAAACGAAGCAGGAATTGTCCTTAATGCAGATAACTTATCTGTTGACCAAATGCAAAAAACAGCTGCAGCTGTGGGGTTTAGTGAAACAGCGTTTGTTATGGAATCTGATTGCGCAGATTTTAAAATAAGGTTTTTTACACCCAACGAAGAAGTGGATTTATGTGGACATGCTACAATAGGAGCCTTTTATACCTTGGCGGTAAAGGGTTTTATTAAGCCTGGGACGTATTCACAGCAAACTAAAGCAGGAATTTTAAATGTGCGTGCTAACGAAGATTTATCAATAATGATGGACCAACCGGCACCTGTGTTTTATGAGGAGATTGATAAGGAGCTAATTGCTGATTCTCTAAATATTACTCAAGCTGAGATATTGAACGATTTGCCTGTACAGATAGTTTCGACAGGCCTAAAGGACATATTGGTTCCGGTTAAGAATTTGTCCGTATTGTCTTCGATAAGTCCTGACTTTGAAAAGATTAAGAAGGTAAGTGAACAGTATAATGTTATAGGATATCATGTCTTTACTCTTGAATCTCTTAATGGCACAACTGCACATTGCAGAAACTTTGCACCTCTATATGATATACCGGAGGAATCTGCTACGGGAACATCCAATGGAGCTCTTTCGTGCTATTTGTTTAAATATTGCCAAATAGATAATAATTCAGCCAGAAATATAAGCTTTGAGCAGGGTTATTCAATGGGAAAACCTTCAGAAATACTTGCTTCAGTTATGTTTGAGGGAAACGAAATACTTGGTGTTAAGGTTGGCGGCAAGGTGTTAAATATGTCTGAACTGCAAATTGAGATATAAAATCCCTGGGAATAAAAGAAAGCCTCTGCTTGGTACACAGAGGCTTATGTTTTAAGCTTATAACGATAATATTTTGCTCAATTCAATCATGTCATTATCAATTTCCTTTTTCATGCTTAACGCTTCATCTATGTCAATACCTACAACCTTACTGTCTTTTAATGCAATAACCTGATTGAAAACTCCATTTTTGAGCAGTTCAGTTGCCTTGGCGCCCATCATACTTGCCATAACCCTGTCACGAACCGTTGGACTTCCGCCTCTTTGTATGTGACCGAGAATGGTGGCTCTTGCCTCAACACCTGTGATCTCTTCAATCTGTTTGGCTACATTGATCGCACCGCCAACGCCTTCTGCTATTATAACAATGTAGTGCTTCTTGCCCCTGTTTCTTCCTTCGATAATAGGTTTTATTATATTAGTATTAAAATCGAAAGGTCTTTCAGGAAGGATTATAACCTCAGCACCGCAGGCGATACCTACATTCAATGCAATGTAACCAGCTTGCCTGCCCATAACTTCAAGAACGCTGCAGCGTTCATGTGAATATGCTGTATCCCTGATTTTATCCAGTGCATCCTGAACAGTATTGAGAGCGGTATCATAGCCAATTGTGTATTCTGAGCAGCCAATATCATTATCTATGGTTCCTGGAATACCGATTACCTGAACACCGTGCTTGCTTAAGTCTCTGGCACCTTTGAAAGAACCGTCCCCACCGATAACAACAAGTGCGTCTATTCCGAAAACCTGGGCCATTGAAGCGCCTTTCTTAATACCTTCTTCTGTTTTAAATTCCATACAACGAGCAGTTTGTAGAATTGTTCCGCCCCTGTGGATTATGTCGGATACATTTCTCAAACCCATTTCAAAAATGTCTCCGCTGATAAGTCCGTTATAGCCCTTGTGTATTCCCATTACCTTAAAGCCCTGATGAATACCTGTTCTTACAACGGATCTAATAGCCGCATTCATACCTGGGGCGTCACCGCCACTTGTTAATACACCAATTGTTTTAATCTCACTCATGTAAGCACCTCCAATGTGTAACCGATTGCAATATTAAACAACATTACTTTCATATTATGTTAATAGGATGTTATTGCAATGTGATTTTAATATAACTACTGTGTGACTGCTTTACGATACTATTATTATAGTAATTATAATCGCTTTTTTCTCCTATAACAACATCTTTTTGAGTGCCAGTGAATAATTAGCGTTTCGAAATTTCATTACTTCATTTTAAATAAAATAAGGCTATGATTTTCAAATCATAACCCTTGGATAATATTATTCTATTGCTTAACTACATTCCCTATCCCAATCCTCAACCTCATATAATAATGATGTTCCCGCCATAAGCTTCCTGTTATAGGATGTGGACTGGATAAACACCTTGTATTTATCCAGAAATACAGGCTTGAGGGTCTCATTTATTCCCTTCTTATCTATTTGAGGGCTAAGGTTAAGAATTTCTCTGACCTGGGAACCGTTAAACAGTTTGCCTGTATCCTTCTCACACAATAGAATTTCCTTATATAAGCCTACCTTTTCACTCTTGGTCAATTCATAAAAGCCTCTGCCTGTTTTAAATGAAATGCCCTGTTCCAATATGAATTCCTTAATACTTTGTTCCTTATCAACGGCCAATACCTGAAAACGTCCATCAGGAACCGGTGTAAGACCGGAGGTGCAGACATATTCCTCAACCACACCGTTTTTTAGCTTTTGAATTGAAGTTTTTAGGTTATAATTAAGTTTGCCGCTGGACTTAAGTTGCTGTTCAAATCCGGAGAGACTTTCCTCACTGTCCTGCTTATAACAGATTGCCATTATTAAGTCCGAAACATTTGCGAACTGGTCCAGTGTGAGATAGAAACCTCCGGTTTTCTGTGCAACTTCCTCATAGAATTTCTTTGAATGCTTCCTTATTCCTGGCATTGCATGTATTCCGTAAACATTTATTCCTGCTTCCATAAGGAGGCCAAGCTCATTTCGCCAGTCAATCCTGTTCACATTACCTGAATATGTTGGTCCATGCGGAACATCATCGCCAATAAGTATCAGAGCCTTTGCCCTGCCTGATTTCCAAGAAAGCTTGGTGCGAGCCTGGTTGAGAACAAGTTCATAGCATTCCGGGGCATCCCCACCGCCAGTAGGTTCAACTTTATTTATAAAATCAATTATTTCTTTTTCATCTGTAGAAAAATCGCTGATTTTGATAACATATGGATCGCCTTCGTCGCAATAATCTCCATGCGCAATTATTGAAATCCTTAAATCATTTATGTCGCTAAAAAGCTTGCGTACAACCTGGCTGACAGATCTTCTGACCTGAGTAAGACAAGGGTACATGGAACCTGTAGTATCAAAGCTGATACATACATCAATACTATCGCTCATTTACGCCCTCCTTAATTATTTCTAAACTTTGTGCTAACAGGGTTTTACATATAGGGCATAAACGATTTTTTCGACTCTGTGTTTTATAAGCTCCTCCTCGTCAAATGCACCCCTTTTCTCAAGTTCCTTAAACATTTCATGATCGTAGGTTTCAGTTATAAGGCTTTTGTATCCAAGTTCTTTCAGGTAAGGAATGACAGTATTTCTGATTTCGCTTCTGTCCTGCTTTTGCAACAATACTTGGTAGTTCCCAACTGTAGTCCTGCTGATATCCTCTTTAAGCATTGTATCCTTGATTTCATCATTGAGTAGCTTCGCTTCATCCTCCAGTTCCTTTATCTGCTGCTTGATTTCATAATACCTTTTAACCTTTAATGCATTCATTACTAACTCCTGACTATTAATATACTTCCAGTATATTCAATAGGGCTTGTCAAGGTTCCGGTATTTTCTTAAGGTTTTTAATATTTTTAAGTTTATTTAGTAGTAAATTGGTACTACAAATTTGTTGCGGATTGGCTCTTCTATTAAACCAATTTAGCCTTAAAATATAAATATAATTACTATTTAGCAAAGTATTACAGGAGGTAAAAATGAAGCAAATCAATTTTGGAAAAACTGGAGAAACAATCAGTGAATTGTCACTTGGAACAATGTTAATGGGTACTACAATTGACAAGAAAACATCATTTAAAATACTTGATCATTACATTGATGTGGGTGGTAATTCTATTGATACAGCCAACAGCTATGCATGGTGGATAGGAAAAGAGTTTGTCGGAGGTGAGAGTGAAGGCCTTTTAGGTGAATGGATGAAGCAGAAGGGAAATAGAAATAAGCTTTTTCTTGCAACCAAGGTTGGTGGTCTTATAAAAGACCCCTATCATGCCTGGGGGGCTGATGGTAAACAAAGATGGGGCAGTGTTGAGTGTGAAGTTGAAGGCCTTTCCGAAGGAGTTATACGCAAAGGTATAGAGAATAGTCTCAGGCTTCTGAAGACAGATTATATAGATCTTTATTATACACATATATATGACCATAAAACTCCTATCGAAGAAACCCTTGAAACGCTTAACAGTCTCGTAAAAGAAGGAAAAGTAAAATACATAGGCTGCAGTAACCTGACAACAAAAGAATTAAAGGAAGCACGAGAAATAAGCAGCAAAAAGGGATATGCGCCTTATATAGCGCTTCAACAGGAATATTCCTATCTACATCCTAAAAAGGACGCAGATGCAGGTTATATTGTTCATGCAGATAAGGAAATGTTTGATTATGTGACGGATAAAGAGGATATTACATTTTTCGCATACTCGCCACTTCTTAAAGGTATTTATAATAGTGAAGAAAAAAGAAAAAGCTATTATAATTGGAGTTTATTCGATACAGAGGAGTCAAAGAAGAAGTTGGAGATAGTAGATAAGCTATCTAAAGAACTTGGAATTACTGGTAATCAACTTATACTTGCATGGCTAAGATATAAGCAGCCTAAGATTTCAACTATGTTGGGCTTCAGCAAGGTAGAACAATATATGGAAAATATTGATTCTATTAATATTACTCTATCTGATGAACAGTTGAATGTCATGAATTCTCTGGATAATTAAATATCAATTCTGCTTTTGCAGATTTAACTCCCCCCTTATTGTTCATAAATTTCCGGTGTTTTGCATAACAATATAATGGAAATTCATGCATAAAAAAGTCTATTGAACAATACAGGGGGGTATTTTAATGAAGTTAAAAAAATGGGTTGCTGTTTTTGTTGCTTTTGTAACTGTATTTACCTTGGCAATTCCCGGTGTGACGGCAAACAGCTTGTCAAGCTATGAAATGTCTCATAGCGCTTTGCCTATGCCAAATCTTTCACCGGCAGCGCCTACAGAACTTAAGGCAGTGTTTACTGAACGTAAGGTTACTCTTACATGGAAAGACAACTCGTCAAATGAGACAGGCTTTGAAATAGCTTGTGAAAACGACCAGATTGGAGGAGGATCGGTTACAGTTGGAGCAAACACTACCAGCCTTGTTGTTACAGATGGAATTTATACTGGCAGTCAGTTAACTTTTTCAGTAAGAGCTTATAATTCATTTGGCAAATCCAGCTGGTCAAATGAAGTAACATTAACTGTTCCTACAAATTATTCTCCAGCTGCACCGACAGATTTAAAAGGAACATACGAAAATGGCAAGGTTACTCTAACATGGAAGGACAACTCTTCAGTAGAAACAGGTTTCCGAATTACAGAATCTTCTCCTACAACAGCTACTCGAACTATAAATGTTGGAGCAAACACGCAGAGCTACATTGAAGCTGATAGTCTAAAGCTCGGGGAAGAGTATAGCTTTTCTGTGTATGCATATAATAGTTCCGGCAATTCTCCCGTATCAAACGTTATAAAAGTTAAAATACCAATAATATTTGTTTTCCCACCAGCAGCACCGTCAGACCTTACAGTGACATTAAGCGGAAATACCGCTATACTTTCGTGGAAAGATAATTCCAACAACGAAACAGGCTTTGAAATAGCTGGATCTGACTCTAGTGGAAGCGGGGGAACCTTGAATGCAGCAGCAAATGCTACTATATATGTAGATACCGGGTTGATACCCGGTCGTTCATATACTTATAAGGTGTGTTCAAAGAATTCTTTAGGCAAATCGGCATATTCAAACCAGGTAACAATTGCAGTACCTATCGTCGGTCCTGTAGGTTTAGTATTTGATGGGACCCAGAGTAAATGGGCCGAAGAAGAACTTAAGCAGGCATTCAATTACAACCTTACTTACCCTGATATAATGAACAATTACCAGAGAAATATTACAAGACTGGAATTTGCACATATAGCAGTAAAACTTTATGAAAAATTATCTGGGAAGCAGGCATTGGTGTCTATTGTAAATCCTTTTGATGATACTCAGGATATTGAAGTCAGTAAGGCTTATGAACTGGGAATTGTAAAAGGTGTTGGGGGCAGCTCTTTTGCACCCAATAACAGTATAACCAGACAGGAAATCTGTGCAATGATATGCCGTACTTTAAAGGCTGCAAAGCCCAACGTTGATATGAGTACATCAGGAGTTGGCCGTTTTGCTGATGAGGACAAAATTTCCAATTGGGCTATAAATGATGTAAGGTTTGCGAGTAAACATGGAATTATGAAAGGCGTCGGAGGTAATAGTATAAATCCTCTCGGCAATACTTCAAGAGAACAGGCAATAGCACTGATTAAGCGAACTTATGATTCATTCAAGTAGGTTTTACCTACTATATAAATAGTATTACATTGTAAAAATGTCATCTTTTTAAGGTGGCATTTTTTGTATTAAAGATGATAAGATTTTGTATCACATAATAAAAATCTGTATTTGAAATAATATTTATTTATTATAGTATTATATTTAGGATACAAATCTTCCGGAAAGGGTGATTATAATGAAGGCACTATTTATCGGTGGGACTGGTAAAATCAGCATGGCAATATCCAAATTACTTGTTCAAAAGGGTTGGGAGCTTTATTTGCTTAATCGATCCAACCGTTCAAGTGAACTTGATAGTCTCAAAGTAAACTTTATCACATGTGACATTAATGATGAACAAAAAGTACAGTCTCTTATTAAAGATTTGGATTTTGACGTGGTTGCAGATTTTATTGCATTTGTACCCGAGCAGCTTGAAAGGGATTATAGACTTTTCAAGGATAAAACAAAACAGTTCATATTTATCAGTTCTGCTTCGGCTTATCAGAAACCGCTTTCGGATTATAGAATAAATGAAGGTACGCATCTTGCAAATCCATATTGGGAATATTCCAGAAGCAAGATTGCTTGTGAGGACTACCTTATGAAAATGTACCGTGAAAACGGTTTCCCTGTTACAATTGTAAGGCCAAGCCATACTTATGACGAACGTGACATACCATTGGGAGTCCATGGTTTAAAGGGAAGTTGGCAGGTGGCAAAGCGTATGTTGGAGGGCAAACCGGTTATTATTCATGGGGATGGGACTTCGCTTTGGACAATGACACACAACAGTGATTTTGCCAAAGGCTTTGCAGGTCTTATGGGAAACATTCATGCTATCGGAGAAGCAGTCAATATTACTTCAGATGAGACTGTTACATGGAATCAGATTTATCAGATCATTGCTGATGCGTTAGGAGTGAAATTAAAGGCTGTATACGTATCATCCTCTTTCCTGGCTGCCTGCAGCGATTTTGATTTACAGGGAAGCTTGATTGGGGATAAGGCAAATTCGGTTGTTTTTGACAATACCAAACTAAAACGTCTTGTGCCTGAATTTGTTGCAACAACAAGGCTGGACCAGGGATTAACACAAACTGTTAAATATATTCTGGAGCATCCTGAATATCAGGTTTTGGATGAGGAATTTGATGACTGGTGTGACAGGGTTATTGAAGCATTGGATAACGCGGTTAAAGAAATTAATAATGTTTAATCAAGTAAGGAGAAAAGTATATGTTTGATGTAAAGGGAAGATGGGCGCTTATTACCGGTGCAAGCAGGGGTATAGGCTATCAGGCAGCTATATTTATGGCAAAGCAGGGTTGTAATCTTATATTGCAAAGCAGAGTATTGGAGCATTCTGTAAAGGTACTGGAAGAAGTAAAATCACTTGGTGTACAAGCTTATTGCGTAAGGGCTGAACTCACAGACAACAATGAAGTTATTGCAATGCTTGACGAAATTGAAGCAAAGGGTACTCAGGTTGATATAGTAATCAACAATGCAGCAGTCCAGATCGCTTACAGGACAGATTACTGGAAAACACCTGTTGAAGATTTTGATATAAGCTTTAAAATAAACTTTATAGCTGTAACCACAGTATGTTACCGTTTGCTGCCCAAAATGATTGAAAGAGGCTTCGGTCGTGTTGTCAACGTTTCAAGCGGGATTATGAACGAACCTGAACAGGCTGGATACTCTGCAAGCAAGGCTGCACTGGACAAATATACAACAGATCTGGGCTCAAAGCTCAACGGAACAGATGTCATAATCAGTCTGGCAGATCCGGGCTGGTGCAGAACAGATCTTGGAGGACCAAAGGCTCCTAATTCTGTAGAGAGTGTTATTCCGGGGATAGTTGTAGGTGCTTTTGTAGATGATAAGAAAAGCGGCAGATGGTTCCCGGCTCAGGATTTTACAGGTATGACACTTGATGCTGCAGTTGCAAAGGCGGAAACATACACGAACAATTACTAAGCTTTGAAAATATAACTTCAATTACTTACGGGACTGTACACATTGTGCAGTCTTTTTTTTATACAAATTAATAAATTTTTTATACTTATGAACCAGATAATCATTTCGTGGTGTCTAATTGTTGAAGAGAAGGGAGTGAAAAATTTGGATACCGATATATATTTTGGGTTGAGTAAATACAAAGGGAGAAGTGAAATGGATTCAATAGGTCTTGCAAAAAAAGGAGATAAAGAAGCTTTTTGCAGCCTGATAGAAGCAAATCGGAATACAATTTACAGGGTTGCTGCAGCAATTCTGTCTGAAAACGATTGTGATGATGCTGTTCAGGAAGCTGTAATAAAAGCGTATAAAAATATAGCCAGACTTAAAGATAATACATTATTTAAAACATGGCTTGTCAGGATTGTAATAAATGAGAGTAATCGTATATATAAAAAAAGAAAAAAGTATGTAAGCCTCAATGAGGAAGTGCTTAGGGATATTCCGACAGATGGATTTCAGAATGCGTCAGATGTGCGGCATGAGGTTATGCGGCTTGAAAAAGACCTTAGAATTGTTGTATTACTTTTTTATTATGAAGACATGAGTGTCAAAGAAATAGCTGCCTCTCTTGGCATACCTGAAGGTACTGTTAAGTCAAGACTTTCAAGAGCCAGGGAAAAGCTGCTGAATGCATTGGATGATAAGGAGGTTATTTGATATGACAGATAAGCTTAAGGAATTAATTGATAAAGACAATTTTACCATGCCCCAAAAGACAAAAGATAAGGTGGATGAAACTTTAAACAGGATTAAAACGAGACGTGTCAGAATACGTAAAATTATACCTATAGCAGCAGCGCTTGTTATAGTAATGACAGTAAGTGTTTTTGCTATTAATCCTTCACTTGCACGTAATATACCAGGAATAAGCTTTATATTTAATGAACTTATCGGCTATGAAGGGGAGTATGATAAGTATTCCGAAGATATTAACCAAGCTGTTTCCGACAGTGGATTCACTATAACTCTTGATAGCGCAGTCATGGATGACAAGGAGCTTGTATTGGGCTTTACGATTAAAGGTGAAGGAGCTATAAATAAAGTAGTTCATCTTATGGAATCGGATTTGTTTATAGATGGAAAATGGATTAATTCTTCCAAAGGTGGAGGAGGGAGTCTTGTTGATAAGAATACTTATATATCGACTTTGTCTATTGATCTTTCAAAAGCTAATGTGCCTGAAAAGGCAAACTTCAAGTTTGTTATAAAAGGCATTAGTGTTGATATGAATAAAGCCTTAATAGAAGGGAATTGGACGTTTAATTTCAATACTTCGAAATCAGACGCAAATAAAAATTCCCATGAATTCAAAGTGAACAAAAGAGTACTGTTTGGGAGTACATATATAACTATAGATAAAGTTAGCACCACTCCTCTTAATACAACGGTTTATTTTACAGGAATGATGTCAGACGATAATATTATGTATTGTTTGGTTGATGATATGGGGAAACAGATAAAGTCAAAAGGCGCAAGCTGGACTAAAGATGGCGGCCATATAAATTTTGACAGAGTGAATGGAACCCCTGGTGCCATTATTATCTGGCCATTTTCTATAGGAAACGCGGAGTGGATTACTCAAAAAGTAGATAAATTACCTGTAACAATTAAGCAGGGTAAGATTGGACAAATAACTATAGATAAAATCGATTTTCTTAGTGACAGAACAGAAGTTTATTATTCTGTTGATGGAAGTTTACCCCTGGATCAGGTACAACCTCTAATACTGGTTGACAAGGATGGTAAAAATATATGTCGTGACCACAATAAGCACTATGCGCCGGAACAGTTGGATTCTTCACAGAAGAATTTCAGAACGGTGTTCCCGGCATGTAATAAGGATGATATAAAAGAAATTAAAACAATTAATTTTGATAAATACTATAAGTTTTTTGATCCTATAAAAATTGAACTTAAATAAAATAACCCATAGGCCTGTATAAATTAAGTTCTTCAGATACAGGTCTTTTATTTTTAAATTATTTGTACCTTTTATGGTTATATTAATCAGAGGAGGTGCAAAAACATGCGATTAGTTGCCAGAATACCGGATGAACAGCAGGTCAGTGCTCTTGTGGATTCACTGAGGAACATAGGCTTAGACCGCGGAGATATGATAATAAGCAGCCTTGCAGACGAGGAAAAATTCAACAGTGTCCAAGATGCAACAGAAGCAGGTGTAACAATGGTTAAAACCGAAAGGGATTCCCTTAATGAATTGGAGCCTTTTGCAGCGGGTATTAAGGGCTTGAAAGGTGACGAGGGGATAGTGGTTGCTGTTAAAATACCGAAACATGAAGCATCAAAGGTTAGAGAAATAATGGAACAGTCTGGGGCTGTAGAGATTGTACAGGATTAATAAGTGACAGGAGAGAGTGAATATGGATGAAACACAAAGAGCAATGACTTTTGAATCACGTTTTAATATAGATAAACTATCTTTTGATAATGTAAGTGAAGACTTCGAAAGCAAATTCCGCAGGGCCTACAGAAGATCCCTTGAGAAAATGTCGGACAGCAAAAGCAGGCTGGACAATTCAGCAGGAGCCAATTCACTGGGGATACTCGAAAAAATGGGGCAGCAAATGAGTACTTATGACAGAAGGTCTGACTTTGAACACTGTTATCATGATTTAATCAATGAATACGAACCATTTACAGAAACATAAAATAAGTCCCGTCAGGGACTTATTTTATGTTAGGAGAGGTTGTAACTCATAAAAATGGTTTTTACCCATTTAGTATATTGCATATAAATAGCCATCAGTACTTCCGAAATATATTGTACCATCATCGATTACAGGCGATGAGAAGACAGGCCCCAGTTGAGTGTATTGGTTAAGGTATGCAAGTTCTAAATTGCCCTCATATTTTTTAATTTCTTCTTCACTGGGGGTAAAATCTGATTTTACTTTTCCTTCTGCATTAAGCATCTTAACCGGGTCAGCTTTATGACCTTCTGTTTCAAAAGTCCATTTTGTATTTTCTCCATTTGATGTTGTATCTACAGCAATCAAGGTTCCGTCCAGAACTCCGACATAAATCATGTTGCCAGCGACAGCAGGAGTTGATAGTTCATACGACTTGCCAGGGTTTAGAAAACCGTTATTCAAACCAGTTTTGGCATCCACCGACACTAATCCATCAAAATAACTATAGTATAGTTTGTTGTTGAAGACTGCTGGGTTATTGTGTACCCACGAGGTACCGTGATTGGCTGTCCACACCTGTTTCCCGCTTGTTGCATCTAATGCATATAGGTTGGAATCGTGGCATCCGAAATAAACTATTCCGTCTTTTATAACAGGAGAGTTTGGTATGCCTTCCATGATATGATTTGTATCATCACTGCCTGTTTGAAAATCCCAAATTTTTTCGCCGGTTTTTGAGTTGAGTGCATAAAATTTATTATCAAAGCTTCCTATATAAATTTTGTTATCCCAATATGCAGGTGATGAATGAACTACATTGCCGGTTTTATACTTCCATTTCAATTTTCCGTTCATATCTATCGAATAAACATTGCCGTCACCACAGCCAAAACATATTGTGTCATCATAAACTACAGGCGAAGAGAGGTACATATCCCATGCAAAAGTCTTTGCTAAACTTACAGGCCCTTTTTCAAAGCTGTTATCAATATGTCTGGGCATTTCTCCTTCGGTTTTAAACTTCCAATTCAATTTGCCGTCTGAAGCATCCAGGTTATAAAAATTGCCATCATAACTCATAAATAAAACATTACCATTATAAACAGCCGCAGTAGATTTTATTGCTCCCTCTGTAGCATATTTCCACTTGAGTTTTCCTGTTTTACTTTCAAAAGCATAAAAATTTTTGTCGTCACTGCCTATGTAAACTACGTTATTATAAAGGGTTGGAGATGCAAATATTCTTCCTTCTGTTTTGAATTTCCACTTTAAACCATGCAGCTCTGAAACCCCTTGGGTATTGTACAAGCCTGAATGCTGAGGATCTCCCAGGAACATGGACAGTGATTTGTTAGTATTTGAATCACATCCAGCCATTAAAAAGAATACGGCAGTAACCAATAAGCATAAGACAGCCTTTTTCAGCTTTTTCATATTGAATCACCCTTAAAATAATAAAATATAACGATTCTGCACCTTTATATGCAGAACAATTTATATTCAGTATAAATTATCTTCAGAAGCTTTCGTAGTTCCAAGTTTTATAGAACCCTTTTATAAAAAGGTATTGAGACTTGTGTCCTGCACACATAGCTAGTGTACGGAAATGCTTCCGTTAATACATAAAGTAACAACAAAACTTACTTTACGTTGATATTTACAGATTTTACATTATAATTATAAGTATGAATAGCAGGCAAAACATAAATCATACCATTTTACTATGAAGGGAAAAGGATATTTATGATTGCTTTCATTTTAATGATTCTTTTTTCTCTGTTTTTTATTTTTTCCGGGTATAAAAGGGACGTATATAAGTGGTTTGGTGCATTTGCCTTTTTCCTTGCAATCAGCATTTTTTCCAGCGTCTTATACAGATATGCGGGTGAGACATTTACTTACTCGACTGATAATAATTTATTGAAACTTTCAATTTCTACTTTTTTAACCGGTGACTACTTTATGCCATATACTCTTCTTATTTTTTCTATAAAATATTCATTTAAGCCTGAGGTATTAAAAAGAAATTGGGTACGAGCAATTAAGTTTCTATTGATATTACCTGTGGTATTTATGTATCTTGCTTTTTCTATAAAAGTCAAATACTTATTTGAGCTTCCGTCAAATATTATGTATACGTACATTTCGTGGTCTGTAGTCTATTATTGTTTATCAAGTATATTTATTATCTCTTCTTTTATAAAGGAAAAAGAACCGAAGAATAAGCTTGAAAAGTTAATTATAAGCGTAATAATCACATCAATAGTTGTGGTTACACTAATCGTCGGTTATATTATCCAACCATCCTTTAATAGCAGTATTTATAATGTATTGTATTATTGTATTATTATATTGATGGCTATTATCATCATTGTTGTTTTGAAATTCGGTATACTCGGATTCACGCTAAAAATTGAAAGAAGTTACATTGATGGTGCTATCAAAGCGATAACACCGGGAACAGCCGTAATGAATCATTCTATTAAAAATGAGATTATTAAGATATCCATGTGCCTTGATAATATAAAAAATCTAACGGCAGCTGCCAACGAAAAGACGGTTAATGACAACATTGAAATTATTCAGAATTCTACAAAGTACATGATGACAATGACCGAGGGTATACAAAAATGTATGCAGGATATTGTGCTTGATGAAAAAGAGTGCAGCTTTACTTCCATTATTGATGAATCAATATTTATGATGGGCCCGTATTTTCAGGGAAAAAGTATTAGTGTTGAGAAAAAGTATAATAATGACGTTGGCATTGTCTGTGACAGCATTTACCTAAAGGAATTACTCAATAATATTATTAAGAATGCAGTGGATGCATCAACTGTAAACGGACAACTGGAATTCCGGTTTTCCCTAAATAAAAAGGGGTTGGATTTGTACATAAAAGATAACGGAAAAGGAATAAGGAGTGAAGATATCCCATACATCTTCAACCCTTTTTTCACAACAAAAAAACATAAAGACAATTTCGGGCTGGGTCTTTGTTATTGTTATATCATAATGAACAAGCATGGAGGAACAATTGAAGTAAGCAGTAGAGAAAATGCAGGAACAACAGTTATGCTGCACTTTCCGAATAAAAGGCTGCGCAAAATAATACAGCCGGTTTTGGGAGGAATGTAAATGTACAAAATAAGTGTACTTATTGTTGACGATGATTCGGATTGGCTTAAAGCAATGAAAATGTTCCTGGGTAACGAAGATGACATTATTGTAACTGCAACTGTTGACAGCGTTGAGGGTGCAAGAAATGTTATTATAAATGAAAAAGTGGATGTTGTTCTTCTTGATATAAACTTGACAGGAAGCAACTATGACGGTATTTATGCGGCTGCGGAAATTTCAATGTCAAGTAAGTTTAAGATTATTATGCTTACGTCTTTCAAGGAAGATGAATTTATATTAAAATCATTTTCTGCAGGCGCTGTGAATTACATTTTTAAAGCAGATTATACAAAAATCCCTGAGGCTATAAGGTCAGCTTATAATAATTCTTCGGCTTTTGAGGTACTGCTGAGGGAATATTCCAGACTAAAAGAAGAGGAGCAGATTAAGAATTTAACTCCTTCCGAAAAGGAAATACTTATGCTTGCAGAGCAAGGTTATACGCAATCTCAGATGCAAAAGTTGCTTTTCAAATCTGAAAGTACTTTAAAAAAGCATATTAACAGCTTTCTGAAAAAACTTCAGGTTAAAAATACCAAGGAAGCAATTAAAAAAGTAAAAATGAAGGGTCTGAGCCATGAAGGGTTGGAAAAGGAAAAGGGGTCAACCAATTCATGGGGGCCATGATAGCCCCTAATTTACTTAATAAACCCTGTTTTCCTAAGCATTGCTGTAAGTTCTTCAGTTTGGTCCCCGAACTGTCTGCACCAGAATCCATAAAACCAATCAACATACCTTTTATAGTCTTTATTATGTCCAGGCCCCATGTTCATTTCGGGGTTATCGTATAAATCAACTAATTGCTGTATTTCTTCGTTTTCAAGCTTGTGATATTTTCCATAATGTACAACTCCAGTGCCTGTTAAACGGCCTTTTTGAGGTTGCTTAGTATCTGTGGAATATCCAAGGATCAGGCAAGCAAGCGGAAAACAATACTTATTCGGCAATTTAAACTTTTCATAGAGCTTTTCCATGTTGTTACGGTGAACACTGTTTGTTATTAGTGAGTCAATCCCTAGAGATTCGGCAGCTATTACCGCTGTTTGCACTGCCAGTATTGTATCCGTACTGCCTGTAATAAACTCCGGGATTCCTCCAGTATAGAATTCATAGTTCAGATACTTTGCAGTGTCAACAAGCCGGTTCATATCCACGCAAAAAAGAAGTGCCTTGCTTCCCTCATAATCAAAGTATTCCTTCATTACAGACCTGTCTTCAATTACAATAATTGAATAGCTTTGGCGGGATGAAGCAGTTGCTGCCCTTACACCGGCATCAAGGATTGTTTTCAAATCTTCATTCGAAATCTCTCTGTCTGAAAAGTTACCATGGGTTGACTTTAAATTATGTATTGTTTTTAATGTTTCGTTCATACCCAAACCTCCTTAAATAATAATTAGAGTTCTAATTAAATATGTAAAAATTTTTATAAGTATTTTTCACCGTCGGCTTTAATATAGGCCATCATTTTTGACAGAATGGAATCAAGCTGCTTTGTCTCTTCCTCCGTAAGGCATTTTAACGGATTGAACCCACTGTCTGTAGCCGGTTTTACCGAGTCCTTCAGCAGGACAAGCTTCTCACGGCCCTTATCAGTTATATAAACCTTTATCTGCTTGCCGTTCTCAATATCCTTTTCTCTTTTTACCCATCCGTCACGTTCCATGTTCTTAATAACGACTGTTGCGGTTGGACGGTCGCAGAACAACATATCCGCAATTTGAGACGGGTAAAGAAAGTCCTTTTTATTAAGCTGGTTTAAGACATACTGCTGCTTTAAGGTAATCTTATGAGGGACAAGGTCCTTTTGAACATAACGTCTCCAGGAAAGGAAGATTACCCCCAGCTTTGACATTAATGGCATTTTAATATTCATTGTTTCACCCTTATAATTAGAATTCTAACTATATTATAATCATATATTCCACATTTTTCAAGAGAATATCTATAAAGAATGATGTAATTATTTTAAATAAGTATTAAGGTATTCTATGGCTTTATCACACCAGTCTATAGTGGCACCCATCCCCATTTCGCCATTCATAATGGTGGTCATGCGGTAATACCAGGATGCATCCTTGACAGCTTCCTTCTGCAGAGATTCTTTTATTTGCTTTACAGCTTCTAGACTTCTTATAGTGTCTGACTTATGCCTGTTTATGTGTTCGAGATTCTTCTCTACAGGTATGTGATGCCCGAAAAAAAGCTTAAGCTTTAATTCATTATTGCCCTTTTTGCCACTGGTAATAGGTTTATTAAGCCACTTTCTCAATTCCTCAAGACCCTTTTCCGTTATTGCATATACCTTGCTTTCGGGCCTGTTGCCATTTCTTTCAAGCTTATATGTTGCACAGCCATCTTCAACAAGTCTTTTTAGTGTAGGATATATCTGCTTGTAGTCTATGTCCTGGAAATAGCTTACACCTTCATCAACCCAAATTTTTATACCATACCCTGACATAGGGCCAAACCCCAATATTCCGAGTATTGAATAGTAACTGTTATTTACTCTGGCCATTGTACCTCCCAAAAAGCTTTGTTTAAATTATTGCACATACAGTTCAAAAGTAAATTTTAATGTGCAAGATATTATATTTACGTTAATATCCTTCACATGATAATCTTTATATGAAATTCATATATGTTTTTCATATATTTATATTCTAATATACTTTATAAACTTAAGCAATTTATGAAAGGGTGATAGACATGAAAAAAATCATATCAAGTATTTTAACTGTAATTTTAGCAAGTATGTTTTTACTGGCAGGCTGTGGGTCTGATACGAAAACGTCCCTTGCATCATCAACTGCAGATAAAACAGCTTCAGCTGGGACAGCAGTCTCAACAGCTTCATCAACTTCATCAACTGCAAAGCAACCTTTAAAAGGAAATAGCTTTGGAAAAGTTCTTATTGTTTATTATTCAATGTCGGGCAACACGGATAAAGTAGCAAATTCCATCAAGGAGCTTACAGGTGGAGATATTTTTTCAATTGAAACTGTTGAAAACTACGCACGAGCTGATATAGAAGATATTGCAAAAAAGCAGATCAGCGAAGGATATAAGCCTAAACTGGCTAATTCAGTTTCAAACATTACACAATATGATACCATATTTATAGGTTCACCGGTATGGTGGTTCTCTGTTACGCCGCCTGTAATGTCCTTCCTTTCCCAGTATGATCTGAAGGGTAAGAAGGTAGTACCATTTTGTACCTGTGGAAGCAACTACGGCGATTTTTTCAAACAATTCGAAAATGCCTGCAAGGGTGCAAAGGTGCTTAAAGGCATAGATTTTACAAGCTCGGAGTTAAACGACATGGACAAGGTTAAGTCCAAATTGGGTAACTGGCTCAAGGAAATAGATAAGGAATAAAATAAATGTGCAGTAAACTAATAAGATTTTATATGGTTTTAATCCTTACTACGATACTTTTGTGTTCTTGCAGCCAGAGTACTTCTATCAGTCAGGTATCAGAAAGCAGCAGTACTGTAATGGCAAATTTTGAAGACAAAGGTACTGATTATTTGGTTTTAAAAAATTGTTACCTTATCGACGGTACCGGAGCTGCACCTGTACATAATGCAACAATAACAATTAAGGACGGGTTGATAAAGGAAATTGATACAACAGGTGTCAAGAGTACTGCTAAAGATGCAACAATCATAGACCTTAAGGGTGCAGCAGTGTTGCCAGGGTTTATAAATACGCATGTACATAAGGCGTATGATGCAAAGAGGCTTCAAAAGTGGCTTAAATCTGGAGTCACAACTGTAAGGGATTTAAGTCCGTTTAATTTCGGAGATTTTATTTCTGAACACGACAAATTGAACAGTGACTTGAAAAACGCGCATTTGTTGTCTGCAAACCCGATATTGGCACCTCCTGGCGGGTATGGAAGTGCAAAATACAGCTCAACTGAAGATGCCGGAAATAAGGCATTAAATTATATTCAAAAAGGTGTTGATACCGTCAAGTTCTCAATAGAGGACGACTGTCAGGGTAAACGATGGCCTTTACCGAAATATGATGAAGTAAAAAGAATTGTAGATACTGCACATGCAAATAACAAAAGGACATCCGTTCACATAACACACAGTCGTAATCTTAAGTGGGCTATAGATGCAGGTGTGGATGAAATCGCTCATATGGTACTTGAACCGCTTGATAATCAAACTATTAATAAAATGGTTGAAAAAAATATATACTGGGTTCCTACAATGGAGCTTTGGAAAAATGTAAGTGATATATATGGTGTCAAATGGATTGATACTGTTAAGAAAAATGTTCTGATATTCCATGATGCAGGCGGGAAAATAGCATTGGGAACAGATTATGCAGGGTACTCCTGCAGCTTCGATGATGGCTTTCCGATTACTGAGGTGTCCTTAATGAGTGAAGCCGGTTTATCTAATATGGAAATAATTATTGCTGCGACAAAAAATGCTGCATTTACATGCGGAATATCAGATAAGACAGGTACATTGGAAGTTGGAAAGAAGGCTGATGTTTTTATTGTAGATGGGGACCCTTTGATTGATATAAAAGTTCTGAAAAAAGCTAAAATGGTTATTCATGAAGGGAAAATTATTAAGGAATAATTTGTGTATTATAAGGGGGATGCGGCGCATTCTCTTTTTATTTTATTAGAACTATCAAGGCGGCTCTTACGTCTATTAAAATGGATGTTTTAACTGTACCGGATATGATATTATTAGCTTAGCAACGACCTTAAGAGATGAAAAGGGATGACCTATGTTAAAAAAGCTTACTTTGGTATTAATAGCTTTTATAATTGCCATGGCTGCTGGTGGATGCCAGAAGGACACCAGTAACGATAACACGGCTGAACAGACAAATACCGATAAGCAGGAGGAACAACAGCCTCAGCAGACGGCACAGATTGACATGATTCAGGAAAAAATAAATAACATGACTCTTGATGAGAAAATCGGCCAAATGGTTATGGTTGGCGTTGATGGATATACAAACGATGCTCATTCAACAGAAATGATACAAAATTATCATGTTGGAGGATTCATTCTATTTAAGGATAATATAAAGAATACCCAACAGGCACTTGATTTAATAAACTCTCTAAAGGATACAAATTCAAGCAGTAACGTCCCTTTGTTTTTCAGTGTTGATGAAGAGGGCGGAAGGGTCAGCAGAATGCCTGATGAGTTTGCAAAACTGCCTTCCAACAAGGTTATAGGTACCAGGGATAATCCGGATTTTTCATTTGAAATAGGAAGGGTTATCGGCAGGGAAATTAAATCATTAGGTTTTAATATGGATTTTGCTCCTGTACTGGATGTAAACAGCAACCCTAAAAATCCGGTTATAGGTGACAGGTCCTTCGGAAACAATGCCCAACTGGTAAGCCGTCTTGGTATAAAAACAATGCAGGGACTTCAGTCAGAGAATGTAATTCCAGTTGTCAAACATTTCCCAGGTCATGGTGATACATCAACAGATTCACACATTGGTCTCCCTGTTGTAAATAACGACATGGAAAGGCTTAAGAAGCTGGAACTCATACCTTTTGAAAATGCAATAAAAAATAATGTTGATGTGATAATGGTTGCTCATATTCTACTTCCCAAAATTGATCCACAAAACCCTGCATCCTTTTCTAAGATAATAATTACAGACCTTTTGAGAAATGAGATGAATTACAATGGCCTTGTTATTACCGATGACCTTACAATGGGAGCTGTAACAAAGAATTATAAAATTGAAGAGGCTGCTGTAAAGTCAGTAAATGCAGGCAGCAATATAATTCTTATATGCCATGAATATGAAAAACAGGTGTCTGTAATTAAAGCTTTGAAAGCTGCAGTGGAAAACGGGGAAATTCCTGCTGAAAAGGTTTACGAAAGTGTTTATAAAATATTATTGCTTAAGCAGAAATATGAACTTTCGGATGAAACGACTGGACCGGTGGATGTTACGAAGATAAACGCTGAGATTCGCAGTGTTTTAAGTAAGTATAACAAATGATAAAAATGGGGGTTCTTATACTATGATTTTCAGACAGGTAAGACCTGAAGAGAGGCAACTGCTATTTGAAGAAGGATACAAGGAGTGGCCCAAGAACAGGACTTTTGAGCAGTACTGTATTGATAATGGAAAAGAAGATGCTTATGGAATAAGATATGTTTTAGAAGTTGATAATGAAATAGTCAGTTCGTTAATTCTGCTAAAGCTTAAAGATATAAATGGGAAAAAGGCATTTGGTATAGGATCAGTACTAACTCCTAAAAAGTATTCAGGCAAGGGTTATGCAACAAGGCTACTTAATGAGTGTATCAAGCTTGCTTTTGATAATGATTCTATTATATTTCTTTTTTCAGATATAAATCCTGAATTTTATGAAAGAGTTGATTTTAAAAGGCTGCCACAGCATATGCAAAAATATGAAAAAAGTGTCTGTATGGCATACTGCAAGAATACTGTTTGGGATGAGCTTATAAATAGTTCTATAAATAATTTGCCGGATTATTTTTGAGTTGATTCAATGCCTGCTTATGCATCTTCAATTAAGAATAAAGCCATGACAGAAAATGTCATGGCTTTATATAAAGTTGCTGTATTTTAAGCATTGCTCTTCAGGATGATTCTCTTACTGCTGAAATAAGTTGCAAGGAAATAGGAACCATAAACGATTGTTATTAAAACGGCTGTTACTATTATATTACTTAGAGCACGTATTCCTCCTGCTTCACTTATTGTCTCATTTGAGACTTTTATACCGACTATCGAATGAACTATTGCAAGTGCAAGAGGGAGCAGGAAGTATATTGCTATTTGTTTAAAAAGTGCTGATTTTATAAGTTTATCATCTGCTCCGATTTTTTTAAGAATATCGTACCTGCGTCTGTTATCAGCTGCTTCGGATAGCTGCTGCAGAGCAAGTATTGCTGTACTGGCAATCAGGAATACTATGCCGAGATATATACATATAAAGGAGATTATTGCCGTAGAGCCCACAGCTTTTGATTTAACTATGTTCTTGGTTTCACCATAGATTTTTGTTTCTTCTTTCTGGTCCTTATGTTTTTCCAGTGTATTGGTTATATCTGATTCAAGCTTTTGTAATGTACTTTCTCTGTCACCTTTGCAATTAAATGATAGCATGGTTTGTACCGCGTTACCCGTATCCGCCAGTTTATCTGGTACAATAAGTGCAATCACTACGCCGCTTGAGGTGCTTGTTATTACTCCTTCGGTAAGAAGTTCAGGATAAACTTCATATTTTTGGCTTGAAATTTCTATTGGTTTTTTACTATCCAGGAAGCTTAAAAGTGCATCATTAAAAGCAGGGGTTGAGGGGGCACAATCGGAATATACGGCAATTTGATTATTGGAGAGACTTATTTCTTTGTTGCCCTTAAGCTTCATAAGCTTGTTATAATCAGAAACCTTGAACATATACATTGGTGTTTCCCTGAAGTTATCAACTTTTTTGGATTTATCCTTTAAGCTTCCCATTACCATTCCCTTTGTCAGGTTTGCTTTTGTGTTTTTATAAAGTGAAAACTCTACATAATTATTAGTATATTTATCAATGCTTAAGTCATATTTCTTAAGTAAAGAAGTTAAACTTTTATCCTGATTTACAATAAAAGAAGCATCAAAGGGTGTAACATTGGTGTAGGCAGTGTTCAATGCATTATTCATTGCAAGACCGGTTGAAAGTATTCCTATAGTACCAAAAAGCATGAGACATATAAGAGACATTGATATAAATGTAGTGTTTATTTTTGAGCTTATCTGCCTGAGAACAAACATATTAAGGTGTTTAAAGTACATCTTTTTACGCGATTGAAGCAGTTTTAGGAAGAATCCTGACAGTGAAGTAAAAAACATAAATGTTCCTGCAATTCCTAGAAGGACTTCCATTATCAGCCTGTTATCAAAATATGTAATTCCGTTTTCAAGTACCATGCTATAGGCTTTCCAAAGGAAAGCAATTGATAATATGAAAAGTGCTATTGTTATTACAGGATTTTTGAATTTTTGCTTCTGGTTCTTTCTATCTGCATTGATGAGATCTATCAGTTTATACTTTGAAATGGATATTGTACTTAAGATCATTACAACCAGGAATATGACTCCGAAGTAAATTATTGTTTTAAGAAAAGCTTCGGGAGAAAAAATAAATTGGTAACCTGTTAAATCTGCTTCGAACAGTTTGGCTGTTACTACTGAAAGCCCTTGTGATAACAATATGCCTGACAGAAGACCTACTCCAAGCGATAATATTCCTATAATAAAAGTTTCAGTTACAAGAAGCTTTGCTACCTTTCCTTTTTCCATTCCAAGTGTCATATATACCCCTAATTCCTTTTTCCTGCGTCGTATCAGAAAGTTATTGGCGTATACAATCAAAAAACCAAGGATAAATGATACAAAAACTGATACATAACTCAGAATTTGTGTAATTGATTTCATGATGTCCATAGTTGATTGTGAAACCTTCATCATTGCTTTTTGGGCTTCTATTGAATTAAAGATGTAGAATATGCAAACAGCAAAAGTAAGTGTCAGAAAATACAGTGTGTAGTCTTTGAAGCTCTTTCTAATATTTTTAACAGATAGTTTAAAGAACATTTGCTGTGTCACCTCCAAGAAGTGTTACAACATCTATGATTTTGTTAAAGAATTCTTTGCGTGTGCTGGAACCCTTAATTAATTCATTAAAAATCCTTCCGTCCTTAATAAACAATATCCTGCTGCAGTAGCTTGCTGTAAATGCATCATGAGTAACCATAAGAATTGTTGCGTTAAGATTTTTATTAAGGTTATCAAGACTTTCAAGAAGCATACGAGCTGATTTTGAATCAAGGGCACCTGTCGGTTCATCTGCAAGTATCATAGCAGGATTGGTTATTATGGCTCTTGCTGCGGCTACTCTTTGCCTCTGACCGCCTGACATCTGGTAAGGATATTTAGACAGCATTTCAGAAATCTCCAATCTTGCTGCCATTTCCTTGACCCTCTTCTCGGCATCTTTGTGGTTAATACCTGATATACTTAAGGGTAGAATTATGTTTTCAAGTCCTGTAAGTGTGTCCAGAAGGTTGAATTCCTGAAAAATAAACCCTAGTTCCTCTCGTCTGAAACGTGCAAGAAGTTTGCTGTTCATTTCAGTTATATCCTTCTCCCTGATGTAAATGTGTCCGCAGGTAACATTGTCAATAGTTGATATACAATTGAGAAGAGTGGTTTTACCGCTTCCTGATGCACCCATTATACCTACATACTCACCTTCATTAACTGTGAAACTTACATTATCAATGGCCTTAGTAAGGTTGCCCTTATTGCCGTAATATTTTTCTACATTTAAAACCTTAAGTATTTCTGTCATAAAATAGTACCTCCATCTATTTGATGGTTTAATTTTAGTATAATGGGGTTTATGCTGCCATAATCTGAGACTTACAGAAAACTTACATTTTCGTAATATTAGGGTTGAGAAATTATACGCTTCTTAGCGTATATCCATCATTGAGCTTTTTGGAAAAACAATTGTGATAGTTGTATTTTGGCCGTATTCCGAGCTGGCCAATATAGACATGCCTAGTTTATCACACAGCTTTTTGGAGATATATAGACCCATACCGGTAGATTTTTCTATATTCCTTCCGTTTGTTCCTGTAAAACCCTTTTCAAATATCCGTGGCAATTCACTTTCATTTATTCCGACTCCATTATCTTCAATCGTCAGATACACCTTGTTTTCTGCCTTGCGAGCAGAAAGTTTTATATATGCATCAGCTTTATTCTTATATTTCACTGAATTTGTAAGTAACTGACCAAGTATAAATTCAAGCCATTTTGAATCCGAATATACTGTAAAATCCAATTCCTCTGTAATTATTGCAATTTTATTTTGAATAAACAGCTTTGAATTTTTCCTTAAAATTTCAAAGCATTGCTCTTTTAAGTTGATTTCTCTGACTATATAGTCCTTTTCAACATTATTGCTTCTTGAATAGAATAAAACCTGCTCGATATATGACTCGATTTTCTGAAGTTCTTCTGACATACTGTCTGTTACTTCATTGCTGTTGTTCTGTGCTATTAGTTTTGAAGATGAAATGGGTGTTTTAATTTCATGCACCCACATTTCTATATACTCCCTGTATTCTTTCTGCATAAACTTGTATTTGTTTATTTCTTCAAGCATTGACTTGTTTGACGCCCTGATTATATTGTATAAAATAATGCCCTCACTGAAAGATGGAGCTGAAATCATCTCCGAAAGAAGGTTTTTCCTGTCAAGTGAATCAAAGATCAGCAAAAGGTTTTGATAAAAGTCCTTTTTTTGCAGGTATTCCATTGTTAACGGTATAACAGCTCCAATTATATAAAGGATACCTATGAGTATTGCAAGTGAGGGGCCACCTATGGGATTTAAAACCCATATAACTGCTATTGCTAAAAATGCTGAAATAAGGGTTGAAACTATATAATTTGCTCTATCTTTCAAAAAATCAGATAGTTTCATTTTACCATATACCCCCGTCCTCTTTTGGTTTCGATAACTTGGCTTAAACCTGCATCATCAAGTTTGTTTCGAAGTCTGTTCATATTAACTGTAAGGGTATTGTCATCAACAAAAATGTAGCTGTTCCAAAGCTGTGTCATAAGTTCATCACGGGTTACTATGCTGCCTCTATTTTCGTAAAGAAGTGTTAGAATCTTCATTTCATTCCTGGTAAGCTCATACTCGGTGCCATTATATTCAAAGGTGCATTTTGAAAGATTCACACTCATATCACCGCACACCACACGGTCAGATACTATTTCCTTTGAAGCCCTTTTCATTACTGAAGATATATGTGCAAGCAAAATCTGTGTATTATAAGGTTTTGTTATAAAATCGTCAGCTCCGCAATTCATAGACATTAATTCATCTATTTCAGTATCCCTGCTGGTAACTACAATTATAGGGGTATCAGACTTCTTTCTTACTTCACGACATATATAATAGCCGTCATAAGTGGGTAGATTTATGTCCAATAGAACCATATCCGGGCTGCCCTTAATTATATAGTTAATTATGTTATCAAATTCTTCTGGGGCTTCGCACTGATAGCCGTTTTTTGAAAGAAATATTGATAGCTCATCACGTATTTTTTTATCGTCTTCAATAATAAATATTTTCTTCATAAAATTAACCACCTGTAAATTTATGAAATTACTTTATTCTATATATTATAAATGCAGTTAAAAATTACAGCAACTTAATACATGCTTTTCGATATTTTTTTCAATTAATAAGGACATATTAAAATCAAATATGTTCAAGGTAAAGGTGAAAAACATGGAAAATGCTATTGGCAGTAATGCTATAAACAATAGAAAACGAAAATTCTGGTTCAGGATTCTTACAGTTGGCTTTGTAATTTATGTAGCTTCACTGATAGCCTTCGCTTCAACCGGGAATCCAATCCTTTTTCCTACAATTGCACTGGTTGGTAATTTTCTCGTTCCAGTGTCCTTTGTAGCATTTTTCTATGAAAGAAGAAACCGTTTCAATGTAAGCCTTATTTCAACAGCATTAAGTTTTATTGTGGGTGGTGTGCTTGGAACGGCTGCTGCCGCCATACTTGAGCCCTATTTTATACTGCAGCTCAATTTCAAGACATCGTTTATAGTAGGTTTAATTGAAGAGTCTGCAA
Organism: Bacillota bacterium; assembly: GCA_023397675.1. Lineage (GTDB taxonomy): Bacteria > Bacillota > Clostridia > Acetivibrionales > JANLFN01 > JAEZTC01. The sequence continues at coordinate 12,656 of JAEWTV010000112.1, read as the reverse complement.
AGCTTGTAGGTGTATTGTTAATTGCAAAACGGGGAAGTCATACCTCGGGCCTGGATGGAATTATTCTTGGTGCGGCCGCGGGAATGGGTTTTGCAGCATTGGAAAGTACAGGATATGTTTTTACAAACTTTCTTCAAAGCGGAGGTAATTTATCTGAAGCGGTAGCACTTACGCTAATCAGAGGTGCTATAGCACCAGTAGGTCATGGTGCATGGACCGCGATACTTGCAAGTGTGATATTCAGTGAAAGCGGGTTTAGGGGATATAACCTGACAGGAAAGGTTATTGGTGCCTTTGTTACTGTAGTAGTCCTGCATGGCTTGTGGGATGGCATACCTTTCGTTTTAAATAATTTTATGCCATCATTAAACTCAGTACTTATTGGTCAGTTACTGGTAGGATTAATAGGGTTTATAATGCTTGCATACCGTTGGCGGGCTGCAAGAAAACAATTAAGGCTGGCTAACCTGATTTAAAAGGGTGTGCTTATACACATCCTTTTTATCCCCACTGAGCTCCCCAAAGCTTCATTGCCTTTATTATCGGCTTAAGACTCTGTCCTTTTTCAGTAAGAGAATATTCAACCGTTGGTGGAATAGTTGAGTAGGGCTTTCTAACCAAAATGCCTTTATCTTCAAGTTCCTTCAGCCTTTGCGAAAGTGTTTTAGGGCTGACACCACAAAGTGATTTTCTAAGTTCGCCGAATCTTTTAGTTCCTTCAAACAAATCTCTTAATATTAAAAAGGTCCATTTCCCGTTGAGTACTTCCAAAGCTTTCTCAATGGAACATTCAACATTTTCCGGACAACATTTCTCAATAGCTGGTTCACACATACTAAACCTCCAAACAGTGTATTCTATCATTAGTTACTATTATGAAATTATGTTGTAAAAATGTAACTACTTTAAATAATATATCGATAAGGGTATAATCGTCAATAAAGTACTATTGTTAGGAGGCTTATTATGGCATCAGATGTTCTTTTTTCTTCAGTTAATTTCGATAAGTATGACCCTGATGTAACCCTTCCTGCCAAGTTCGGCAGATTAATAGATAAAATGGGCCTGGAAGATAGGGTTAAGGGTAAATGGACTGCTATAAAAATGCATCTTGGAAGGAACATAGGTTATTCAACAATCCATCCGATGTTTGTTAAGTTGCTTGTTGATAAGCTAAAAGGTTATGGGGCAAAGGTTTACATAACCGATCAGGAAGTGTCCGGATCAAATAACCGGGGATATACAGAGGAATATTTAGGAGTTCCTGTTGTACCTGCCTGTGGAGTTACCGGCAAATACTATTATGAAAAGTCAGTGAACTACAACACTTTTAAAAATGTTGATATTGCAGGAAACATAAATGATGCGGAGGTTATGATCGTTTTTTCACATGTGAAAGGTCATGGGGCCTGCGGCTATGGAGGTGCATGTAAGAATATCGCCATGGGCTGTGTAACAGACAGGACCAGACAGCAGCTTCATGGGCTTGAAGGTGGTTTGGAATGGGATGAAGCCCTTTGCTCACATTGTGAAATGTGTGTTACAAACTGTAATCATAACGCCAATAAATTTACAGAGGATGGAAAATATAGTGTCTTTTTTCACCACTGTACTTTCTGTCAGCACTGTGTAAAGGTATGCCCAACTTCTGCAATCAGGATGAATGCATCAAAATTCAAAGATTTCCAGACAGGTATGGCATTATGTACAGATGAAGTACTAAAGGTATTTAAGCCTGGAAATGTATTTTATATTAACTTCCTTACCTATATTACTGCACTTTGCGACTGCTGGGGCTTTACAACGCCGGCACTCGTGCCTGATATCGGTATTATGGCTTCAAAGGATATTGTTGCAATAGAAAGGGCCAGCCTGGATGCAATAAAGGTTGAAAACCTAATTCAATCAGGTGTTCCACAGGGAATAGAGCTTGGAACTGAAGGCCATTTGTTTGAAAGGCTTCATCATAAAAATCCATTCATACAACTGGATGAACTTCAAAAACGCGGACTTGGAACACAGGAGTATGTTATCCAGGAAGTGAAGTAATAAAAAGGAGTAATTAATATGCAGGAAGTTCTTTTTGAAGAGATAAGAGCTGAACACTTACAAGATGTACTGGAGATTTATTCGTACTATGTTTTAAATACGACAGCGACATTTCACGATTGTGCGTTAACAGCTGATGATATGAAGCATATTGTATTTTTTGATAATCCCAAGTATAAAACATTTGTAATTAACAAAGACCAGACTATTTGCGGCTATGTAATTTTACATCAGTATAGACCAAGGGGAGCGTATGATTCTTCTGCAGAGGTGACGGTTTATTTAAAGCCGGAATCCATTGGGAAAGGTATAGGAAACCTTGCAATCCAATACATAGAGGAATACGCAAGAACCATAGGCATTCATGTATTGGTTTCAGCCATCTGTGGGGAAAATACGAAAAGTATTAATCTGTTTGAACGCAATGGATATTTTAAGTGTGCACATTATAAAGAAATAGGCAAAAAATTCGGACAGTTTCTCGATGTAGTCGAATATCAAAAGATATTGGACTAAAGTAGTATTTACTTAAGAGGGGTGCACTTCATATGAAGTGCACCCCTCTTTTAAATATAATTACTGTCAGAGGCTGTGTAAGGGGTTCTATGGAATATATATTGTTAACTAGAAAACATTGGTATAAAATATCAATAAATGAATTTAATTACTTTATTTGTCTGGGGGAAAGATTATGGAGATTGAGTTTATTATGGAAGGCTTAGGAACAACCCTTTGGATTTCATTAACCTCTCTGCTTATTGGAGGTATACTTGGAACCTTTCTGTTTATCGGGAGAAAAAGCCATATAACAGCCATCCGCCTTATATGTATAGGGTATATTGAATTTTTTGAAGGGATTCCAATAATCGTTCAGCTTTTTTTCTTCTATTTTGTACTACCTACAATTAGCTTATTGATATGGAATGGTATAACTACTGCAATAATTGTTCTATCCATAAATGCAGTGGCGAATATAGCCAGTATTTCTAAATCATTTACAGATTTAAGCGGATATAAGTTGGAGGCACCCTATATTATCAAAGTAATATCACTTTCGATGGTAAAGGAATTCGGTGTATTAATCAAATATTCATCATTACTTTTAATAATAGGTGTTGTAGATATTTATAATTCAGTTAACAATTTAATGAAAGCTACAGGCACTATCAACTACTTTTACATTGCAATACCTATTTACCTTGCTTTAAGTATCATTACAAAAATTATTTACAACCTTATGCTTAAGCGTCTTTTTAGAGAGGTCTATGATAAGACGCATTTTTCAGGAGAAACATATCTGCAAATGTAAAAAAAGATTGAAAGGGGCCGGATATGAGTAAAGATTTTAAATTAAATTTTTTTATTTTTGAAGTATCTTAAATTACTTTGGGTATATAAATTACCTTAAATCGCTATAAAACCTGAGGATCTTAAGAAGCTTGATATTTTTCGAATGTTTTATATAATTGGGATTGTACATAAATGTTAAAAGAGGGGGCTTATGAAGTACCCCTCTTTTAAATATTTTTCCTTATTCACTTATAAGATTATATGCAGTAACTTTTTTTACAGTGCCGGAGGATAAATATGCAGAGGCAAATGTAAATAGTATTATGCAGATAATTTCTGCAACCACTCCTAAATAGCCAGTGTTAACCTTGAAGGCTGCAATGCCGATTGATGAAAGTGCCGCTGAAAATACACTTCCGGTAAACAATATTGCAATTAAAGTACCTATACCGGCTCCCAATGTCGTAACAAGTAAAAATCTTACCGAAAACTGCATACGTATTTGCTTTGAAGTAAATCCCAACGATTTATATATTCCCATCTCTTTCTTTTCCTTGAAGGCAGTAACTTTTGACAAGAGCAGGGTAACAATTGCAACAATCACAATGGACGCACATAGAAGTATTATGGCAATAGAAGCTATTGATGATTGTACAGTTCCAAGACCGTCTTTTATCAGTTTTGAGTAATCGGTCGCCTTTATTATACTGCCGCTGAAATTTGTTCTTATATCTTCCAGAATTTTATCAACGTTTGCATCATTATTAAGTTTGATGTAAATGTCGTTTAGTTCTGTTTTAGGATTTATTTTTATTGCGGCAGATTTATTTACTCTCATTGTATTGCCGAGGTTGTTTGTCGATTGATAAAGACCTGTCACAAGTAAGGAATACTCTTCGCCCTCACTGTTCTTAACCTTAATGTAACTGCCTATGCCTTTATCAAGTTTTTTCGATAGTACAGGGGTTATTGCAACTTCGTTATAAAGCTTGGGGTTTCTACCCTTATAGCATGGAAGCTCACCGGTTTCATCAAAATTCTTGGATACAATTGTTTCTATGGGCGAGTCATCCACTTCTAAATCAAATGCGGTCATATTCGCTGCATATTGAACATCATACTTGGATGCTAGATCTGAAGCTAGAGTCTCAGGGTTAACCTTTGATACATCACTAAGAACCCAGATGTCTGCAGACAGAAGTCCAAACATATTAAATATTCCTTCTCCTGAAAGTGTGTTTGAAACCAATGTAGTTGCTACTAAAGACAATGTAAGGAGTATTGAAACTATAAATAGCAATAAGTAATTCTTTATCCTGGAGGTAATCTGTTTAAGCACCATAATAGTGTTAATAGAAAATTTATTAATCCTGGAAAGCTTAATGCTGAAAACAGGTGAAAACTGTACATCTGCCATTCCTTGCCTTATTGCAGTTACAGGACTTATTTTACGGGTGCGTCTGACTGTAATATAAGTGAATGCAAAGATTATTAAAGCAAGTGCACAAACGCTCATTATTGCTGTTTCGAGTGGGGCACTACCTTCCCATGGAAGGCCTGTTGACTTCATAATTGCTTTTCCTAAAAGAGGTGTTGTGCAAATACCTGTAAAAAAGCCTGCAAGAATTGCCGCAACCGAAATAGCAGCATACTGGCCTGAAATAACAAGGTTTATGTTTCCTGGTGTAAATCCCAGGCTTTTAAGGACTCCAAGTGTGGTATAATCAGCCTCTATTGCAGAAAGTATCGAGTACCTTATAACGAGCATTGCCAGGATACATAACAATATTGAAAAAACAATAAGTACTGTAAGAGTAAGCTGTTGGGAAAGAACGCTCATTTCCCGGGAAGAATCATAATCTATACTGCTGTTGGGTTGGGCAAATTTTTTATTAAACTCTTTGTCTATTGACTGCAGGGTCATTTTGTCTTTTAACCGTACGCTTAAAGAAGTATATTTTGATATATACTTGTTTTTCTCTGATGTCAGGGATTTTATAATATTATCTAAATCATCCTCTTGTATTTTTATTCTTTTAAGTGAAATGGTAGGAGCACCCCATAAAGGGTCTTTATAATAACCTGCAACAGTAAGCCTTATAGGCTTGTCTCCAGTGTTCAAAGTGAAGGAATCACCCTCGTTAAGGTTTAACTGGTGTTCGAAAGCAGCAGGTACAAGTGCTTCACCTTTTTTTAATTCAGTGAATTGAGTTTTGCCGATTGGGAGTGCATTGCCCAACCTGTCGTTTTTATCATAAGCTTCCAATGTAACTGTGTTAATTTGACCAAACTCTTTGCCATTAACCTTAAAAACCGGTTCTTCTATATAACACACGTCCTTTACTTGGACATCACTGACTTTTTGGTTGTTTTTGAACCATTCAAAATATTCCTGTTTATACTCCTTATCTAAAAATTGATAAACCAAATGGGGACTTTTTACACTGTCAAATACCTCGTCATATATTGCATTTGACTTTTGGACAGTGGCAATGGAGGTTGTCATAAGAACCCCTGCCAGAAAGATAAGTATAAATATTGCTGCGGTATAAGTTCTTCTTTTTTTCAAGTTTGCCATTATCAATCTGAAAATAGCCATATTATCACCACCCCTTCGATGTAAGCCATGATAATACCTGCTTTTCCCTGTCTGGCCCACTTTCTGGGGTATATGGTTCTATCCTCAATTCACCTGCAATCTGTCCATCGTATATGTATAAAATACGGCTGGCACGTATAGCTGCCTTAATATCGTGAGTTACCATTACAATTGTTTGACCTTTTAAGTTAATATCAGTCATCAGATCCAGTATTTCACGTCCCGCTTTTGAGTTTAATGCACCAGTTGGTTCGTCTGCAAAAATTATCTTCGGTTCATTTATCATGGCCCTGGCAGTAGCAACTCTTTGCTGCTGCCCCCCTGAAAGCTGTGAAGGCATGCGGCTTTTGAAGTCTGAAAGGCCGACATCACTTAAAAGCTTTTCTGCCCTGATGTCAACTTCTTTTGGGGGAAGCTGCCTTAAAAGATATCCCGGTACGGTAATGTTTTCGAAAATAGAGAGGTTTGGAACCAAATGCATCTGCTGAAAGATGAAACCTATTTCCTTTCGTCTCAACAGAGCAAGATCTTTTTCATTGAGATTATCTACCCGATTGTCATTATAATGCACTTCACCTGCAGTTGGCTTATCCATTCCGCTAAGACAGTATAAAAGTGTTGATTTTCCTGAGCCTGAGCTGCCCATAATTACTGTAAAATCACCCTTATAGATTTCGAGATCAATATTTTTAAGAACATGGTTCTGCTCACCTTCGTTAGAAAAGCTTTTGCATAATGAATTTGCTCTGAGCATTGTTTCTGGCATATTATTTTCCTCTCTTTACTTCGAATAAGACGTCGTGTCATATTAAAATTCTAGCAGGAAAGTTCTTAAGGAATCTTTAAAAGAGGTAGGGCATTTCTTAAATATTTATTAAATACACTAAATTTTTTGATAATCATTAAATAGCCTTAACGCCTATTGTAACACTGAGGCCTGTATTGCCAGGGACATTATGTACACTTATATATCCACTGGTTTTATCCATAATATATTTTGAAATATAAAGTCCCAGCCCAGAGCCCTGAACCTCGCTTGAAGCGGCATTTTTCCCTCTGAAGAATTTTTCGAACACAAAAGGCAGGTCCTCAGGAGCAATACCTTTTCCGCTATCTGTGACAGATATTACAAAGTAACCGTCACAGCTTTCTGCGGCGATTTCAATGCAGCTTTCAGGTGCGTACTTCAATGAATTATTAATAACGTTATCAATGACCTGGACTAATCTTTTTCTGTCGGTCCATACCATAATACTCGGAATATCCTTGTTAACCGTTAACCTTTGGGCCAGCTGTATCTCATAGGGTTCTATAATTGATTCCAAAAGTTCTTTGCTGTAACACTCGGAAGGTTTTATCTCCAGCTTTTCAAGATCGGTTATTGCATGTACAAACAAATCATTAACCAGCCTGGTTACTTCATCAGACTTTTTCATAATAGTATGAAGATATTTCTCCCGTCTTTCACTGCTGTTGTCCATATTGTATATGAGACCTTCGGCATATGCTTTTATTGATGCTACAGGAGTTTTTATATCATGTGAAAGTGTTGCGATGAGCTCCTTTTTTGCCTTTTGGGCTTCCAATTCGCTTTCTTTAGCCTTTTTCAATTCATTTCTCATCATATCAAATCCCCATGTAAAGGCACCGAAAATATTGGTCTTTTCCATTGGGAGTGGAATGTCAAAATTACCCCTTGCTATTTCCACCGAAAATTTCTCGAGTTTCCTGAAAGGTTTTATGATTTTAACATAAAAATATGTAAACATAATGATAATAAGCAGGGTAACGCATGCAAACAGGACACTCATGTACACAAGACCGGTTTTTTTGAGACTTGGATAAATACTTCCTCCTGAGTTGGTGCTGAAAACCGCTAAGGCTTTCATTTCATGTCCGCTGTTAATTGCAAGAGGAATTTCTTCTTTTGAGTTTATTAGTGAAAGCACTTCATTAAGACTCTCTTTTCCCTGCTTGGAACCTTTAGCGTTTGTGTTACTAAAAAGAACGCTGCCGTCCAGGCTGTAAATCTTCAGGTTGAAGCCGTTTTCATCAAGCATTGAATTTATTTTTGAAGTAACATCTTTGCTATTAATGTTATCCAGGTTTTCTTCAGAAAAAACCAGTATTTCATTTGCCCGGACAATTAATGAACTGTCTATTCGGGTTTCAGCATTATTAAACTGGTTTGTAAAAGTAGACACAAAGATACCATAGATAATTAAATTAATAATTACAAAAGCTGCAAAGATCAGAGAATAACGAAATTTCATACTACACCTCAAATTGATAGCCGATTCCCCATACGGTTTTAATATGTTCAGGCTTTGAAGCATCTGCTTCGATTTTTTCTCTCAGCCATCTTATATGTACGGCAAGTGTGCTTATTTCACCCAGACAGTCAAGTCCCCATACTGCATTAAAAAGTTCTTCCTTTGTAACTGCTTTTGACTTATTTTTTACAAGGTAGGATAGCAGGTCAAACTCTTTGACTGTCATATCACACTGTTTACCGGATACAAAGACTTTTCTTGAATTAAAATCTATGCTGACATTATCAAAGTTGAACATTTCCTTAGCTTCACCCTCCATGTCATAGCACCTGCGCAGGCTGGCTTTGGCTCTTGCCAGTAGTTCAATAAGAGAATAGGGCTTTGGAACATAGTCATCCCCACCAAGGCCGAAAGCAGCGACCTTATCTGCATCGCTTGTTCTTGCGCTTATAAATATGATGGGTATGTTGGACTTTTTGCGTAATTCAGTGCATATGTTAAAGCCTGAAGCGTCAGGGAGGTTTATATCAAGAATAATCAGTTTGAATTGTAATTCAGAAAGCAGCTTGAATGCTTCCTTCGAGGTAAATGCCTGCTTTACGGCATAGCCGTTATCCTCAAGAAAATCCTTTGTTATGTCGGAAAGTTCAATTTCATCATCAATTATTAGAATATCCATTGTATTTACCTGCTTCCGAATAGGCTTATACCTTATATATTACATTTTTTTGACCGGGTTATCAATTATAAGATGGGGACGTTTCTGTATTATTGTAAGTTTATGTAACAGGGATGATAATCCTGCTATTGATAAAATATAGACGGCATTTTATAATATAAAGTGTTTTATAGATTATGTAGACAGTTTTATTGTTAATGTACAATATCTCTTGAAGCATAGTAGAACGGGAGGAAGAGAAATGCCTATCACAGAAATATTATCAAATAATGCAGAAAATTATGGTCAGGAAATATGCCTGACTGAAATTAATCTGGATCTTCAGGAAAAACATAATGTTATATGGAAGGAATACGAGCTTATTGAAAACAACCCGGCCGGTGAATACCGCAGAGATATGACATGGCGGGTGTTTGACGAGAAAGCAAACCGGATGGCAAATTTATTGCTTAAAAGGGGAATAGGAAAAGGTGATAAGGTTGCTATTCTTCTTATGAACTGTCTTGAATGGCTTCCTATTTATTTTGGTATTTTGAAATCCGGAGCTGTCGCAGTACCGTTAAACTTCCGTTATACAGCTGAAGAAATAAAATATTGTCTGGGCTTATCTGACTCCATTGCCTTGATTTTTGGGCCTGAGTTTATAGGCAGAGTAGAAACTATTTATGATCAGATTCCAAAGGTAAAAACATTATTGTTTGCCGGAGAAGACAGGCCTACCTTTGCAGAAAACTACGACCGCATCAGTGCTAATTGTTCTTCTGAAGCACCGGGTATTAAACTTACAGATGAAGATGACGCTGCAATATATTTTTCATCAGGTACTACAGGATTTCCAAAGGCAATTCTTCACAACCATCAAAGTCTGATGTGTGCATGCTACACTGAACAGAAACATCATGACCAAAACCGTCAGGATAATTTCCTTTGCATACCTCCCCTTTATCATACAGGCGCTAAGATGCACTGGTTCGGCAGCTTGCTGTCCGGCAGTAAAGCCGTATTACTTAGAGGAATCAGGCCTGATTGGATACTTAAAACTGTTTCGGATGAAAAAATTTCAATAGTATGGCTTTTGGTTCCTTGGGCACAGGACATCCTTGATGCAATTGACAGTGGAGATGTGAAACTGGAGGATTATGACCTTTCACATTGGAGATTGATGCATATTGGTGCCCAGCCTGTTCCGCCAAGTTTGATTCACAGGTGGAAAAAGTACTTCCCAAATCATCAATACGATACAAACTATGGACTTAGCGAATCTATTGGTCCGGGCTGTGTACATCTCGGTGTTGAGAATATACATAAGGTAGGAGCAATCGGTATACCGGGTTATAGCTGGGAAGCAAGAGTTGTTGATGAAAATGGACATACAGTTCCTCAAGGATATGTCGGAGAGCTTGCCGTTAAGGGAACTGGTGTCATGAAATGTTATTATAATGATCCTGAGGCTACAGCCGCAGTTTTGAAAGATGGCTGGCTATTTACCGGTGATATGGCAAGGGTGGATGAAGAAGGCTTTATATACCTGGTTGACCGTAAAAAAGATGTTATAATAAGCGGTGGCGAGAACTTGTATCCTGTACAGATAGAGGATTTCCTCCGCGCTCACAATGCTATAAAGGACGTTGCAGTTATCGGCTTGCCTGACAAGCGTTTAGGTGAAATTGCTGCCGCCATCATTGAATTAAAGACTGGTTGTACCTGTACCGAAGAGGATATAGAGGCATTCTGTTCGCCAATGCCGCGATATAAACGTCCTAAGAAAATAATTTTTGACAAGGTTCCGCGTAACCCTACGGGGAAAATTGAAAAGCCCCGTTTAAGGGAGAAATTTCATGCATCCGGTCTGGTATCCGAACAGACTAACAGCTGATATTATATTGATAAAATCTCATATAAATTTACATAAAAAACAGCATTTCTATTGCTAATGCTGTTTTTTGCTGTGCTCATTTTTATTTTTAAAAGAAAATATTATATAAAAATACGCCAAACGGCAGATACCCAAAAAAAATTAATTCAATATAATTGTGCATAATGAAAAGTTTTATTTATCGATAACAGGGAGGGATTCCACATAAGCAGGATTATTAATGTGACACCAAATGATGATTATACATTACTTATTGAATTTGAGCATGGAAATCAAATTCTATTTAACATGCAAAGACTTATTAAGACCATTCCATACAATGCTTTAAACGATCTTGAACGGTTCAAAAACATAAAGGTTGAAGACAAGGCTCTTTACTGGAATGACTTGGAGACGGTGGGGCAGACAGTGATGCCCGTCAGGCTTACCATTGATAATATACTTTTTGCAATAAGGGATTGAGAACATAATGTAGGGATTTGCCTTACAGAAGGGGGAATACAATGAAAATTAAGAAAATTGTTCTTGCGGTATTCATTACTGTGGCAATGCTGTTGACACAGATACCGGTTGCTTTTGCTGCTGGTTCCGCTCCCACGGAGCAATTCAGCCTTACTCCCGGCGACACCTACTATTTTGATCTGTCGGCGCAGGGTATTCCGGGTGCTGTGAACGCCGATGCTCTGAAATGGGTGCCCTTTACCTATGCCGGAACGGTTAATGCCTATTCTCTGACAGGAATAAACTCAGGTATTTCATCGTCTTCAAATAATGCCACAGTAAGCGACCGCAGCCTTTTTGTGGCGGAATACAATATATCTGTTGGAAAGTCATGGGACAACTTTGACGCTGTAGGACTTATATTTGGGAAAAACTATAATAGCGGTGGCATTGCCTACACAATCCGTTCCCTGTCGGCCGGTAACTCGTGGAACAGCAGTAACCTGGGCGTACCGGCAAGTAACGAATGGGATCAGATATTAAATAAGAATTCCGCTTTTATTAAAAATTGGAATACAATGTCATATGGGCAGGATACGATGACAAGTGGGGCCAAGTATCGTGTTGTACGTGGGGTCCAGTTTGCAGGCTTTTGTAGTTATCAACTTCAAAGCGCGATGGACTCTCACTGTGGCCTGCGACCAGCTCTTCAGATACAGAACCCTTCTGCATTGGGCACAGATGGGTTGAAAACTGTTACCTTCGATATGGATGGCAACGGCACACTTGGTGATAAAGCCCTAACCTCTGCCACAGTGGTCTACACCGGCAAACTGACCCTGCCGGCACTTACTAAGGAAAACGGCTTTAACTATACAGGAGCAGGCAAGAGTGGTTGGAATATTGGAACCACATTTTATGAACCGGGAACATCGGTCGACCTTCCATCCGGCACGGTATTAAAGGCAGGATGTAAATACGATAGTGAACAATTAAACCTGCCAATCGGCACTTATTTTTTCGATCTGTCGGCACAGAACATTCCAGGTACTAAGAACTCCGCTCTGCCGGACAGCAGCCTGAAATGGGTGCCCTTTACTTATGCTGGAACGGTGAATGCTTATTCCCGTATAGGGGCAGGCGCCAGCACAGACCAAACGGTGTCTGTCAATAAACGCAGTTTGTTTGTGGCTGATTACAATGTGACAAATGCGGTTTCCTGGGACGCACTGAACAACAATGGTCTCATCTTTGGTAAAGCATACAGCAAGGGCTCTGTTAACTACCTACTCCGCTCCTTGTCGGCTGGAAGCAATATTACGGGCAGTGGGAATAGCTTGAGGGGGCTTCCGCTTACAAATGAGTGGGATCAAATTCTGGATAAGGATATGGATTTCATTAAGAATACCTCCGAAATGTATTCCTGGGGGCAGGATACGAATCTTCTTG
>JAEWTV010000091.1 GCA_023397675.1 Bacillota bacterium | reverse complement strand
AAAAGGGGCCGGTTCGTCTGAACCAGCCATGTAAAGGGGGTCAAAATGTATTTTGTGAGGTCATTAATTATTATTGACCGATATTCACAGTTTATACATTCATTATATAAGTTAAATAAATTTTCATTAGGATAAATAAATATTGAAAATCATAAATTTAAGCATGTTGTCAATACTATATTTATACCCAAAAAACATTTCTTATATAAAAAAAGGAGCCCCTAATATGGATGAAAAGATAATAAACGCAGAGCCGGTTAATAATATTGATTCCACACTTGAAGAGATATCAAGGGAACTCAAGTCAGGCGAGACGCTTGTGCTTGATGTGGGAAACAATTATTTCGAACAGACTGATGTAATATATGATACCCTTGTAATGCAAGGCTATAATGTAAAGAAGTCTTTCAGGAACGGTCGGAATCAGATAATTGTGAATAAGAAAAAATAGGAGCTTGCCTTAATGACAAGCTCCTATGGTACATGACATTTATTATGCAAGGTTTTCGGGATTGAGGCATTTCAATTCATCTATTACAAAAATGCCGTCCTTTCTTATCAAAACATCGTCAAACCATATTTCGCCGCCGCCATACTCGGGTCTCTGGATAAACACAAGATCCCAATGGATTGCCGATTTATTGCCATTATCGCATTCGTCATAGCAGCTTCCGGGTGTAAAGTGTATGCTACCGTTTATTTTTTCATCAAAAAGAGTCTCTTTAATAGGCTTATCAATAAAAGGATTAACTCCCAGTGAGAATTCGCCCACGTACCTTGCACCTTCATCGGTATCAAAAATCTTGTTTATTCTTTCAGTTTCATTAGCCTGGGCGCTTATTATTTTCCCGTCCTTAAACTCAAGCTTTATATTATCAAAGGTCACACCCTGATAAACAGCAGGTGTATTATAGCTGATTACACCATTTACAGAGTTTTTTACTGGAGCGGAGTAAACCTCACCGTCGGGAATGTTCCTTTTGCCCTCGCATTTAATGGCGGGCAAACCCTTAATGGAGAAGGAAAGATCGGTACCTTTTCCTGTAAGCCTGACTCTGTCAGTCCTTTCTATAATACTAACAAGGCTGTCCATAGCCTTTGACATTTTTGAATAATCAAGGTTACATACCTTGAAGTAATAGTCTTCAAAGTCTTCTGTAGCCATGCTAGAGAGCTGTGCCATTGAATAAGACGGATATCTTAATATACACCATTTTGTTTTTTCTACACGGATATCAGAATGTAAAGGCTTCAAATATTTTGATTGGTAAATCTTAAGCTTATCAGCAGGAACTGAGCTCATTTCGCTTGGGTTGTTACCGGCGCTTATGCCTATATATGCCTGCATTTCTTTCATGCGGGACATTTCAACCTCTGCCATGAGACTTATTTGTTCTTCGCTGCAGCTTTCAAGCAGAACTCTGGTCAGCTCATGATTCTTTATTGATACAAAGGGGATACCTCCCACCCTGTAAGCCTCTCTTATAAGGGCTCTGGTAAGGGGGACTTCATTGCCGAAATTTTCTATAAGGATTTTTTCACCTGGCTGAAGCTCAACCGAATAATTTATAAGTGTTTTAGCAAGTTGCTCTATACGCGGGTCTTTCATACAATTCATCCTCCATCAGTTTTTCTGGCTAAACCTCTCAAAGCAAGCTTTCAAGCTCATTAAGAGTTTTTTCAAATACATCCATCGCATCCTGTACAGGTTTTGGCTGTGAAAGGTCTACACCTGCTTTTTTAAGCAGTTCAAGCGGATAATCAGAGCCGCCGCTGCGCAAAAAGTCAATGTAACGGTCCACTGCAGGTTTGCCCTCGTTAAGGATCTGCTGTGAAAGGGCTGTGGCTGCTGAAAAGCCTGTTGCGTATTTATATACATAAAAGCTGGAGTAGAAATGCGGTATTCTTGACCATTCCATGCGGATATCATCATCTATCACAGTTTCACAGCCATAGTATTTGGTATTCAGCTCACCGTAAATATCGGAGAAGTTCTGAGATGTAAGTGCCTCTCCGCTTTCAACCTTTGAATGAATTATCTTTTCAAACTCGGCAAACATTGTCTGCCTGAAAACAGTTCCTCTGAATTCCTCAAGGTAATGATTAAGCAGGTAGGCTTTTTCCTTTTTGTCAGTTGTGTTACCAAGCATGTGCCGCATAAGCAGTGATTCATTAACGGTTGAAGCAACCTCCGCTACGAAGATTTTATATTCTGAATATATAAAGGGCTGTGTCTTATTGGTGTAATAGGAGTGAAGCGCATGCCCCAGCTCATGTGCAATTGTAAATACATCGTTTATGGTTCCCTGATAGTTAAGAAGCACAAACGGATGCACCTTATGAGTTCCCCATGAATATGCACCGCTGGTCTTTCCCTGTGTTTCATATACATCTATCCAGCCTGATTCGAAGCTTTTCTTCAGATATCCCAGGTATTCCCCACCCATTGGCGCAAGACCCTGTTCAACTATCTTAAGTGCTTCCCTATAGGTAATATCCTTTTTCGGAGTATCCACTATGGGAACGTAAAGGTCATACATGTGAAGGTCATCAAGTTTGAGGGCATGCTTACGGAGCTTAAGGTATCTGTGAAGCAGCGGTAGGTTTTTGTTTATAGTTTCAATAAGATTGTCATAAATCCTAACCGGAATATTGTCTTCATCAAGAGATGCACTAATAGAAGAATCATATTCCCTTATAGTTGCATAGAACTTGTTCTTTTTAACGTTATTGCTGAGCATTGATGCGAGGGTGTTATTTTGAGCCTTATAGGAACTGTACATAGCATGGAAAGCATCTTCTCTTACTCTGCGGTCTGAGCTTTCAAGAAACTTTACATACCTACCCTTTGTGAGCTCAATATCTTCACCGCTTTCATCCTTTATATAAGGGAATTTTATATCTGCGTTGTTAAATGCGGTGAAAATGTCATGCGGTGCATGCGCTACTTCAGAAGAAAGTGCAAGTATTTTTTCTTCCTTTTCTGAAAGGATGTGCTTTTTCTGTCTTTGTATTTCATTGAGGAAGAAGCTGTATACCTTAAGTTCGGAATTTTCATTAATAAACTGAGTAAGCTTTTTTTCCGGGATAGAAATAATTTCAGGTGTTATAAAGGAAACAGCCGCATAAGCCTCCGCACTTAATGCCATTGCACGGTCCGTCATAGCCTGATAAACAGATTCGGTATTGTCTTCATCCCTTCGCATTCTTGCATAAACAAAAGCCTGTTCATTTGTCGAAATGAGTTCATCCTGTGATTTAAAGCATTCCAGCAATTTTTGGGCCGAATCGCCAAGGTGACCCTGGAAAGATGCCATTTTAGCCGAAAGGTCTTTTACCCTTTTAAAATCCTGTTCCCATAAACTATTGTCACTATATATATCTTCAAGCTTCCATTTGAATTCATCAGCTATTTCACTGCGCTTGGGCAGCGTATTCCTTTTGTTTGCAGTCATCTCGAATTGCCTCCTCTTAATTTACACATATTCAAAAGGGACTTGCCATAATGCCCTTTTTGTAAAAAGGCGAATGCATATGTCCCCTTCAAATTATATGACTCTTATATATTTTTTGCCAGTATTTCTTTTTAATACTTAAAAAGTACAATTTATCTGTCAATTATCTTATAAATAATAACTGCTGTTTCAGCACGGGATAAATATGCTTTTGGGTTTATCAGGAGAGTGCCGTTCTGGTTAACTCCACCAATCAGCTTTTCACCTATAAGGGAGGCCATACTTGACTTAGCGTAACCTGAAAGCATGCCGCTGTCCATATAAGCATCCATTACACTATTGCTGTAACCAGGAAGCGGCTTCTCTATAGCTTTTAGGGTTTTAGCCACAATAACCGCCATGTCTTCCCTCGTAATTGGCTTGTTTGGATAGAACATGTTGTTGGTGCCTGAAATAATTCCTTCAGCCTTGGCGGTCATCAAATCCTTATAGTACCACTTGTCGGGGGATACATCCGTGAAGGAGCCGACAGGTGTCTTATCAATCTTAAACGCTCTGACTAAAAGGGATACAAACTCTGCCCTGGTAATTGTGCTGGCAGGATAATATTTGTTGTTATTTCCTTTAATAATTCCACGGCTTGCAAGGTTTTGAACAGCCGTCCATGCCCAATGTCCATAACCAACGTCGTCAAAATACCTGGTACTTTTTGTGCTTACAGTTACTTCTCCTGAGTATGAAATAACACCGGTTGCCGTATAAGCACCGACCCGGTAAACATATTGCGTGTTTGAAACTGTACTTTGGTCAACATATGATTTAGTATCCTTTGAAACTGTTGCAAGTAAGGTATAGGTAGAGCTTGAAGAGGCATAGCGCCTTTCAATCCTGAACCCTGCAACATTGGGTGCGCTGCTTACCCATGAAAGCTTCACTGTGTCCGAAGCAGGGGCATCAAAGGTCAGGTCGACAGGGCTTGTAATACCTGTATTTACCTCAATCTCATAGCTGGTTGCCGAATAATCTCCAAGGAATGATTTTACCCTGTAAAAATATTGTGTGTTTGGAGCAAGATTGGTGTCATAATACCAGGTTACCCCCGAAGTTACAGATGCAATCTGTGTCCACGTACCGCCATAACCGGTTCTTCTTTCTATTTTAAATCCGCTTTCGTTAGAAGACATATCACCCCAGGTTAATACCAGAGAGGCATTGTTGTTATACAGGGAATAATTCAAATAACTTGGTGCTGCAGGCTGATTTATATTAGTATTCACCATGTTTGAATATGCTGAATCAGTATTTGTTGAATTTATATGATACCTTACCATATAGCTGTAGGTAATATTAGGAGATATCTTGTCTATATAACTGGTGGTATCAGGAGCGACAATAGCCCATTTATACCAGGTGCTGCTGTTGCTGTCCAACCTCCAAATCTGGTATTCATCTTCGATACTTGAATTGTCGGTCCATGTAAGCTTAACGGTATAGTCAGGATTAACATGCAACGCCAGATTTGACGGTGCTCCTGTATACCTGCTGTCTGTTGATACTTCAGTTGAATATTGTGACGAGTTGTTGGTGCATATTGCCTTTATTCTGTAGGTATATATTACACCCTGTCGGAGGTTTTTATCTGTCCAGCTCGTGACATTTGGCCCGGTTACAGTAACAACGCCATAGTTTTCACCATCACTTTTACGTTCTATGGAATAGCCGGTTTCGTTGGAATTTGTATCTGTCCAGTTGATTGTCGCCTGGTTCAAGGCAGGCTGAAGAATATTGGTTATTACAGGCGTATTCATAAAGGTGTATGCACCTTTGCCCAGCCCTCCATTATTAGGGTAAATGGAGGATTGAATATCGCTGCCTGAAACGGCGTGTATTCTGTAATAGTACTTTGTGTTTGGTGTAAGGCCTGTGTGGCTGTATTTGGTATCTGAAGTATTAGGTACTGTGGCCAGTATGCTCCATGTATTGGAGCTATCAGGTCTGTATTCTATAACGGTGGTATATCTGGCTGCAAAAGGATAACTCCACGACAAATCCAGCTGAGATGCGGAAACCTGTATTATTTCAAGGAAATTCGGGACCGCAAGGTCTGTTGTTTTACACGATACCTCATTGGTATACCCGGAATTGTTAAGTGAATTATATGCACAAACCCTGTAGGAATAGGTGTTGCCCGGGGTAACTGTTTTGTCGGAGTAGCTGGTTGTATTTGCCGGAACGGTTGCTATTTGGGTATATGAACCGGTTCCTATCTTTTTTTCTATTATAAATCCCTGCTCGTTTGTTACATTATCAGTCCAGCTTAAATCCACCTGTGAGGAGGATATTATGGTCAGTTTGAGGTTTGATGGATTTGATGGGTTGCTGACTGTAATGCTGACTATATCTGTTGGGAGCAAGCTGGTATCATTAAGGGCTCTTACATAGTAATAATATGTTGAACCTATTGTTGTACTGCTGCTGTCAATATAAGTGGTGGCAGATGGGCCAAGCTGTGCAATTGATGCAAAGGTAGTACCATCGGTTGATTTCATTACCTCAATAGGTGTAGTATTATCTGTGTTGTTTATCCATCCAAGAACAATTCCGGCTGATGATATACTGCAGGATAGTCCGGTTGGTTTACCCGGCACAAGTGCATTTGGTGTAACCGCACTGTAACCGCTGTACTGGCCTCCTGCCTTCGCATTAAGTCTATACCTGTAAGTACCGGGCACAGTAGGAGTGTCAGTTACGGAAGTACATTTGTCAGCTATGTTGCTATTTACCACCTGCCAAGCTTCCCATGAATTAGTGGCAAATTTTGATCTTTCCAGGTTAAAGTATTTGACATAGTCATCAAAGCCTGGCCATAAAACGGTTGCAGTTCCGCTAGTCATTGAAACTGAAAGGGTTGGTGCACTGAGAGCTTTAATAGTACCTGTTACAGCGCCTGATTGATGTAAGGGATTTCCGCTATTGTCTAATGAATCGAAGGTTGTAAGCGAAATGTTTATATTGCTGCCATTGGTAGGCGCCGCAGTGAAGGTCGCTGAAATCTGATTCCCTGTAATTGTTGTGGATGTCACTGAAGGAACAACAGGGACGGAGTCGGTGGTGACAACAAGTTTTGCATTTTGTGCAGCAAGGGAATTTCCCACATAAGAAACGCCCACCATGTTCCTGTTCATGTCATAAACAACACCCGTTATAGAAGGGGAAAGCATTGCATCGGTTGTAACCTGACGGGAGTTGTTGTCGGTAGCTATTGTGCTATTATCTACTCTTAATGCCTGCACCACAAAATCGTAGGTTGTTTGTGGAGTAAGGCCTGTAGCTGTATATGTCAGAGAGTCCTGTACTTGTTCGGTGTCTATTGTTTGTACAAGTCTGGTGTTTTTGTATATAGCATAGAATCTTGTATTGGGGACTGAGTTCCAGGTCAGTTTTACCTGAGTATCTGTATTTGGCGCCAGCTTCGCAGCTTGCAAATTCAGGTCATCTGCTGCATAAGAAGATAGTGTCATACCTGCCATTGAACTGATTATTATAACGACTGAAAGTAACAGTCTGAGGACTTTATGCCTTTTCATTTGTATTCCCCCAAATATATGTTTAATGGTGTTTAAAAATGCGTAATATATAATATATATATCGGAAAAACCCGCTCGGAAGTTTATCCCAAACGTTGCGAAAGCACCATTAATTACAACTGGGGGCATAAAAATACTCTTGAAAAATACTAGGAATTCATGTATACTAATATTCGTTCTCAAAATGCGCCTATAGCTCAGCAGGATAGAGCGACGGTTTCCTAAACCGCAGGCCGGAGGTTCGAATCCTCTTAGGCGCACCAAAAAGAAATACCGTTCCAGCAGGAGCGGTATTTCTTTTTGCATAAAAACAGGAAGAGGATTCGAACCTTCCCAAATATGAAACTTTTACTCATAACTTGTGTCTAATAATGTAATCATATAAAACAGAGGTGTACAATGGTTAAAAAAGTTTTATCCCTATGCATTATAATTTCAATCCTTATTATAGCAGCAGGCTGTAGCGCTAAAAAGACCGAAGAAATCAATCTGCAAAAAACCATCGAGGGAACTGCGCAAAAAAGTGCAAATGAAATAAAGAACTCTGCAATTCCTGGATTTGAAGAATTATATAAGGATACCTCGGAGATTGAAATAAAATATGCTTTGGATGGTGTATCCGGAGAAGAGCTCATTCGAATCAAAGACGGTAAGATCTTATCTGATATATTAACAATGATAGGAAAAAGTGAATTAATAACTGATGAATCAAAAATTAGAAATATGAGCGGAATGGCTTCTAAGGGAAACTCATTGCTTTTTGTTACACAGAAAGGAGATAAAAAGGAAATCAAGTTTTCTTTTGATGACCCCGCATTTGGTGTTGGATATATAAATATTGATGGTAAAAACTATGATCCCGGTTTCACATTTTTCAGGTATATAGATGATTTTAACGAGTACAACAATTTTACTACAAACTTGGATAATAAAGCTGTAGAGCTATTTAAAAAATATAACTGGACTATAGATTACAAAATAAACACAGTAAAAGAAACTCTTCCTTCAAATCTTAAGCATGATGCTGGGGAGTATCCTGTTAAGATATACTGGGCATATAACAATGAACTTTCTAAAAAAATAGGGCTTGATTACGGTAAATATCTTGGCAAGACCGTAGATGTGGATATGTATAGGCTTAGAGAGCCTATGCCGGAAAACATAAATCCAATGGCGAATGCACGCGGTATTGTTTTGAGATACGGCAACGAAATTATCGGAGCCTTTATAGATGCCGGAAGACATAGATGTTTTGCCTGCTCTCTTGATAGAAAAAGCCTTGAGGATATAACCGGTAAAGGTTGGGACAGCTGGGTTGCAGATTATATTAATTATAATAATGAATTAGAAATCAAGCTGTCCAAAATGAGCCCTGAGGACATTATAAAACAATATTTTAACGCAATGGACAAACATGATGATAAGATGATGTATGCGTGTATGTCGCGGAAGTATATAAGTGACTTTCTTGCTATGAATATGAATAATAACAATCTGTTTAATAAAGATTTTAAGAATGCTTACGTTGACGGGGATCAGAATGTAAAATCGGTAAAGTTAATTAAAATAAGAAATATGAAAGGTATTGATAACCCTGCAGGAGTTGTTGAGTATGAAGCCACAATAGATTTTAGATTTAAAAAAGTGATAACCTCTGATGATGGAGTACAGTCAAGATTCATAATGTTAAAAAAGGAATCCGAGAAAAGCGGCTGGAGAATTGAGAGCATTGGAACCGGTCCGTGATAATGGGTTAAAGAATACAGATTAAAAAATACCGCTTACCTAAGCGGTATTTTTTATGCCCCAAAACAGGGTTCGAATCCTCTTATATTAATCTATTTTCTCCATTATGTTAAAAACTGCCAAAAGTACTTGACGAGTAAAATAAGTTAATGATAAAATGTGAATGAATAAAAAATAATTCATTCACATAGATTATAATAGTTATATGGGAGGACTATTGGTTGAAAAATACGAAAACTGACATATTTGATTGCGGAAAACAACTGTTTAGTTCCAAGGGCTTTAAGGATACCAATGTATCAGATATCACAAAAACTGCCGGAATCGGGACAGGTACTTTTTATAATTACTACTCCTCTAAAGAGGAGCTATTCATGGCAATATATATGGAAGAAAACGATAAGCTCAAGAAAAGCATTATGGAATCAATTGACCTGAATCAAGACCCGCTGACTTTAGTAAGAGAAATAATGTCATTGAATTTTAAAGGTATGAATTCAAACCCAATTCTAAAGGAATGGTATAACAAGGATGTATTCAACAAAATAGAGCAGCATTTCCGTGAAGATAATGGCCTTGAACGTCTTGACTTTATGTACAGCGATTTTTTAGAGATAATAAAAAAATGGCAGGCTGAAGGGAAAATGAGGAGTGATATTGACTGTGAGATGATTATGGCAATTTTCACAGCAATTATAACTGTTGATACCCATAAGGAGGAAATCGGACTACGGTATTTTCCTCAGGTTATGATCTACCTGACTGAGTTTACAATTAAAGGTCTGGTCGATGGTAAAAGTAATTCAGTGGCTAAAATGTAGTATGGTTTTTATAATAATGTCAAAGAGCGAAAGGGGAAATCAAAGTGGTTATAATACTGTCAATTGTCGGTGTGATTGCATTGGGACTGGGTGCAGCAGTTGCCTTCACAGCTCCGGGGCGCAACGAACTTAAAAATATGGTCATCGCTGATGTGGATTTTAAAAAGCTTCATGACGGTGTCTATGCTGGTGCTTACCGTGGTAAAAAGGAAGGTTTGAGAAATGCTGCGGTTGAGGTGAGTGTAGATTCGGGGGCTGTTACCAAAATCAAGATAACTGAGGGTTCATTGGCTAACGAAAAACAAACATCCGAGTTAAGAAATAGGCTTTCTATAAATGATTTGTTCAACAGAGTAATTGAATCCCAATCATTAAAAGTTGACGTTATCAGCGGTGCGACTCTAACATCCAAAGCACATCTTAAGGCGGTGGAAAATGCTGTGGAGCAGGCAGAAATAAATTAATTAAACTCAATGATGCAGATATATTAAAATTGGCACGAGTTATTGTGATTCTTTAAAAACCAAAATATGTCTTTGAGAAGCAACAGCATTAAATTGAGCAAATTAAAACAAAGGTACCAACTTGGGCAATGGGTTGGTACCTTTTTTAATGCAAAAATAGGGTGAGGATTCAAACCTCAACATGTAATTCATTGACTTGCTCCAGGATACAACATATAATATAATTGAACAGTGTTCAAAACGGTGTTCAGTGGGAGGTAAAAATGAAGAGCAGTGAGGATGTACGTCAAAAAATTATAGATGTTACCATAGGCCTCATCAATAACAGCAACGGGGCTATTGAAACGATTACTACCAGAACTATTGCTGAAAAAGCAGGCGTAGGTATAGGCTTGGTAAATTATTACTTCCAAACCAAGGAAAACCTGATAGAAATCTGTGTTCAAAGAATAATCGGTACTGTAATAACAAAATTCAAGCCCGCTGCGAATGAAGAATTAAGCGCAATAGGCAGGTTAAAAGCGACAGCCAAAGAGGTTGCTGATTTTCTGATTGAGAACCCTTCTGTTTCGAGGATATCTATTTTGAGCGACCATATAAAACCTCGGATTTTTGATAATACAATGAAAACAGTTCAGGGCTTTTTATCGGGCTTAAGTGGCAATAATATGTCGGATAGGGATAAAAAGATCCTTGTATTTGCCCTGACATCAATATTGCAGGTATTATTTCTCAGAAGAGATTTGAGCAAGGAGCTTTTCCAGCTTGATTTCAATACTAAGACAGATAGGGATACTTTTATAGATATTATTATAGATAATACGTTAGGGAGGCAATAGTATGAAATACCTTATAATTAACGGAAGTCCTCGCAAGGGAAACACGTGGATATTAACTGAAAAAATAATGGAAAAGCTTCAGGCATTGGATAAAAGTGCTCAATTTGAAGAAATACATTTGAAAGATATAAACCTGCCGTTTTGTATTGGCTGCAGCTCCTGCTTCCGGAAAGGCCATACAACTTGTCCCCATAATAATATCATGCAGCCAATAATGGATAAGATACAGGAATGCGACGGTCTCATATTCTCAGTGACCTGCTATCAGATGTATGTCACAGCGTTGGCAAAGAATTTTACAGACCACCTATGTTATATGCTTCATCGTCCAAAATACTTTGACAAGAAGGCACTAATTGTTTCAACTACCGGAGGGGTAGGCGCAAGCGGAGCTACCAAATTCATGGCAGGTACGCTAAGAGGCTGGGGCTTCAACCACTGTTATGAATTGGCGTTAAGTTCAATCAGCTGGAATGATTATCGCCCTAAAGAAAAACACTTGAAAAAACTTAACAATATAACTGAGATATTCTATAAAGATGTTTCCTCGGGAAAGCTGCATTCACCCAAAAGCTCTGTTTTGATACCTTTTAATTTGTTCAGGGGAATGAGCAAGGACTATAAACCGGGGACGGAATATGAATCGCAGGATGGAGTTTACTGGGAAAAGACAGGATTTGCAGACAAGGTATATGCTCCCAATGTTCCTCTGCCGCTGCATAAGAAGCTTTTCGGATGTATGTTTTATTTCCTTGGCAGGAAACTTTCCAGTCGGATGATAGTCACATATAAAAAATAATTCCAGCAATTTTATAAAAGCTAAAACAAATGTTAATCTATTTTACCGATATGCCGATATATTCTGTATACGGAATTATACTAAAAAAACCATGGAGGGCATATCTATGATTAACGGAGTCAGCAGTACAAGCTATGACAAGCTGTATCAAACCAATGATAAAAAGACTACCAATGACAAAAGCGAAAAAACCGCAAAAGATGAAAGCGGAATAGTTGTTGATATAGGAAAATCTGAAGAAAAGAGCGCTACCTACAGCAAGCCTGTTGCTAAAGGCCTCAATTCAGATGAAATTAACAGGCTTTGGGCTGAGACAGACAGGGCAACCGGACATCTTAAGGACCTTGTTGAAAAGCTTTTGCTAAGACAGGGTAAAAAAGCTCAAGATGTTTTATCTGGAAAAGATACTCTTAATGTTGACAGTCAGGCTGTATCCGAAGCACAGGCAATGATTTCTGAAAACGGTGAGTTTGGAGTAAAAGCTGTAACTAAAAGAATTGTTGACTTTGCAAAATCTCTTTCAGGCGGCGATAAAGGCAAGCTAGAAGAACTTAAAAAAGGCATTGAAGAGGGTTTTAGACAAGCCAGAGAAGCTTTTGGCGGCAAACTGCCGGACATTTGCAACCAAACCCATGACGAAATAATGAAAGAACTTGATAAGTGGGCAAAAGAATAACAAACAGGGCTGTTTCAATTTTTTGAAACAGCCTTTATTATTTTCTTGTAATATGAAACTTTATTGCTTACATTTAGTCTAAGTAATATAATGTTCGGTAAATAATTAATTCTTTGAAAGCCAGGGGTAAATTAATGAGTATAAATAAAAAATTGAATTTAAAGGCTTTTCTGATAATCTGTCCAATTATATTAAGTCTGACTGCATGCAGTCAATCTTCAGAAGAGACCGAAAAAACTACTGCTGCGGATGTTACTATCCAAATGACATCAGATGGATTATTTAAATTAAATGGATCCACGAAAGCTATAACAGATACAAATACAAAGACTAATAAGCCGGAAAAGGTAAATGAAAATACAAAAACCCCTGTAGCTGAACCGTGGCAGTTTGGTAAATCTGATTTATATGTAAATAAAAAGCCTGTTCTAAGTGCTACATATGAACAATTAATAAAAGACTTTGGCAAATCATATAAAATGGATGAGTTCAAGGTTAATCCTCCCGCTACCGAACCTGATTATTACTATTATTTTAAGGTTTTAGATTACAATGGTTTGGTGTGCGAATTTAACATTGATGATAAAGACAGAGAACTGAAGTCTGAGGATACAATTACACGGTTTGATATAACGAATAGTAGTTTTAAGTTGGACTGCGGATTGAAAATTGGGATGACTGTAAGCGATATAATAAAGCAGTTTGGTGAAAGAAGTGTTTATAAGTTGGATAGTAATGAAGATAATTATGAGCTAAATGCTATTAAGCATGTTCTAAAAAGTTACAAGCCGCAAGGCAAGTATTCAGACTATTCACAAGCAATGATAATATACTGTGATCCTGAAAAATTTGAGAATGGACTTGCACGAGCACTTGTATTGCTAATAAATAACGACCGGTTGGATAGGATAGTGTTTGGATATCCTACTGCAGACTAAATATAAAAAATAAAATAGAGCCCATGATGATCTACGCTACAGCTAATACAAATCTCTGTACACCTGCAAACAATCTTTCGACTGCCTGCAAGCATTGCAAAACCTGTATAAACCTTTACTCGGCCATCAGGAATATCTTAGAAGCCTGCTGCAATCGGTAGACTACAACAAACCTCCAGCGAAAAAACAAAAGCCTGCGAAACCCCTGATAACTTTAGCTCGAACATTATACATCACTGGTAACCATACTGCAATACGCGCTAAAGACAATTCAGTAAAGAAGTGTATTAACCGTACTACAAAAGTACTACAATATAGCTATACGCGACATATAATATTCTTCCCGCCGGGTAATACCAAGCCTTATCGCCAGCCGCGGATAAAGCGAAACCGTAAGGTACGAAATATCCTAGGGCGAGACCTGATATTAACCTTTGGCCGACTGCCACAAAGCCTTCCGACCTTGTAACAATCTTGGCTCAACCATCATGAACCCTACACTAATATTATGGAGTTTCTGGCTTGTTAAATACGTGGAAATTTTAAGTAATTGATCAAAGTCCAAGAATACTTTTAATATCATTAAGGTTCTTTTCCTTTGAATTTATTCCCATGCTGTGAAGTATTCCTGAATCAAATATAATGAATTCAAAGAGAGGAAGCTTTTCCATATTAGACATCTTGAGCATGTCTTCAATATTAATCTGGGTATCCTTACGGCAAATATGATATTTCGCCCCAAGGTAGGGATAAATCTCTTGAAAACCAGATGAAAGCCATTGCTCATTAGTAATATAAGCATATATATCAATAGCCTCTTCGATTTTAGGCTTGCTGAAAAGGCTTAGCAAACCTCTGCTTGGAACATAAGGTGTTTTGCCGCTCACATAGCTTATATCAAGCTCCTTGAAGAACTTTAGAAAATTATATGTGTATTCTTCCCTTTCCTTTTTTTTAAGACTGAGTAGGGAATCAGTGATTTCCATTATTACGTCATTATCCTGCTTTAAGGCGGATAGAATACCATAGCTGGAATTGTTGCTGCGATTGTCTGTTTTTAGCGGTGTATACCCTAGAGAAAACCTGGGCAGCTCGACCATATCTGTTACTTTGTGTTCTGCGAGTTTTAGTTTCATTCCGTTAAATGACATGTTCACTCTTCCTTTTTGAGTTAATGTAATTCTTTTTAATAAATCTATTTTATACGAGATGAACTTAAGAAGTAAATACCGACAAGCCACTTAATGATTATTTTTTCCTTTTCGCTTAAATAATTATTCAAAACACTGACAAGATTAATTATTAAAGATGAAATGTACAAGTTACTGCAGGTTACACTATATTTGATTGAATAATACCTCTATAGTATAATGAAGGCTGAAATTGTACTAAAATATTCAAAAGACTATAAATAAAGAGGTTATAATGCAACAAAATGACGAATGGTTTATGAAGCAGGCTTTGAAAGAAGCGCAAAAGGCTTATTCCAAGGACGAAGCTCCGGTAGGGGCAGTTATAGTTAAAGATGGAGTAATTATTTCACGAGGCTATAATGAAAGGCAGTCAAAGGGCGATGCCACGCTTCATGCAGAAATGACGGCTATAAGAAAGGCGTGCAGGAAGCTTGGAGATTGGCGGCTTGAGGATTGTGAAATGTATGTGACACTTGAACCGTGTGTTATGTGTGCGGGTGCAATTGTACAGTCAAGAATAAAAAAGCTTTATATAGGAACGGCAGATCCGAAAGCTGGTGCGGCAGGTTCTGTTATAAGTGTGGTTGATGTAGACGGATTCAATCATAGGGTGGAGGTTGAGTACGGAATTCTTGAGGAAAGGTGCTCAAGCATTTTGAAGGACTTTTTTAGAGAACTTAGGGAAAGGAAGGAAAAACGATAGCATCTGCGCTGCCTTATACTGGGCTTGCGCAACACTTGTTTTAGTATATAAAAGGTGTTATAATATTTCAGCAGTCCGCCATTAATGGTTTGACTGTGTCAACTTTATATATGGAAGAGTATCGAAGTGGTCATAACGGCCCTGACTCGAAATCAGGTAGTCCGCAAGGGCTCGTGGGTTCGAATCCCACCTCTTCCGCCATTAGGGAATTATAAGAACACCGTATATTTTAATGGTGGGTTCATCGTGACGGTGTTCTTATAAGGAAAAAAGTTAAGAGCGGTTAAGGTGTTAAGCCTTGACCGCTCTCTTTTTATGTGTTTAATACGATAGTAATATTTACATTTCAGTTTATACTTTTATTTATGTCGACTTCAATTCTTCAAATTACTCGGTTAGGTGAATTGTCTATTTTCTTCAAGAGATATAAAGCAGGAAACTTTGAGAAAACTCATATCAAATGTATTTTATAAATAATTCGTAATGGAAAAGAATTAGAGCTTAGACCTATTTGAATGCATTCTTGACATTGGTGTTACCATAATATAGCATTTGATGTATAGAAACTTTAATGCTTTCATAGTACCAAAAACTATTGGAGTTAATTAGGGAGACAAACAATATATGATTAAGTTTAGAAATGATATTTTGACTGAGTTGATAATGAATAAAATTGGTATTTATCAAATATCATTTGGATTGATTAAAATAGGTTCTAAAATTGAGGACATTGATATAACGGAAATTAATGAAATTTATGTTTTACATCCATTAATAAAGACCAATAATTTTGAAAATTTAGATTATACAATTAGAGAACGTTTAGAACTATTAAAAGAGTACAATGGGTACATACATTTAGCTGGAGGTCTTTCCTGTAGTATAAAAAATCAAACAATTGAAGACTTAAGAATTTATAAATTATACATGGAAAAGGTCAAACACTTTACAAGAGAAGAGATTATTTCTTTCCACGGTATACCAGATTATGAATTAGAAGATATTACACCGTTTTCTTCAAAAGTAAATAATATAATTTTATCATATGAAACAAAAAGAATTAATTTTTATATTGACCCCAAAGAAAGTACTTTAAAAGAGATATACACAGGAAAAATTGATAAAAGCAAATTTAAATTGCATGAGAAATAAGTGAGGGGCTTTATGTTGAATTTTAATAGTGTATATTTAATTGATTTGGTAGAAAATAAAATTAAAATTAACGATGTTTCTTTTGCTGGAATAAAGATGGGTTCTCATTTTACTTCTATTGATATAGCTGAAATTACTGATATATATATAATTAATCCTTTAATAGAAGGATATAACTATGAATGTTCAAATTTTACTATAACTGAAAGGTATGAAAAACTATATAAATATAATGGAACTATAAATTTAGCTGGGGGACTTTCATTTATCATTAGAAATGAATTGATTGAAGGTTTTAGGGTAAGTCGTCGTTATATCGAGAGCATTAAGGATTTTACGAGGAGGGAAATTTTAGATTATCATGGAGAACCGGATTTCGAGTTGGAAGATATAACACCTTGGGGATTCGAAGTTGATAATTATATACTTTGCTATGAATCAAAGAAAATAAATTTTTTTATTGACCCCGACAAAAGCACTTTGACGGCACTATATACAGAATGTTTAGATAAAAGCCATTTTAAATTGCGTGAAAGAGAGACAAAAAAAGACTTCAGCAATAATAATTCCAATAAAACGGGAACACCTAAAAAGATTGGACTTAGGGAACGAATAAAAGAATTTCTAAGTCATTAATAAAAAATCCATATTGGATGAAATATTTACTTTTGAGTCCAAACCCATCATATATCTTATTTCTAACTTCTTTCTACAGTTCACATAGTGAAGCGATTGTTGTTTAAAATATTTCTTTAAAACATAATTTTATAAGTATGTTTTAATAACACTTGTTGTAAATTTTTACAAAGTTTTATATAATTTTTAAATACGAAGTTGATGAGATTAAGTTTGTTAGTAAGTTGCTTATGCGAAGTATTTTTATAATCTTCTAATTTTGTTACTTATAAGAACTACTACTAATAAGTAAAAGTTCTATTAAATCTTAAGCAAAGGTCACCGCTTCTTGAGGAGAACATTAGATTAGTAACGCTTTTGAGAGTAATGTTTATTAATAGGTTAATAAGTAAGAGGATGTTAGACAGTATTTCACAACAAACTTTATAAACATTAATAACAGGTAAAATAATATATTTCTTTATGGAGGACTGTAATGTATTTACAAAAGGTCAATATTATTAATTACGGAGTAATTGAGAACTTAGAGTATACTCCAAAATTTAATGAGGATGGAACACCCAAACCAATAGTTTTTGTCGGAAAGAATGGAAGTGGAAAAACTTTACTTCTATCTAATATAATCCATAGTTTAATAGAATTAAAAAGAACAACTGGAGAAGAGTTAAGGGAAGTAGAAAAAGACAAATATTATAGAGTTGGTTCAAAAACTTATATAAAAAATGGGAAAAACCATTCTTATATTCATTATTCATATACTGATAATAAAAATTTTACTGATTTAGTCGTTAATGATTTTGAAGTTTTTAAAAATGAGGAATTTAATGACCAAAAATATTATGGGATAGATTTAAATGATGAAAAGTTGAGAAAAAACGGTTTTTACAATAAATTAGATAGTGTTGATACAAATGTTTTTGACAATAATGTTTTCATATATTTCCCTGTTGATAGATATTATCAACCTGCATGGATAAATACTGATAATGACAAATTAGCGTTTAACTCTAATTCAACGAAATTACTAGGCAAGAGTAATGTTAATATGATAAAAAATGATGTAATAACAGACATACAACAATGGATTTTAGATGTTATTATGGACAAGTTAATTTTTGAGCAAAAAATAATTGACCTTCCTCCAGAAACATTACCTAATGGAACACAAAGAATTAATGAAATTGTTACACATATAGGCAAAAACAATGATATTCATAATAATATTAATAGAATTTTGACTATGATATACAAAGCTAAAGACAATTCCATTTTATCTGCAAGATTCGGACTTTCACAAAAAGACTATAGAAAAATATCAATTCATACTAAGTTTGTGACTGGTACTGAAGTAGAAAGTGCTCCATCTTTCTCGCATCTGTCGTCAGGTGAAATAATGGTATTTAGTATTTTTGCATCTATATTGAAAGAATTTGATAGAATAAATATTGGAGGACAAAAAAATATCAATGATATCACAGGAGTTGTTGTAATTGACGAAATTGATTTACATATGCATTCCGATTTTGAAAAAAATGTATTACCAGAAATAATTGATTTATTTAAAGGTATTCAGTTCATAATTACAAGCCATTCACCATTTTTTTTACTTGGAATGCGTGATAAGTTTAAGGATAAATGTGAATTTGTTAATCTACCTACAGGTGCAATCTTAAGCAATGTAGAAAATTTTGAAGAAATTAGAAAATGCTATAATCTTATAGATAGCGATTTCGAACAACTTCGTGTTGAATTATCCAATATTAATGAAAAATTAAAGACTATTTCAAAACCACATATTATCACAGAGGGAAAAACAGACTGGAAGCATTTTAAATACGCACTTTCTAAATTCAAAGAGCAAGGTAAATTTACTGATTTAGATGTTAATTTTGAAGAGTACGAGACTCTTGAAATGGGAGATAGTAAACTTGAAACACTCTTGAAGAATCTTGCAAAAATAGGGCATACAAATAAGATTATTGGGATATTTGATTCGGATGAAAGTGTCGGTAAAAAATATGATAAGGAAGTTGCTCATAAATTTGGAAACAATGTATACGGTTGTTGTATTTCTAAACCAGATTTCAGACAATCTATGAACGGAATATGCGTAGAATTTCTTTATAAAAATCAAGATATATTTAGAAAAGATGAAAATGGTCGGCGATTATTTTTAACTAATGAGTTTAATAACAAAGGTAGACATAAAGTAGAGAATGGGATTAGAGTATTAAATTATAATTCTATTAAGGATTATATCGATGAATCAAATTGTAAAATTAAAGATAGTGAAATATTTGATGAATTTGACAATAGTATAGCCCTTTCTAAAAACGATTTTGCGGAAAATATTATTAATATGATGCCCAACTTTATCAATATAGATTTGGCAGCATTTGAACCTATCTTCGAGCGAATTAGGTTAATTTTGAATGAATAATGTTAAAAAGGGACAAATAGAGGATTTCATAGTGGGCAGAGCCAGAGAGCAACTCACCAACGAAAACATTGAACTTATTGCAAAAACAGTATGTGAAATTTCTAAACAAGACAGCAATGAAGTTGTAATAACTGCAATAAAAAAGAGCCTTAAAGATAACAAAAAAGCTCTTGATAATTTGCTAAATGCCATCGAGTTAGGCGAACATATGGAACTTCTGTCAGAGCGTATTCAGAAGAAAAAAGACGAGAAAGAAGAACTTGAACGCCAGCTTGCAAACGAGCAAATGAAACATTCTGAACTTGATGAAAAAGAAATCAAATTTTTTCTGACTGCTCTAAAAAATGGCGACATTAACGATATTAAATACAAACGTGCAATTATAGCTGTGTTTGTAAATGCAATTTATTTGTATGATGACAGGGCAACCATAGTGTTTAATGCGAGCGATACTCCAGCGGAAATTGATTTCTCGTTACTTGACGGAAACGAGGAATCAAGCAATAGTGCTGAAAAAGCCTGTAATTGCAATGGTGTATGGGGTTCTTATATGAAAGAGACTTCCCCGCCAAATGAAAATGTCTCCCAAAGGGGAGGCATTTTTATTTTGGCATAAAAGGATTCGAACCCGAGAGGCTGGTCGTTTCGCTTCGCTACACTGCTCGCCCAAGCATCCCGGGGCACGAGCGTAAAGTGAAACGTCATAAATGGTTTTACAATGAAGATACTACACCATTTGAGAAAACAGGTCTTCTACATCTACCGGAAGATAGTCCTTGCGTGATGGTATATAATGGTAAAATCAATTGATAGTATCCATTAAATTAGGTATAATTCTTGTGTTGAGTCATTCTATTATTTACAAATTAAATTATACACTTATATGATTTATCTATAGAAGGTTTCGTACACACATCACCAATCAAAGATATGCTTGTAAATCGAAATAACTTAAGGAGGAATTAAGAAAGTGAGAAAAAAGAAAACAATTAGCCGGTTCCTTGTTGCAATGATGGTAACAAGTCTTTTCTCGAGCTTCCAATTGCTATATCCCCAACCTGTGAAAGCAGAATTGATGCCGCCATCCGGTACAACCCAATTAATTAATGATGATTTTGAAAGTTCTACAGATTTTATCGATTATCCGACATCATCTACTCCAGTGCAGATAGCTGACACAGGGTATTCTACTAAAATCAATAATCTGAGCTCACCTCCAACTCAAAATACCAACGACTTTATAAGTATTAATAATGCTGATGGAGTAAAATTTGGTTCAGTAAATCAATCTAGAGCATTAGTTTTATCAGATAGCAATACTAGCAGCTCAAACATTATTCTTGGAGTAACCAAGCCGTTGCCCACACCCATTACACAAGGCAATTTTAACATTGAATTTGATTTTGCGATGAATGATGTCGTAGATGGTAATTCAAATGGTAATGCTAGCCTGTTTCGACTGCTCAATAATAGTGGAAGTACATTGATAGATCTGCAGATAAAAAATAGAAAGTTAGCAATTGGTGGTGTTACTAATATATCGTCTTATAAAATGACCGATAAAACCTGGTATCACGTAAAATTTAATGTTAATATGGATACTTTGACATATGGTGTTTACCAAACACCTACCGGCAGTGGTACAGATTTGGGTTGTAATACTGGAACCTTAGCTCAAGGAGCAACCGTAAGCTCCATTTATCTTGGTACTGGGGGGCAGTATTTCCCATATCAGTCTGTCTCAGGCTGCAGCCAATTAGCTTATGACAATATACAGGTATATAAATCTGAAGCTGTAACAGGCATACAAAAAGTAGAGGGTGATGGCACAGTAAGTTTGTCGTGGCCGTCAGTGAGCGGCGTGACCTACTACAATGTGCATAGAAGCGAGTCAAATGCTGGGCCGTTTGTAAAGATTTCAAACTCTCAAATTACAAGTGCTCCGACACAGGCAGCCCCCTATGTGGACTCAGGTTTAACAAACGGTAAGACCTACTTTTACAAGGTTGAGTCTGTCAATAATAATGGAAGTACTTTTTCGGATTCTATTTCTGCAACCCCATCTACTCCGCTTGATACACCTACACTTCAGGTAAGCCAGAATGATGGCGTAGTATCATTGGAGTGGGCATCTGTTACTGGAGCTGTATATTATAACTTATATGGTATGGACAACTCTGATAATGTTATAGAAACATTCAAAATAGATGCTCCCACAACATCATTATCTATAAGTTCAGGCCTAACAGATGGTGCTACTTATAAATTCAAGGTAGTAGCTTATAGTGAACATGATACATCTCATTCCGATGTATCCACTCTGACCTACGTAAAAGCTTCACCCAAATGGCAATCACGTATATTTGGAAGCAGTACCGATACAACTGACAATTCAATAACAATAAACCCTAATAATAGTGTGACATTAAGCAGTATTAACAGCAAGGGAAAAATCTCAAACACTTCTGATGGTATAGCTTATTATTACATACCTTTAGATTCCAGCAAACCATATCAGTTAACAGCTAAAGCACACGTTGACAGTTTTGTCACAGGAGATGGCCAGGTGTCATTCGGCTTAATGCTAAGAAAAACCATAGGGGTAGATGGAACTACAACCGGCCATAATTCAAACTTTGTTGCAGTTGGGGCATACGAACAAAACATGCAGGCATTTTGGAGAGGTAATGAAGGCGGCACTTCGATGGTGACCACAAGCATCCCTATCATTTCGCCTGCTCCAACTCCCAAACCACCGTCTGCCGGCAATGAATATACCTTAAGAATTATAAAAAGAGCAGATGGCAAATGCGTAGTCAGTATTGATTCGCAAGTAATAGAGGTAGACTCTGGTACCTTCTTTACAGGTGTTAGTGAATTCTATTTAGGTGCATTTGCAGCACGTGATGCCAAGGTTACATTCTCTGATCTCCAACTGGTATCCGGAGTTGAATCCCTTGAGCTTACTAGTAAACCTGCAAAGACACAATACTTTGATGGTCAGGATTTGGATATGACTGGTTCAGTAATATCTGCAGTCTACTCCAGTAACAGCAAAGTAGTCCTTTCTTCCGATGACTACAGTATTACGGGATATAATAAAGATTCTGTCGGTACACAGACTGTGATTGTCAATTTTGGTGGAAGAACTGCAACATTTGATGTTAATGTTAACGAACACCAAAGTGATTCGGATCCTGTGGGACCGGTTACTCCTATCTTTGTAACGGGCGGAGACATTAATGTATCTACATCCGGCGGCACAACAACAGCAGCGGTAACAGTCAACGGCGTTCTCAATTCGGACGGGACGCTCAATGCAGCCTTGACCGCAAGCATTGTCTCGCAGGCGCTGAAAAGCTTATCGGCCTCGGCTGGTGACAGCGGCAATATAGTTCTGGAAAATGTCGTCAGCGGTTCCGACTCGGCCTCAGGCCTTAGGCTCAACCTTTCCGCTTCTGTATTGGAGAACTTGACCGAAGGTTCAGTCAGTCTGCTTACGTTTAAAACCCCTCTCGGTACTTTATCTTTTGACAAGGCGATGTTAATGCAGTTAGAAGGTCAAACGGACGGAGCGCTCGACATTTCCGTCCAGCGTGTCGATCCGCAATCGCTGTCAGAGGATTCGAGAAAACTGATTGGCAGAAGACCAGTTTACGATTTTTCCATAAGCACGAACGGAACGATAATTTCTGATTTCGGTGGCGGCACAGTGGCGGTCAGCCTTCCATATACCTTGACGGAAGGTGAAGACCCGGACAATGTTGTGATATATTACATATCTGAAAGTGGCGAGCTGATATCAGTGCCGAACTGCGTGTATAATGCGGATACAGGAACTGTGACCTTTGCTACAAACCATTTTTCGGTCTATTCTGTAGGCTACAATGACGTGGACTTTTTGGACGTTTCCGGTTGGTATGAGCGGTATGTTAATTTCGTGGCGGCGCGCGGCATCATGAACGGAACAGGTGGTGTGCTTTTTATGCCAGATGCTACGATGACGAGGGCGATGGCTGTCGCCGTTCTGCACCGCATGAGCGGAGACCGCAACAGCTATACGAACAGCTTTGCCGATGTGACCTCCGGGGCATGGTATGAAGCCGCTATCGCCTGGGCCTCCTCAAACGGCATTGTATCGGGAATCGGCAGCGGCAGATTCGCACCGGAATCGCCTGTGACACGGGAGCAGCTTGCCGTGATGCTGTATAACTATGCCAAACACAGGGGCTACGACGTCTCAGTCGGAGAGAATACGAATATCCTGTCCTATGTCGATGCGCTCACCATTTCAGAATATGCCTACGCTGCGATGCAATGGACCTGTGGAGCCGGCTTCATTCAGGGTGATCCCAATACAAAACTAAAGCCGCAAGACTACTCTACCCGCGCCGAGGTCGCATCACTCCTGCAGCGGTTCCTTGAGGATACAGTAAAATAATTGAAAAACAAAACAACCCACCGGACACACATTCATTTGAACTGCATACGATGGGTTGTTTTTATTATACCTATATATTAACTACAACTCAAAGGTCGACAGCTCGATGAATCTTGATAGAGATTCTTGGTTAACCCTTTGTACTATTAAGATACTTTTCCAAAATACTGTTTGTTCTGCTTGAATTATCAGTGATATTTATAAAAAGGGTTATTACTTCTGCAATTGCATAATTAAAGACAAATTCAATCCCACTTCCAGCAATTTAGGCCAAAATAATAGGTATAGGCCTATTTTTCCCAATAAATAAAGCTATTACGGTAATTCCTACAACTAGTGCGAGCCAGGCTGTAACTTTAAATATGACACTTATTATTTTAAGAGATGAGAAAGTTTTAATAAGCTTTGATTTCAATTGTGGTAATTTCTTTAATTTTTTTATCAATTAAATCCTTTGAGATTACAATACCTCGATTTTCAAGTTCATTTACCTTGCAGCCCTTGAAGCTATGTGTAAACTTATGTCGAAAATTACAGTAAGTAATACATACTATGGACTAAGTTTACTTTATCAGGATCCTTACCATAACAAAGCTTTTGAATAAATATTAAAAAATTAGATAAAACCTATTTACATAATTTGTCTAAAGTGGTACACTAAAAGTAGTTCTTGAGACCTATGACTTATAGTAAATTTGAATCATTAACATAATATTACAATAAAACTAAATAAATATCTCTGTTACATGTTAACGGCAAACTTATTGAAAAATAAGGACGCAAAGCCACGAATCTAAAGTGTTTTACTATGATAGTCGGGCTGCCACGGTGAACAGTTTTTTTACCGTATGTCGTTGACTACGGTTTTTGTTTTTTTGGCGAATTATTATTATACAATATACTGGAGAGATTTTATGCAGAATAATAACGCAAGTAGTTTGATTTTAAGGCATTACTCACGTACAAAACCGCTGAAGTGTGTAATAGTAAGCGGTGATGTCAATAATTTTTTTACTGCCCAAATAAAGGAACCGGTTGAGCTGGATAGTGAAATTACAAAAGGAGATCCAGTCATTTTTGGAATAAAGATTAATGATGATGTAAAGATAACCGGAGGCAGTATAATTGCCTTTTCAGATGGTTCAAAGAATATTACCATATCCCCCGATAAAATGCTTGTAGTTGCCGAAAGGCGTCAGTATGAGCGATTCCCTGTTTCTCTTTACGGATACATTAAAAGATATGATACAAACGAAAGGAAATGTTGTGCGTACGTAAAAGATATGAGTTATAATGGGTTCAGAGTTTATTCTGAAGCAGAGCTTAATCCCGGTGAAAATATTGAGTTGGATATAAATTTCGAACATAATGTTTTTACTGTCAGTGGTATTGTTATGAGGAAAGAGACCTGTTACGGCCGGAATGAATATGGTATTCAGATGATATTTACAAATAAGAATTCAATCTATACCATAAAGGAGAATATAGACAGGCTTTTATTAAGTGAAAAGGAAATGATCAAGAGGCAGTTGTATTTATAATGGGTAAAGTGATAAATTTTAAGGAAATAAGTGATTGGCAGGAGCTTTTTGACATGACATTCGAGTATCTGTCATTCCTGCTTGAAGAAAGGAAAATAACTCCTGAACTTGTAATAAAGACTACCTGCGGTATTATTAACAACGCAGGATACGGATATACTCAGGAAGATGTTAGAAAGCATTATTATGAGGTAAAACAGCTTTAAAGCATTAAAGGGACTTTAGGTCCCTTTAAGTTTAAAATTTAATAATTAATTTTCCCATTACATTACTGATAGGAACACAACCGATTACTCTGCTGTCGGAACTTGCATTCCTGTTATCTCCCATTACAAAAATACTATCTTTAGGTACCTTCCATGTCTGATCTGAATTATTTCTCATAGGTTCATTAATATATGGTTCATCTAGCAGCTGACCGTTTCTGTATACCTTATTCGATTTGATTTCTATGGTATCACCCGGTTTGCCTACAACCCTCTTGATCCAGTAAATATGGTTTGCCTGACCAAAAAGCTTTGTTGCTATCATGTTGTATCTGAAAGAATCTGAAATGTCATCGCCGAAATTATGATTGCGGTCGGTACGGCTGTCAATTACTACAATATCCTTATAATTCGGCATTATATTAAATGTATGATGAAATTTTGATATGAGTGCGACATTTCCATTATGTAGATTTGGAAGCATTGAATCTCCAATAACTTCATGAGGTTGTATTATAAATAGGTTTAAAAGCAGGGCAATCACTATTGCTATCATTATGGTTGCTGTCCAGCTGATAATTTCCTTTATTACACGCTGCTTTTTGGTCATTTCTTCTGCTGCCTTTTTTTTCATTCCATTCGCCTTTCCCGCTATAAAAGTTTCTGTTGTGCATATAAGTTATTTTACTATTTTAAAATTACATTAACAAGTTTTTTCCTGATGACCTTGCCAAATGGCAATAAATTCTTGAGCAGTGGGCTCAATCCTTCATTGACAAGATACCGCATCTAATGTAAAATAATTAAGCGGCAGTTTTAAGGATGGAGAGTTCGCTTAGCTGGTCGAGGGCGCATGACTGGAAATCATGTATACCTGAAAGGGTATCCAGGGTTCGAATCCCTGACTCTCCGCCATAAAAAACAGGATGGGTTATTTAACCCATCCTGTTTTTTTGCGCAAAAAGTTGAAGGGGATTCGAACCTGCGAGGGTACGAGCGTAAAAAGAAACGTGCTAAATGCACGTTTCTCAGCGAGTGTAGGAGACCGGTACCGGAGCGAAGCGAGCGGTGGGCGACGTCGGGTGGATGCGTGAGCAGACACAAGAGCCCTGACTCTCCGCCGAGTGTGTTAAAACTCTGCAATCGTCCCTTGATCTTAAATCGACTTACTGCGTTGGAGAAAGCATCAAATTTCGGTTACATATCACATATATGCGCCCTCATTTGATACTTTCTCCGCCTTGTCTTACGAAGTTTTTCCAACACTCCTTATTAAACTTGGCATAATATAATTTAAAATGCATATATTTTTGTTTTGTAATTTTGTATAATATTTATAGTTAGCTTTAAAAAACAGGTGAACTGAGTAGAATTTAAGATCTTGGGATAGCATGAACCTTTCACACATTGTTGAGGGTCAATTAGTGCTTATCCGTAGGCAGGAAGAAGTTGAAAATGGGGAAATTGCTTTAGTACTTGTTAATGGGGATGATGCAACGGTAAAGAAGATTTACAGGACTGGCGATGTAGTTACGTTAATGCCAAACAGTTCTAATTCAGATTATCAACCTATAGTTGTTGACTTAAAAACTACTGATTTTAAGGTTATAGGGAAGGTTGTTGGTTCTTTTATTAGTATGCGGTAATTTAGCAGAATTTAAATTATATGTATACGGGGTTTGTATGAACTACTTATTTTGGAATATAAAAGGGGAAAAAGTAAATAGAATAATTGAAACTATAATTATTAATTATGAATGTGATATTATTGCATTCGCGGAATATAAAGATGATATGAATGTTTTGCTCAAAAGTCTTAGTGAAAAAGGATATTTATTTTATCACGTTCCTAAAATGGGTTGTGAAAGAATTGATATTATAACAAAATTTACACCTAGCAAGATAGAAACTTACAATGAAACAAGTTATTTCACTATTAAAAAAATACCACATAATAGTATTGGCTTTCAATTAATAGCATTTGTACATTTTCCCAGCAAACTATATATGGGTGTTGAAGGTTCTTTAGAGCATTCCAGAGAATTAATTGCAAGCATTGAAGAATCAGAAACTGCTAGCTCTTTTAACAATACTATAATAGTTGGAGATTTTAATATGAATCCTTTTGAAGTTGGTATGGTTTCGGCTACTGGTATTCACTCTATTCCAAACAAAATTATTTCATCGAATATAAATAGGAAAATTAAAGGCAAGACATATTCAATGTTTTATAACCCTATGTGGAATTTTTTTGGAGATAATAAATTAATACCTGGTACTTACTTTTATGATAATTCTGATTATGTTAATTACTATTGGCACATTTTTGACCAAGTTATTATAAGACCAACTCTAATAAAACACTTTTGTGATAAAAGTATTAAAATTATTAGTACAATAGAAGATATAAATTTATTGTCTAATGGCAGACCTAAAAAAGAAATAAGTGACCATTTACCAATATTTTTTAAAATAATATAGGAGGGTTTAAGATGGATAGTTTTTGGCCAGTTAATTTTGAAGCAGCTAATTTAAAAACACCCAAAGAAATTTTG
This sequence comes from Bacillota bacterium, assembly GCA_023397675.1. Taxonomy (GTDB): domain Bacteria; phylum Bacillota; class Clostridia; order Acetivibrionales; family JANLFN01; genus JAEZTC01. The sequence goes on along the minus strand of JAEWTV010000091.1, from coordinate 67,313 downwards.
GAAGGGCAAATGGCTATTTTGCCTAAATTGACAAAAAATCTTGTTTATGCTGATTTAGAAGAACTAAATGAAGTACAAAAAATAAAAATACTACCTAATGGCTTTCAGTATTCATTTGTTATTCGTGGGAACTATCTAGAAAACTATAAATTTAAAGTTTTTTCTATGAGTCATGATATTATTTTTTACCCTGTTTCGGTATTCTTAGATAACGACATAAAAACTGAACTTGAGATGTCACATTTAAGCATGGTTGAAAGATTACATAGTGAAGAAGAATTTACTACATTCCTAAAAAAAGTGTTAAAAAGTAAAAAAGTTAGTACAGTAATTGGTTCGATTATTAAGTTGTCACCGACAATAGGTAGTATTCTAGATTAATTTGTTAACATATAATATCTTTTGGTAACTACTTACATTCGTGACAATTTGTGTAATAATATGTTTAAAGATATTTGTTTACCATTTACAAAAAAGCTGAGCGTTCGTAATGGCACTCAGTTTTTTTTAATCTTTAAATAATATATTTGCTTCACTAACAAAACCTTCAAAATAATTTTTTTCAATTTCAAGAAATACCTTAAAAAATATTTTTTTATCATTATCTAAACCAACAGTCGAATATTCTACATATATTTTGTTTACAGTTTCAGGTAATACAATTATAATTTCCGATTTGCCACTTGCTTTACTAAATATAGGTATATCTTTTCCCTTTAACTCCATTTCATAAATTCGTTGATCAGATTTTTTGATTTTACTTTTAAATTCTTGTATTTTTAATACAATTTCTACAGTAGAAGTGAATATATAGTTAATATTATTTATCAGATTTTCTGGCTCTATCAATTTGTAGTCCCTTTTAATAGCCCAATTATTTTCATCTATTTTATATACTTTTGGTGTTAATCTCAATATATTCCAAAATGTATTATGATCAATAGAGTATTTTAAAAGGCTTCTATCAATTTCTGTAGTATTTAATACTATATAATCGGTTGGATCTTTGACGTTTTTTTCAATGTATTGGTTATTTTTTGCATAATCTGGGGCTTTACATAGATACCTTTTAAAACTAACTAGAGCATCATTATCTTCACCTTTAAGTACTGAAATATTATAATCATTTTCAAATTTTTCATATATAACTTTTCTACATTCTATAGCGCACTTTTCATATTCCTTATTTTTTAATGCATCCTGAGCAGCAAGTAAATAACTTTTTAGGTTTGCTTCTATTACAGTCTCTAATAAAGAAATACTTTCATAATCGATTGAAAATAACTTGTCTACAACGTTTATATAAAATGCATTAATTATGTTTAAAAACTCTTCGCAATTTGTCTTTTGAGGTATTAAACAATAATGTTTTGAATCTGTACGTGCCTTATTCAGTCTTATCAATTGCGCCTGAAAGGGTAATTCATAAGGAATAATCTTTTTATTAATCTCTTGAAAATATTCCTCAAATTTTATATTTTGTTTAATTTGTGAATCGTATTCAAATGCTATAGCTAATAGAAATATTTCAACAGAATCTTGCATTAAATTAATAGCAGTGCATAGATGCAGCTTATCGTCATAATCTAGTAGATTTTTTGCCATATACCACATATTTTTCGAGATCAATATTTTTTCAATTAATTGTATATCCATAAGCTTTACCCTCAAATACATTTTTTGATTACCTTTTATATTACTTTATTCTTCCAATCCAATTAACCAAATAGGCACAGTTAATACCGCATAAAAACTTTCCAAATACCATTTAACTCTTTCAAATTGAACCATAGAAGATGCTTCTGTTGGTGCTAATAATTTAGTAAATTCCTTTGTTCCACAAACGTATACACCTACATAATATTTTTTACTTCTCCTGCTGCCTGAAGTCTAAGCAGATCACCACCAGCAAAAGATCTATGATTAAAAGCAACATCAATTCCAATATCTCTCTTCCAAAAGTCTATAACTAAGTCATTATCATTATCATTAAATACATTCTTTTCTTTTTCCCAGCCAAGTTTCAAAAAGTCTTCTCTAAATATTGTATTTAACGATGCTTGCATTCCTCTTCTTTCTTTTTTACCTTCACTTTTCAATCTTTTACTATCTTCCTTATATCTTTCTTTAAGTTGATTTACAGATATATTATTAATTACCTTCTCTATTTCTTGCCTTATTGCATAATCTGAATTTAATATTAACTCCGCAAATCTATGAGAATAGGTTAAATATTTCATTTTTTCACCTTTATTCTAATAATAATTTTAGTTGAAAGATATATCTTTTATAAAACTGTCTATTGCAAATGGTATTACCCCATGAATTATTGCTACAATTATTATTGAAATCGGTTTTGCATATTTATAAAACGTTTTATTATCTAAATATTTGAAAACAGAGAAATTAATTAATTCATTTTTTAACAAGTTATATATTTCTAAATATGCTTCTAAATACCCTATAATTATTGTAATAAATATAATATTAAGATTTTGTTTCATAGGGCTAAGTGTTGAAATCATTATAAATGATATTATTCCTACATTGAATATTAATTTAAATAGAGTCTTAAAGATAGTTTCAATTATTCTATTGAAAAGTGTTATTATTATAAATACCCCTATTGTCATTATATAGCCTATTTGTATTACACTAACAAAAGAAGATAAGTTTAAATGTTTAAAATGTGTTAACCAAATAAATACTGATGATGGTGGAATTATTACAGTAAGTAATACTATTATGGTTTTTATATTAAATGAAATTTTTTCTTCTCTACATCTATCTTTTCTTGGACCCAATATTTCCACTCCTTATGAATTAATATTAATTAATGCATACAAAAGTATATCGAAATATATCCATAATGTGTTAACTAAAAATCTAACATTTTTCTAACAAACTTTTAAATTCTTAATAATATAAACCAAAGGTAGGTAAAAAATAAATAAATTTTTTTGTTTATTTTAATGGTTTATAATACTTTTTATGTTTTTTCAATTTTTCTATTATATTTCTGGAAATCATGTATACCTGAAAGGATTCGAACCTGCGAGGCTGGTCGTTTCACTACATTTGAGGAAGAAAAACAGAAATTTTTGTACCTTTGCCCTGCTCACTTTCAGCAGAAATTGTTCCGTTATGACTTTGCACTATATGTTTTGCTATAGAAAGCCCAAGCCCGCTTCCGCCGGTTGTTTTGGATCTTGATTCATCCACTCTGTAGAATCTGTCAAATATAAAGGGCAGGTATTCGGGTGGAATACCTATTCCTTTATCGCTTACAGTTATTAAAATACCATCCGGCATTTGTTCTGTATCTATCCTTATCTCTTCCTCTGGTGAACTGTATTTTATACTGTTATCAATAAGGTTACGCAGCACTCTTTTTATTGCATTATAGTCTGCCGTAAGTGTTTGTTCGCAATCTAAAACAGAACAGGTAATCCTGCATTTGCCATAAACCAGCATGGTTTCATCCGAAACTTCCTTAAGAAGCGCATTTAATGTGAATTTCTCCTTATTTGGGGTAAAAGTATTGTTGTCACTTTTGGCAAGATATAATAGGTTCGTAATCAGTTTATCCATTCTTTCTGCTTCTGATTTCAAACTGTTCAATGACTGGGATAAAACCTGCGGATCGTTTTTCCCCCAACGGTCAAGCATGTTTATATAGCCGGTGAATACCGCCAGAGGTGTCCTAAGCTCATGTGATACATCTGACATAAACCTTCTTTGCTTTTCAAAGTCCGACTCCAATCTTTCCACCATAGAATTGAATACGTCCGCAAGCTCCTTTAATTCATCCTTCGGACCATCCAAAATAATTCGTTTGTTCAAACTCTTTGCAGTAATCTCCTTTGCTGTACCGGAAATTCCTCGTATAGGTTTCAAAATATGCCTGCTTAAATATCGGCCTGAAATAAAACAAATGCATATTCCCAAAATACACAGTATAATGAGCGGTTTTTCCATGGCATACGCAAATTGTACATAATTCCCCAAACTCTTCGTTACCTGGATATAATATGATTTTTGATTTATAGTAACTTTCCGATTTATATAGGCGATAAGTAAATCAGGCTTTCCTCTATATAATGACACCATACTATTTTCAGAGTTTGGCTCTATAAGAGGTAAGCCGGATTCATTGCTGTATATGAGTTTTTTATCGGCATCAAAAATATTATAAAAGATATTATTACTTGGCTTAAGATTTTTAAAATCTGCCTGTTCAAGGCTTTTCAAACTGGTGAGATAGCTGTTCGTAGTATTTAAAGCAGCTTTCAGCTCTCCGTCTACTTCATTCACTATGGCAATTCCTGCAATAAATAGAGTAATAACAGCAAAAACCACTAGTATTGCAAAAAGTATCGCGGAGTATATTAATGTAATTTTTACAGAAATGGAAAGTCTTTTGCGTTTGAATATCAACTACTCATCACCCTTATCAATGTTCCTTCATTATATAGCCGATACCCCTGACGGTGGTAATGATATTCTCATCTGCACTGTCATTCAGCTTGCTTCTCAGATAGCTTATATAAACATCAACTACATTGGTGTCTCCTATGTAATCATATCCCCATACTTTACTCAATATTTGTTCCCTGGTCAAAACATTGTTTTTGTTTTCAAGGAGGTATACCAATACCTGGTACTCCTTTTTTGTGAGCTCAATAGTTTCCTGATTCATTTTTACTTCGCAGGATGAACGGTTCAACGAAATATGTTTAAAGGATAGTATATCGGTTTCGGTTTTATTCTGTGAGTTTCTTCTTAGCACACTTCGAATTCTTGCAAATAATTCTTCTATGGAGAACGGTTTGGTCATGTAATCGTCGGCGCCTGTATCCAATCCTGTGACCTTGTCCATTATCTGATCTCTTGCCGTGATCATAATTATGGGAATATTTGAAAATTTGCGTACTCTCCTGCAAACCTCGTTACCATTTAGCAAAGGCAGCATTATATCAAGAAGTACTACGTCATATGAGCTGTTTTCAATTTTTTCTAACCCCGTTTTGCCATCTGCAGCCACATCCACTTTATATCCTTCATGTAAAAGCTCCAGCTTCAGTAAATCCGACAATTGCTTATCATCTTCAATAACGAGTACAGTCTCCATATAAATGCCACATCCTTAAGTAATAGTTCAAGTATAGCTTAGTTTGAAAAATTGCCACATGCGAGTCCCACCACGAAACAGTAATGCTTACCGTACAGATTATATCATACTTACACGAAGGACGCCTGTCTCCTGACAAGGCATCCTTCCAAATCATTTTATTTGATCTTTTTTGCAGGAATAAAGCCGCTTCCCAAATTAATTTTAAGTCTATCTACAGAACCGTTTTTGTTTCTTACAAACTCAATCTGCGCATTATTAACCAAATCAAAATATTTAGTTTCTGATTCAGGGAAAATTTCTGATCTTTGCTGTGCAAACTTAACTTCCTGAGCGTACAAGTGGTTATTTACCTTTGATATTATAATTGTCATGCCGGTACCCTCGATGTCATATTCTCCCAAATAATCATCATATACTCTGGTGTCAACCTTAACAGACTTGCGGTTTGTTGACGGTTCACTGCTTGTTTTTTGGGCATCAATTACTGCATTGAACTCTTTAAGGGTGAGTCCTGTGACATTTCCAGCGGCATCTTTTTTGAAGGTCACCGTTCCGCAGTTTTCTTTGAGCAGATAATTTTCTTTGGATAAAGGATAAAGCTGCCCATGGAAACCCACCAAAACATTTTTAAGGTTCAAATACAGATTGCCGCCTTGTTCATCAATTTGAATAATGTTTCCATCTTGTGTTTCGTAACTGCCGATATAATTTTTGTATATTGCAGGATCTACCTCTGTTGTTTTGTATTTTTCAGGCATCTTATAGCTTTTGCCAAATACTATATCTTCAAGGGTTTCATGAACATATTTCCTATTATACATTATTGGAAAATTATTCGTCAGCGTAATAATTACGGTATCCTTGTCAAGGTATCGTTTAATATTGGTTGTATACCCCATAAAATCACCACCGTGTGCTACTACTTTTCCATACTCCCCATCAATGACATCCCAGCCATAGCCATAGTCGTTATCAATGACAAATGAATGTTTAGTAAAAATTGTATCCATTGTTTTTTTACTTACCAATTTTTCGGTATAAAGAGCCCTGTCCCACAGATATAAATCTTCTACCGTTGAACAAATATTCCCTGAACCAAAAACATTTCTAATTGTGTATTCATCCCTTGAAGGATATACATCTAGGAAGCCATAATAGCCTGTAGCCTGATAATTTTTTACTCCATCCGAATAGCATATCCCTGAGTTTTTCATACCCAGTGGTTCAAATATATTCTTTTTAAGGTATTTGTCATAGCTTATACCGCTTAATTTTTCAATTATATATTGGAGCAGGACGTAGCCCGTATTGCAGTACTCGCTATTCTCTCCCGGATTAAATACAAGATCCTTGGTTTTAATTTCATTGATAATATCGTCTAGGCCACCGCCTAGTGAATGATTACTATAAATACCAGATGTATGTGTAAGCAGTTGATGAAGAGTAATCTCATTGCCTCTTTTAAAATCAGGTATGTATTTTGACAGCTTGTCATTTACATTAAGCAATCCCTTTTCCTGTAGCTGCATTATCGCCATGGCGGTAAATTGCTTTGTCATGGAGCAAATCGGAAAAATTGTGCTTTTTTTATTTTTGATTCCCTGCTCGTAATTAGCCATTCCATAAGCCTTATCTACCAATATTTTTCCATCCTTAGCCACCAGGACAGCTCCATGGAAATTATTATCCTTCTCAAGGGAAGATAGATAATCGGTTAGTTTTGTCGAAAGCTCTTTCTGGCTTTCGGTCAGAGGAGGTTGATTTTTAAATATATAATTGCTTTCTTTTTCTTTCACAATGCTTGCAGTCCTTGTTTCTTCATCCCAGTCAACTGTGGTTTTAAAAATTTCACTTACCAATTGAAGAGGTATAAAAACGCTGCCGTTTTTTGTAGCAATATCCTGACCTGTCTTTTTTTGATCCTCTTCAATCTGGACACTGCAATCCAGCAAACCTATTTTTGCAACACTATTGTCTGAAATAATTTTTATCATTTTTGTTTTATTGTCCCAATACACCTTTGCTCCAAGAGCTTCGGCAATGCTGCGCAGCGGCAGCCTTATTTTGTAATCCGAATCCAGGATAGGCTGTAAGGCTCCTAGCTCAAGTGTTTTACCCTCAATCTTTACTGTTATACTGTTGTTTTTTCCTGCAAAAGCCGGCATTATTGATGTGGATATAAACAATAATGCCATGATAAAGCTTATAAAAACTCTCTTTTTCATTTTTAACCATCCTTTAATACTGATTTAATAGAGTAACTTTTCGCTAATAATATCCTGAAAATGTTTGAATGAATTTATTGTGTGATTAAAATTTAATTAAAGAATTCTTAATGTTTTTTAATAAAACCTGACAAATGAAATGATGAATGTGCTTAAAAAAGCTAGTGTCTGGGGTATTTGCCAAAACAAAAGGCTTGTAGACAGGGTGCGGGCTAGGAGGTGATGGTTGAAGAGTGAATAAAATAATCAGAAAGGGATTCAAATCTGGGAGGCTGGTCGTTTCGCTTCGCTGCACTGCTCGCCCAAGCGTCCTGGGGCACAAGAGTCCATAATCTATAGAATCACCAAATTTATATTAACAGAATAGTATATTGCTATAAAGATATTATAAATGGGGCGTTATAATGGAGCACTGGATTACAGTAGAACCTGGTGTAAGAATCTTTGTAAAGGATATCAATCCTCTGGGCAAAAAAACAATCCTATTTATTCATGGTTGGCCAGCTGATCATAATTTGTTCGAATATCAGTTTGATATACTTCCTCAAATGGGTTATAGATGTATAGGTGTAGATATCAGAGGCTTTGGTAATTCAGATAAGCCTTCTGAAGGCTATACTTACGACCGGTTGGCAGATGATATCCGGTGCGTGGTTGACGAGCTAAGATTGCAGGATTTTACTCTTGCAGGCCACTCTGTAGGGGGAGCGATTGTTATCCGTTACATGGCTCGTCACAACAGCTATGGTGTATCCAAACTTGCCCTATTCGCAGCTGCCGCTCCTGCTTTTACTAAACGTCCCGGTTTTCCTTATGGATTCGATAGGGAAGAAGTTACAAAGATTATTCAGGATACATATAATGACCGCCCTAAAATGCTTCGAGGGTTTGGAGACTTGTTTTTCTTCCAGTATGTAACGGAACCTTTCTCTGATTGGTTCTTCCAGTTGGGACTTAAGGCAGCAGGCTGGTCTACAGCGAAACTTGCAGCATCACTTAGAGATGAAAGCTTATTTTATGATCTTGGGAAAATAAATGTTCCTACTTTAATTCTCCATGGTATCCATGACAAGGTTTGTCCTTTTCCTTTGGCATTAGCGCAAAAACAGGGAATAAGAAATTCGAGACTGGTACCTTTTCAATATAGTGGTCATGCATTGTTTTGGGAAGAGCGGGACAAATTCAACAGGGAATTGGCACAATTTATCGGAGTATAAATTGATATGAAATTCTTATTAGAACCTTAAATATATTAAACCCAGGAGAGGGTATGAGCATAAAGTAAATTCACTTCTCTGATTTATAGGCTTCCCGGATACTGATAATACGCCTGGAATGCTTGTAAAATGAGATCTTATAGTTGTTACCTTTTTGCAGTTTTGTTTTTGAAAAATCGCCATATAAGTCAATAAACTCATCACAGTCTGATATTTTAAAAGTCGCAGTAGGCTCTGTTGCTTGTGCATATTTAGGGTCTGAATTTATTTTGACATTAAGCTGATAAAAGACCATTACCTTTTCCAAAGGCCCTTGTTTTATATCGAGTTTATATGAAAGGTATTCCTTGATAAATATTCTTAACGAGTAAATGGTAAGAGCCAGTAGTGCCAGAAGGGTTATCATGTATACAACTTTATTGTTAGAATTAATAGTAAAGATAGTTAAAAGGGCGAGTAGGAGTATAAGGACTAAGACTGATAATGCTAAAAAAAATAATCTTCTTTTCATAATAATTCTCCAACTTTCTTAACTATTCTCTCCTGCTTTTCAGCGACGAAAATCGGGGGAAAAGTCGCCGCTCGCCGCGGAGGCCAGTTAGGGCACTGTGAAAAACCGTCTATGCATTTTACAGTTCAAAAATGTTCCTTTGGCGGTCGGTGCATATTCCCCATCCATGGCTCACATGCACCTAAAATGTCCATCCGGTCCATTTTCCCACGTCGTCAATTTTTTCACTGAATGCATAACGGCGCTTTTTCAAACACTTAACAGTGACGTTGGAGCAAATCATTATTTACCTTTCTTTGCAGCAACACCTGCCAGCTCAGCTTCCAATGGGCAGGGATGCGGATTAGGCGATGAAGGGGCTAACGGGGTTTGAAGATTTCTATTTAGAACCTGAAAGGGATTCCTATAAGGGCACAACTGTAGGGGAAACAATGATATTTGTTTACCATTTACCCAAAAAGTTGAGCGTTCTTTAATGGCGCTCAGTTTTTGTTTATATAACTACTTTAAAGGTTTTCTTATTTTGTGCTACATGAAGTTATTCTTATTATTTTCTTGTGTTTTAGAAGATTTGAAGGGGAAATCTTTAAATCTTCTACGACAGGTTTAACATACATTGCTAATCCTATACCTTTATAATACATATCTTGATCCGCTTGACTTATTTTTCTCTTTTTATCTCTTGATATTGTTCTCATTAATTTCCACCCCTTATTTAAAAAGGTCTCTCATATTATCATATAACTTTTGGCAATACATTGTGATTAATAAATAAAGTATTTGCTCTTCGTCTGTTTCTATAACTGCTCTATCTTCACTATCCATAGAAATAACTGCAATTACTTTATCTTTATAATTAAAAATTGGTGCTGATAAACAAAATCTTGTTCCAATTGTCTTATTTTCCTGATACCTATTTAAATTATACTCATAGTCAGAACAAAATAAATCTTCTTCAAATACGATTTCCTTACCATCATAGCATCTTCCTACTAGTCCTTCAACTTTAGGATGCACTTCAAATTGTAATTCATCTGTTGTTCCTGTATCAGATAACCCTTCAACATTTTTTATTGTTAGTATTTTCCTTGTTTCTTGCCTTCTCAAAGTTTTTATGAATTTCAAAATACATTCTAATCTTTTAGTTTTAGGTATCCAAATTCTTATATTTATACCACTTGGTGAAGGTATTCCTGGTATTTGACTCTGTAGTGCTTTAATAAATGATTTTCTATTCTCCTTTATTAGTTCAACTCTTTGATCCTTTAGTTGCTTATTTTTATTCTTATGAACCTCTAATCTTATTGTTAGTATTAAGCTACTTAATACGACACCTAAAATTAAAACAATAGACTTAAAAGTACTCAATGGAAAATTTTTTCCTATAATTTCGTCTGCTTGTAAATCATCTAAAACATTATTTTGTTTACCTAAATATGCAGCAATTCCAGGTATAATAGTAAAAATAAATACAAATAAACCAAATTTAAATTTCTTCTTCATCTTTATTAACCCATTTTTTGACCTTTGAAAATAATATAAAGTTATTCTATATTTTTACATTTATAACTATATAATAACACAAATCAGTATAATGTGATATTAATATTTAACAGTAATATACAAAATAAACATATAATAAATTAAAATATGTACAAAAAATTATTATAGAACTACAAAACTATACATTTAAACAACTGCACATCATTGTAAACATCCCGAATTTGTAATAATTTAGCAGTACAATTGTATTCTGTGAATCGTTGAGGTTTTTGTCGAATCCTCAACTGATTAAACATTGCATTTGTTAGTATATATGAATATAATGTAATTAGATTATTTTGGAAATTAGGCAGTCTGACATGGGTGGATTCATAAGTGTAAAAGATACTGCTCAAAGAATGAAGATTGGATACGAGGCTTATAAGTTTTGTGTTCACAGAAACGAATAGAGTGAGCATTTAAACAGGGTAATGCATGGGCTGCCCGCTGGTAAAAAAACCAGATAACCAGCGAAAAAGAGGAATAAGTACTAAGAGAAAGTTTCTATACCAGTCTAAGGGTAGTGGAAAACATTTCAATGCACTTTACTACTTTATACAATAAAGTCCACGGCAGATTACAGGAGGAGTTCCCATGGCTTTAACAACCAGTCAACAAAATGCTGTTAATACAGTGAATCAGAATTTACAGATGGTGGCATGTGCTGGGTCTGGTAAGACGACCACTATGGTTGCTAGAATCTTGAATTTGCTGAAACAGCCAGGCATAAAGCCTGAGAATATCGTTGCAGTAACCTATTCGGAAAAGGCTGCGGCATCCCTGAAACAGAAAATCTACAAAGAATATGAGAAGGCAAACAGCAGCCTTGAAGGGCTTGCCGATATGTATATAGGCACTATTCACGGCTATTGTTTTTACCTTCTCCAAAACTATAGCGATGAATTCAAGAACTATGAGGTTCTTCAGGATGTCCAAACACGCCTGTTTATGAAGCGATTCCGCAGAGATATCGGAATATACGATGTCCAATATAATCCCAAGAGCGGATCACAATATCCATTGGCACGTGCTGATATGGCAAACAACAAGCTCCAAGAAGCAATCAGCGCGTATAAGACCTTTCTTGATGTTGGGCGGGAATATGGCGTGGAGAAGCTTCCCACCGATTTGCGAGGACATATCGCAAAATATGAGTCTGTACTTGATTCAAAGAGCAAGTTTGACTTCACATCCATCATTGTTAGGACTCTCACACTGTTGGAACAAGGATATTTCGATACATATATAACGTCGACAGTCAAGCACATGATTGTTGACGAATATCAGGACGTGAATGATGCTCAAGAGCGTATCTTGAATTATTTCTATAACAAAGGTGTTTTGCTTTGTGTAGTCGGTGATGACGATCAGACAATATATCACTGGCGCGGAAGCAACCTGACATATATTCGTGATTTCCAAACTCGCTATCAAAACGTGAAGCGGGAAGATTTGGACATTAACTTCCGAAGCAGTTGTGGAATCACCGATATTGCGCGCCAAGTCATCCAGAACAACCAGAACCGTCTTGCCAAGCAGATGAACAGCAATAATACCCAAACCTATACGCAGGGGGATATCATAACCTACGATTTCAATGACCGCCAGTCTGAGATTGATTTTATAGTCGCCAAAATAAAGCAACTAACAGGCGTACAGTACACCAAGGATGACAAGACCTATGGTCTCAACTATGATGACATGGTGATCCTCGTTAGCTCTGTAAAAAAAATACCCGAACTGATACAGGCTTTGCAGAATAACGGCATTGACTTCATTGTCGAGGGAACACAGAAACTCTTTGAGGCAAGCGAGATACAAGCAGTGTGTGCAGTATTTGATGTCACCTTCGGAATTGTCGAAACCTATGACAAAAACACTTTTAGTCGGGTGGATATTCAGATTGACGATGAGTTAGTGCAAAAGTGGGCGCAATATTCGCCCCTAGACACTACTTCCATTAAAAATGTGTTGATTGATTTTGTCGCATTTTTCCATGAGACTGACGCCTACGAATACACCATCCAGCAGAACCTGAAGAACCTGTTTGCCGATCTTCAACTTATTGCACATACACAAGATGAAAAGACTCTATACAACTGGGGAAAATTCACTGAGATAATTAATGATTTTGAGAAGATATATCTTGATATGGAGCCGATATATAAGCTAAGAGCTTTCCAGACCTTCCTCAGGGACGATGCGCCGTTTATTTACCCAGAAGGGTGGCTCTCTCCAAGTTTTAAGACAATCCGTAGCTTGCGGATTATGACCTATCATCAGTCAAAGGGACTGGAATTCCCTGTTGTCTTTTTACCTTTTTTGACACAAAATTCGATATTCCCTCTCAAGAACCCTGGAGGAACAAGCGCATGGGGTATATTTAACAATGCCTCGATAGAAAGCGCTTATAAGAATGATGATGAGAGCTACCGGCGGCTTTTCTACGTTGGTATAACACGAAGCGAAAAATATCTCTTTATGACTCGTTCCCCTCAGCCTTATGGCAATGGGAAGATGTATCGGAAAGCTGCTCTACCATATTTGGAGGCAAAGAACTCTCCTTATGCTTCTCAAGCGTTGGCTTTGAACACAACATACCCTCAATCTCAAGACAAAAAATTTTCTGCGGACGAAGTAATCACGCTTAATTTCTCGCTCCTTAAGGACCTGTTTGACTGTCCGTTCAAATTTGAAATGTTGAATGTGTTCGGCTTCCATTCGCCGCTTAATATTCGAATGGGGTATGGGAGATCTGTACACAATATGCTGGATTATGTGCATAAGCATTATAAGGACATCCCTGTATTCTCCGATCAGGTAATTCAGGGTATAGTTGATAGATATTTATATTTGCCGTATGGTTCTCCGATTCTTGTTAATGCAATGAAGGCAACAGCCTTTCAACACTTGCGTAGCTATATCGTGAACAATCAAGCGAATTTTCAGAACATACTGTTCTCAGAAAAAACCATAGATTACAGCATAAATGAATATCTTTTTATTGATGGTAGAATCGATTTAATAAGAGATAGCCTTAATGACACAATTACAATCGTAGACTTTAAATCAAGTTCTGAAGTATTATCCAGAGATCAAATCAAAAATCAGTTAATGGTTTATGTTCTAGGCTATGAGAATTTAACAGGCAACAAGGTTGATTTTATTGAGTCATACGATTTTAAAAATAACGATCCGACACGAATTCAGGTTGAACATACAGACAAAGAGGCATTTAAATCTAAGCTTGAAGAATGCCATCGTGTCATAAAAGACTCCGATTATACCAAAGTTGGAAAGGAAGACACAACAAAAGGAAAGGCATATTGCCAAAACATTGGCTGTGAGTTTGTAAAAAACTGTTTTCCAACATAGAAATCACTAAAAGCTATTAGAAAGGAGGCAAGCTTGTGGCAGTAACGGAATTAATAGCTGATTTGAAGACCAAGGAAAGCATAGAAGCTTACTGGGATTTTAGACGCAACGATCAAAGAGAACATGTTCATTCAATGATCAAGTACCCTGCTGTAATGGTGCCAAATATGCAGGGAGAGATTTTTGATCTTGTGTTGAAACATGACCCCGATATTCATAATGTCCTTGATCCCTTCATGGGCTCTGGGACTATATTAGTGGAAGGGTTGGTTCGGAATCTTAATGTAATAGGTGTCGATATAAACCCATTGTCATACTTGACAGTTCTCTCAAAAACACAGAAATATGTTGAAAAGACATTGCGGATGAAATCGGACCAATTGCTCAAAAGGATTAAAATGGCCAATAATTATGAGATAGAGCCTTATAATTTTGAAGGCATAAACAAATGGTATGTTGATGATGTTATTCGTGATTTAAGTAAAATACGTTTGTGCATTCTACAAGAGCCAGATGTGAAATATAGAAGGTTCTTTTGGGTGACGTTTGCCGAGATAGCCAAACAAGCTGATAATGCCCGAACCAGCACCTTTAAGCTCCACATAAAACTTGAACAGATGATTCGCGATACAGAATATGATTGTGTCCAAAACTTTAGTGAAAAGCTACGCTCCAATATTAACGCTGTACTTGAATTTAGATCATTAAGGCAGGGTGAAATAACACGACTCTATTGTGGGGATTCAAAAGACATTCTTCGTGATAGAAGGAGTTTTGCTCAAAATAGTATCGACTTAATCATTACGTCGCCGCCATATGGTGATAACGCAACTACTATAACCTATGGACAATACTCTGTTCTTCCCTTACGTTGGATACCCTTAGCAGATATCCATGATGCAATTAGCGAAGATACCATTACAAGCCTAAGCAAAATTGACAGGGATAGTCTTGGTGGTGTTAACTATTCACTGGAGCAACTTGCTCAGAGCGGTATTTTGCAAGTATCCAATCAACTAAAGAATTTTGTTGGCATGTTGTTGGATGAAAAAATGACAGAAAAAGCAAGAAAAGTAGCAAGCTTTATTCTCGACTTTTCTGAGGTACTACAAAATCTTAATCCTATCGTCAAACCTGGAAAGTTGCTCGTTTTCACAGTGGGAAATCGTCATATCAATAGGACAGAATTTCCTCTACATCTTGTTTTAAAGGAACTTGCAGAACTCTATGGCATGGATATGCTTTATGACTTCCGCAGAAATATTATAAAAAACAAAAATTATGTTGATACATCTGTCCAAGGATTTAAGACGATTAACAAGGAAACCATAATGATTTTACAGAAACGATAATATGTCGTGTTTTTGGCTTGTTGGAAAAGTCCGGATTTAGATGGAGTGTTTGATATGTGAAACATTCCGAAATTCATTGATGCTAAGAACTGATACCGGTGTAGATACGGCAAAAAAACTAAAACAAAGGCATCGTCTTTTACATAATTTTTCAAGTAAAATACCTTCCCAATAGGGAGGGCGTTTTTTTATGAGTAAATCTAAAAAGATTCGAACCCGGGAGTCTGGTCGTTTCGCTTTGCTACACTGCTCGCCCAAGCATCCCGGAGCACGGATAATCCTACTTTTTTGTTTTCTTATTCAGTTTCAATGCAACATTCCGCTCTGCAGCCATCGCTTGAAACGCCTCTACTGCAAACGCAGCCTTTTCCTTAATAGCACTATCCGGTTTTGTTCGATCTTTGATTTCATTAATTACGGTTTTCAAATCTGCTAGTTCCAAAAGGTTAACAGCCACGCAGAAAAAGCTTTTTCGCCGCCCATCGTTGTAGTTTCCCAATAAGAATTTCAATATTTCTATTTTTTCATCTAGCTCAGATTGATAAGCTTCCACTCCGATTTTTTTGACTTTTTCTAAATCCTTTAGTTGGTTGCGGTGAGTTATAAAAGAATCAAATTCATCTATGCCGTCATATTTTTCACATGGGTACTTATTACACATATAGCAATATTCAATTCCACTATGCAGTTGGCTGCATCTTGCAATTGCGCAGGGCTGATTGCCGGGTCCCCCTCCGCAGCCGGGACAATAATTGCCCAGATGCATTGGGCATAGCCCGCAGTTTAAGCCGCAAAGCGAAAATAAAGGGTATTGCCTTGTGAAGTTTGACATGTATTAGCCTCCGTGTATATACCCTAGTTTTGTAGAATTATTTATCTTGGAAGGGAGAATCATAAAGCCATCCTAAATATGGATCTCTGATAAAAATCATCTCTGGTTTATTGAGTTGATATACAAGATTATCAATTTTAGATTTTACACAAAACTCTAGAAGCTCTTTCCAGTTAACAAATTGTATATTAAATTCCTGTCCTAAATATTTAGTAAATTCTATAGCTTCATATTCTTGATAAAAAATCGGAATAGTATACAATTTTTCTGAAATTTCCAAAACGAGAAATTGGTTAGACAAAGAAAGACACCAAGCACCGCCTGCCATATAAAAATCAATAGCCAGATGTTCACGAAATAGTAATTGTAATAACTTTCTGTCCAGTGTGTACTGCGTTTCGTCAGAAATATTTAGAATCAAGCCATCATAATTATTTTTCAATACTTTTTTTAAGACTTCACGGGAACTTAATTCTTGAGCCTTGACGTTAAGATTAAGAGGTTTAAAATGTTTTTGCAGCATATCTTCATCCGTAAAAATTAAAGGAAGCCTAGAATCATCCTTCTTGACTATATATTTAAAATTATCAAAATCTTTATCTATATCGGGTACATAGTATAACATTGCTTTTTTTGCAAGCGTTGGAAAAACATCTTGGGGTCCTTTATTGTTTATTTTACACTCAAGTAAAAAATCCCTTACATCAGATTGAAACATAATTAATACTCCTTAAAGTATAAACATATTAAGAATAGCTATTTAGTACCTATATAGGGCAATGTTATATTATGGAATTACATAAGTCAAGCAATATGTAACTTCCAGCCATTTTTAGATATGGATATCAAAAAAATAGACAAGTGATAGGAGGCAATTCAATTTTTCAAATGAACTTTATTAAAGTTTCATTCGTATTATAGTTGATTTGAAGGAGGTGTGCATTTTGCTTAAAGAAAAATTTATACGCGTATTTATTGCTGTACTTATTGTAATAGTTTCACTGCTTGTTTTAGTAGGCTGTTTGTTCCATGATTAGAACACTTCTTCTTCATATCCAATCCACATTAATACTAAGAAAATATACTCCTACCGCCTGAGCTATTAAAATTGCCGGTATTCCTATCATGAAATACCAGTGCCTTGTCTTATGCCTGAATGTCAAAAGCCCTATGTAAACTCCTATAGAACCCCCGAGTAAAGAGATTATAAAAAAGGTCTTTTCCGGAACTCTCCATTTTCTTTTAATTGCCTTATGCTTGTCGACTCCAACAACTATTAAACCTATAAGATTAAGAGCTGCCAGTACAGCTATAAGATATAATTGCATGTTTATGCATCCTTCCGTTTTAAAGAAATACACTATAAAAACATTATACATTATTTTACTGTAATGCAATAAGAACTTAATTTCAACATAAATAACAGCCGCAAGATATTACAAAAAATATTATAAAAGGACAAAAAGGAAGCAGGAAATAAAAGTATAATGTTGAATATATATAAAAAGTCTTGTAATATGCTGTATTTTTATACGATGTTTATAAATCCGTAACATAAATTTACATAGTTTAGGAGTAAGCATTATGTTAAAAAGCAGGAGCATAAAAGTCAAGTATGTCTCTTCAGGTTTGGCAATATGTCTGGTTTCACTTCTTCTCGTTTCGGCAATAAGCTATCTGCTGTCCTACAACATTACAGCACAGCAATCAAACTCAAGAATACAGGAAACAGCGTTAAAAAATACTGCAGAACTGAATTCCTGGTTTATGGAGTATGGGAAAATTATAGAAGGTATTGTTGAGGATATAGAGATTTCCGGTAATGATAATAAGGAGTATTTGTTTAATTTAATGAAGGGTAAGTTGGCTATTTATAATAAAAATGTTCTGGATTTTTATATTGGCTTTGAAGATGGCAGCAGAAAGCTTATAAGTGGTTCGGAATGGGTACCGCCATCGGATTATGACTGCCGTACGCGGGATTGGTATGTAAATGCAAAAGAGAAAAAGGGAATAGTATATACTGAACCTTATGTTGATGCACAGACAAATGAAATGGTTATTACAATTGCTAAAGCTGTCAATAAAAATGGAAAACCTATAGGCGTTATTGCAGCGGACATTTATCTAACCAATGTTATCAAGATTGTAAGTAACTATAATGTTAACGAGACAAGCTATGCTTTCCTTTTAGATGATAAGGGTGATATACTTGTGCATCCAAATGAAAAGTTTATTTCAGACAAAGACGGTATGAAAAATATAGACAAAATAAACGGTGTCAATTACTCCAAGCTTTCAGCCGCGGTAAAGAATACAACAACGCAGGTAAAGGTTGATGATGTTAAAGATTATGACAGCCAAACAAAATGCTTTATTCTAAGCAAAATCAAATCCAGCGGGTGGGTTTTTGGTATATCAATAATGCAGTCTGAATACAAAAAACCTTTAAACAACCTTCTTTTCGGCTTCATTTCTGCACTTGTAATTTCTACTATAGCCGGTGTAAGTATAATGCTTAAGCTGATAGGGGGAATGGTAAAGCCTATAAAGTCACTTAACACAACAGTAAGCAGCTTTTCAGCAGAAAACATGGATGTCCGTTCCAACCTTACCTCAGAGGATGAAATAGGGGAGTTGGGTAAAAGCTTTAATAAGATGGCCGATACTATCCAGGAATATAGTATATCCCTTGAAAACAAGGTGGCAGAACGTACAAGGGAACTCAAGGAAAAGAATGACAGTATCATGGAAAGTATTGACTATGCTGAAAGACTTCAGAGATCAATTCTTCCTCCACTTGCGCAAAGGCTGTCCTTGCCTGAGGATAAATGTTTTGTAGTCTGGAAGCCGAGGGATGTTGTCGGCGGTGATATGTACTGGTGCAGAGGGGATGGGAACAAGGTTCTGCTGGCAGTTGGAGATTGCACAGGACATGGTGTTCCTGGCGCTCTTATGACAATGACTTTAAGTTCAATACTGGACAGCTTGTCTAAAGACCTGGAAAACAGGAATCCTTCCGAAATACTTAAGCTTGTTCACTTAAGGCTTAAAGAAGCACTTGGACAGGAGTCTAAAGATTCATTGGCAAACGACGGTGCAGATGTAGCTCTATGCCTGATAGACAGGGCGAATAAAAAAATAACGTTCTCGGGCGCCAAACTTTCGCTCTTTGTGTACAATGACGGAAACATTACCGAACACAAGGGAACAAAGCATAGCGTTGGCTATTCATGGAAGAAGGAAGTTTCGTTTGAAGATGAAGTAATAGCATGGATACCTGGAAGTAAAATATATATAACAACTGACGGACTCCTTGACCAGAATATGGTTGAAGGAAAAGGCGGTATGGGAAGATCAGGCTTTATTCAATTCCTTGAATCAATATCTGAAAGAAACATGGCTGAACAGCATTCGGCTGTTGAGGATATGATTGCGCAAAGGCTTGAAAAAGCAGAACAAAGGGATGATATAACAGTTTTGGCATTTGAAATAGACTAAGAATTTCAAGAACAAAGGAGGGCCAAATATGGGTATGAAACTGACAGATTTACAGAATATACTTGGTACAAACAAGATTTTGACCTGCTTTTCGGGCAGGTTCTCCCAGGGGCTTATTGAAGAGATGGGAGAAGCCGTAAAAAAGCACATGGAAAGTGAAGAGAAAGCAAAAAGCGATATTTTTAATGTATTTTCAATATTTATTGAACAGACCCAGAACATAAAAAATTATCTTGCAGTAAAGGAAGGCGATACTACATACACCCCATATGTGGGAAATGCCATTGTCTGTATAGGTAAAATGGAGGAGGCCTATTTTGTCTGGTCGGGCAACGTTATTGAAAATTCCGATATAGCGCCTCTTAAGGAAAAACTTGAGACTGTTATACATGCAGATAAGGACCAATTGAAAAAGCTTTACAAGGAACAACTGAAAAGGGAACTTGAACCGGGTAAAAACGGTGCGGGAATAGGCTTGATAGATATTGCAAGAAAGGCAAGCCAGCCTATTGAGTATTGCTTTGATAAGATTGATGACCAATTTTCATTTTACGAGATAAAGGTTATTGTTTAGGAGGGATTAATTTGGAACGTTTATATATAGAACAGGCCAAAGCAACACCGCAGATAGATTTTGACGCCGATACGAAAGTATTGAAAATGAATGGACAATCTTATCCTGAGAATGCGTTTAAATTCTATGAGCCTGTATTTGAATGGCTTGACAACTTTTTTGAATCTGCCGAGGGTGAAGAAGTGATAAAGCTTGAGCTGACGCTTCCTTATATAAATACAAGCAGTTCAAAGTGTATGATGATGCTTCTCGAAAAATTCGAAGAAGCAAGCGATAGTGGGAAAAATATAGTAGTTAACTGGTATTACGATAAGGATAATGAAAGTGAACTGGAATGTGCGGAAGAATTCAAGGAATTCGTAAACCTGGAGTTTAATTTGATACCAAACTGACACAAAATGTTTGATGTTATTTTTCCTTTATTACGGAGGACCCGATGGAGCTTAACGATAAAAACAGCATATTCCAAAATGAATACAGACTTCTGGAGAAAGCAGACAAAGTCCTAAAAAGCGAGGGGTTTGACGAAAACCCTATAAAAAAGGAGTTTGCAGAACTCATGTCTGGCTATAAGAAGCTTTTGCAGCAGAGTGTCAGGATTGTAAGTATCAGTGACAAGCAGCAGAACTTTTTGTACAAGCTCCAGAGTGATTTGAAGAATATTCTGGATAGTACCCAACAAGGCATATTTACGGTAAATGAGCTATTAACGGTTAACAGGGGCTGCAGTGCCGAATGTGAAAGGATTTTCGGGCAGAACATTGAAGGCTGTAACCTTGCTGAGTTACTTATGCCATATAATGATAAAGAAAGAATTGATTTGCTGTCATCCATCCTGAATAAAGACTTTTTCAGCGGTGATCCGCTTAATAAAAAGGTAATGCTTATGCTTTTGCCTGAGGAACTCAATATAGGACAGAGCATATACAGCGTCAGATACAATCCGCTTACCTTTGATTTTAAGGTTGAGGTAGAAAATGCTTTTATGATTGTTCTTACCGATATAACAGAAAAAAAGACGATCCAAAAGAAAATGGAAGACGAGAAAGCCATTTTCAAGTCGGTTACAAGAATTATATCCGATGTAAAATCCTTTTCTGTTTGTATAAGGGATTACAAAAGCTTTTATAGTAGAAGGCTTCCGGAAATCATGGATTCTGCTCAGGCGAGCAATACATATGATTCGCTGAATGAAATCTTCAGGGAGGTCCATACACTCAAGGGTAACTTCTCCATCTTTGAACTGCCCTGGATAGTTGATTTCCTGAATGATGTGGAGCAATCGATGGTTGTAATGAGAGATCATTACACAAAGGTTTCGATTACAGATATAAAAAGAATGATAAGCGGCTATGATTTTGAAAGCATTCTCAATGACTCTCTTAACCGGCTGCGAGATATTATCGGAAGCAAGTGGCTTTTGGACAGGGAATTCACAATTATAGATACAGAGGTATTAAAAGCAGTTGAAGCTCAGGCCTCTCAAGTATCTGCGGAGCTGGCTGAAGAGATAAAAAAGTTAAGGCATACCTCTATTAAGGAACTCCTTTCAATTTACCCCGACTATGTGCAGAGAATGTCGGAGAGACTTGGGAAAACAGTAGCTCCTTTCAGGATAGAGTTTAACGAAGACATATATCTGGATGCCGAAAAATATGATGCTTTTATAAGGTCTTTGGTTCATGTCTTCAGAAACATGGTTGACCATGGTATAGAGACACATGAGGAACGCGCTTCTTCGGAAAAGGATTTGGACGGAAGGATAAGCTGCTCCATTCAAAAAGACAATGATTATATACAGATTGTTATAAAAGATGACGGCAGAGGTGTTGATTTGGAGGCAGTCAAACAAGCAGCTGCAGCCAGGGGGAAATTAATTGGCCGACAGGTTTCCGAAGTCACTGATGAAGATGTATTAAACCTTATTTTTATAGACGGAGTATCAACTAAGGTTGACACCGGCGGGATGTCAGGCAGGGGAGTCGGATTATCTGCAGTAAAGCAGCAAACAGAGCTGATTGGCGGAAATGTGAGAGTAATCTCAAAACCGGGACAGGGGACGGAATTTATTTTTAAAGTGCCATACGGCCTGTAAGGCTTGTGCTATTGCTTAAACGTGTGTTGAATGATTTCTTCAGGAGGGCTTCTAAGTGGCAAGGATTCTTATTGTTGATGATTCTTATATTGCACGGATGAAAATCAGGAACATTGTAACAAAGGCGGGGCATGTCGTTGCGGGAGAGGCCGAAAACGGACTGCAAGCCCTTAATGTATTCTCCGAGGCGAGACCTGATCTTGTTACTCTTGATATCACAATGCCTGTTATGGATGGTATAGTGGCACTTAAGAATATTATTGAAATTAATCCCAAAGCACTTGTTGTAATGGTGAGCGCTTTAGGTCAGCAGTTTATGGTGCTTGAATCCATAAAATCAGGTGCAAGGCACTTTGTAGTAAAGCCCTTTGAAGAAGAGGGTTTGCTTAAGATTATAACTGAAGTGCTCCACCATGGACCCAATCCAAATTCGGCACAACCTGCTAAACAGCCCGATGAACCCAAGCAGGACCCGATTGAAGTATCAGATAACAAGGATGGATTCAATATTGAGAATATAAGCGGTACCTTTATAATAGATATCAATACATTGCTTGATTCTGAAAGCCTCAAAACCCTTGAAACAGCTGTAATCGGGCTGTCGTTTGTAAAACCTTTAAGAGTTATATTTGATTTTAAGAATGTTGAATTCCTTGAAAGGGAATACCTTTCAACCATTGACAGGATAATTGGCAGTGTAAAAAAGTCTGAAGGAGAAGTCAAGGTTGTCTCTAAAAACGAGAAGTTTCAGTCATACCTTAAGATGTCGGGTTTGGAGCAGTTTAAAGTGGTTGATTCAAGTTATTAATTTTTATTGACAAAACCTTTAAAATTTCCTCCGCGTAATTCTGCATTAGTGACATATGGCTTTCTCCTTGAATATATCTTGCTTCGCAGAATTTTAATTCCTTTTGCATGGTGTTAACTAATTGTACCGGTGAACTTTTATCATCTTGACCGTGCCAAATCTGTACAGGAACTGATATCTTACTCAAATCAAATCCCCATGGTTTAAAACAAAGGCGTATATCTGTAATTGACGCAGAACTTCCGTTTTTTAAAGCATCCAGTACATTTTGGGTATAAACAGTATAATATTCAGTAGTGGAAAGTATATGTTTTTCAACATCTGTTGCCTTTTTATAAACCTTATTATAAAAAGCATCAGGGCTATTCTTTATTGTTTTATACATATTGTCGTACATCTTTACTAAAAGCCATGAAGGAGTTTTTTTAAACATATTTATTGCAAACCTTGTTTTAAAAGGTACTTCCTTATTATCCATTGCCATATCAGGTGGAGTCAGGGCTGAAACAGCTGACAGCTGCAGTATGCGCTCAGGAGCCGCATAAGCGCAGGCAAAACCATATGCACTCCCGCCTGATTGACTGATAATTGAAAAGCTATTTATGTTTAATTTATCTGCAAGTATTAAAACATCCGAAGGGTAATCCAAAATCCTACGATTGGGATAATTATCAGATTCTCCAATACCAGGGCGGTTGGGACAAATTAGTCTGATACCATTTTTTTGTGCGGCATTATTAAGTGATTTGCCGATCAAGCCTGAAAATGATCCGCTGCCGTGAAAATAAAATACAGGTGCTCCATCCGCACTGCCGAATTCATAATAGGAAAGGCCTCTTCCATCCTTAACAGAGATGATTTTACAGTTATCCATGTTTCTTAACCTTCTTTCTTATCAATATAAAAGATATCTTCAAAACTTGCATTAAAAATGTGTGCGATTTTGAGTGCGAGGTATGCAGATGGTACAAAAACACCATTCTCTATAGTATTAATAGTCTTTCTGGTAACGCCTACTCTTTTGGCAAGCTCTTCCTGGGTCCAGTCATTTTTTGCCCTAAACACCCGGATGTTGTTTTTTAATGATTCATTTCCCATATTCTTAACCTCTTGACTGACGGATTTTGGATATGTCGCTTACAATAATTCCTGTAAGAAGCAGTGCTTCACAGGTAAATACCATTGGAATTTCTATTGCTTCTCCAAATGAACCCGATATTACATTAATTAGAATAAACATGAGAATTACAGATACCATTCCAATAAAACCATGATAATAGGATTTCATTTTAATCATTTCAAATAGTTCATCTTTGAAGGCATTCTTCAAATAATCATTTTTCCCAGCATTTCTGGCATACATAATCAGCCGGAGGTAAAGAAGCATAATTAAAACTGCTATTGCTGCAATAAAAATATAAATGTAATTTTCTGCATCAGCCAGTAGATTGTAATACAGTCCTGCATGTGCAAGTATAAGGAGGAATAGCAGCACGTCTCTCAGGAGTAAAAACCTGCCGGTATTTTGAATTATGTTGTTTTCTGTGATATGGTTATCCATTAAAACACCCCTTTATAACAAATGTTACTCTAAAGGTAACATTTGTTTAACAAAATGTATACCATAGGTTACATTTACATATTAATACCATTGTCTTTTAATGTCAATAAAAAATTTTTTTGATGATATAATTAGGGTATTTAATACAATTAATAGGATTTTAATTAACTTTTTGTTTACAAGTTATCATTTCAATTGTCTTACTTATGAAGAGGGAGGGGAAAATGAGTCAGGATATTATACTGGGGCTTTACAAGAAACAGGCACGAATTATTTATGGCTTCCTTCTCAAAAACGGCTGTTCAAAAGAAGATGCTGAAGACATAATTCAAGACAGTTTTATCAAAGCAATCCGGTATATTGACGGGGTGGACGCTAACAAGGTCAATTCCTGGCTGTTTACTGTCACTTTAAACAATTATAGAAATAGAATTAAAAGAAAATCAAAGATTATTGAACTTCAAATAGATGAGAAATCCTTTTTAGACAGCTTTGTATCTGATGAAAATGTAGATGAAGGAATTTTAAAAAAGGAAAAAACCAATATGGTAAAGGCTTGTCTTGGGGATCTGAAACAGACGTACAGGGAATTATTGATATTAAAGTATGATATGGAGCTTAGTTATAAGGCAATAAGCCAACTATCAGGTATGAGTGAGGATGTTGTAAAAACCTATTTATATAGAGCAAGGATGGAATTTAAGAAACGGTGGGAGGAATGTTATGAGTGATAATAGCAATGAGCTGGTTTTTGAAGATAAGGAATTGAATAGGGTTGTACGAAAAAGCAGATATCGCTCTGTCATAAAGACAATAGTAATTTCATTAATTATTGCTGTTACTGTTTTTTTAGCCCTCAATTTTATAAGCCTCAAGGTAACAAAAGATTTCAGCAAAAAGGCCTATGAAGAAAAGCTTGATGAGGTAAAGCTTTCTGTACCAGCTGGGTATATCAGTAAGATGGTAGATAACTACGGTTTTTTTGGAGGAACTGCAAATTATACAGTTTGCCGTTATCTAGGTGGCAGAAATATTAATCTGGAACAGAGATTTATTAGCTATGGTATTTTAAAGCCAAAGGTTAATACAGGTGGGAACATATGGCTTTCTATTAGTTCAAAAGCTTTATTTGATCCTAATGACAAGAGTACCTCATACATCGCTGATCTCTGGCCAAAAATTCAGTGGGAAAACGGCTATAATATGATGATTTTTTTTAATCCGAAAGAAAAGTACATGGATTACAGAAATGATCTTAAAAATCTGGAGGGCCTACCTTCTGATAGACTAATTGAAATAGGAGTTTCCTTTGATAAGCCCTATTACACGGATGAAATCCATTCGATTTTAGGTGATATTCCTTTATCTTGGTATTGGATAGGTAATAAAAAAAGTGATTCTGGAGGCTACATAATTGAAACTGAAACAGTAGGGTTAAGTTCATTTACTAATAACCTTTTTGAACCTTATAGAGACTTGTTGGAGAGATTGAAAAAAAGCAAGGATAAAGAATATAATAATTTATATAAAGACCTCGTAGTAAAAGGCTATACTGACTTATCCAATGTACCTATTCTGGGTGCAATAGTATATGGAACAAAGGATGAACTAAAGCCCCTTGTTGGAAATTCCCATATCAAGGCATCGTCGTTTGGAGTTATAACCAGCCGGTATTAAAACTAAGAACCGGGCTTTACCCGGTTCTTAACGATATATGCACATTAACTTATATAGTTTACAACACTGAAATCCCTTTTGGGCTGCTTTGAGTCGGTTAGGTTTTTCTTATAACCAAGTGCAATTCCGTAATAAGGGGTGTAACCTTCGGGGATGTTAAGCTTGTGCACCTCTTCTTCCAGTGAAAAATAGAAAGCTAGCAGACCCAGCCAAACTGAACCTATATTAAGACTTTCTGCAGCAATAAGGATGTTTTCCATAGCCGCAGAGCAATCTGCCTGCCAGGTAATGGAATCGCTTTTGCCGGACACTATTATAAGTGTAGGTGCCTCATAAGTTAAATGAAATTTCTTGCTTGCACCCATGCACCTTATCCATCTTTCATCCGATTCAACCATCAATTTCTTCGTTTTACTGCTTATATAATCAATCAACTCACGATTTTGTATTACCGTAAAGTGCCAGGGCTGTTTATTGTGCGCCGAAGGTGCATAGATTGCAGCTTCCAGTATCATGTCCAGTTCCTTTTTCTCTATTTGATCATTTTTATATGACCTTACACTCCTCCTTCTTTTAATTGTATTTAGAACTTCGTTCATATTCCATCCTCCATTAACCACATGATATTGATGAAAATAGAGTAACATGATTTTTCAGGCTGTAAAAGTACGCACAAGTTTGATATATAGTATAAAGAATGATACTATTAATTATTATCGATACCTTAAAGGGAGGATAGATTATGGGAAAGGCTCCCGACATTACTGAACAGTGTCCTATAAGTACGTCTGTAAAGATTTTGAACGGAAAATGGAAGCTATCAATATTGTGGTACATTTCAAGACGTACCATCAGGTTTAATGAATTGCAGAGGAAGCTGTCCAATATAACTCAAAGAACACTGACAATGCAGCTTCGAGAGCTTGAAAGGGATGGGCTGATAAAAAGGAAAGCATACGCTGAGGTTCCTCCCAGAGTGGAATATTCTCTTACGGAGCTTGGTGAAACCGTTAAACCGATTCTTATTGCAATGTGCAGATGGGGAAAGAATTATAAAAAGGTTTTTAAAAGCAAAGAAAATCTCTTCTCAGGCAAGATATATAAATTAAAGGTTTCCTCGAAAAAATAAATTAAATTTTTAATATCTTTAAAACAGCCGGCAGCTAAAATAATATGTTTGCCGGCTGTTTATCTTTATGTCCAGGAATCATTACTTTTTCTTTTTTTAGGAATTATATTAATTTTAATCTAATTCCTACTTGACAAATATGTTTAGTAGGAATAATATAGAAACAATCCAAAACCAAGTAATCATATAGGAAAACTATAATATAAAGAAAAAACGAGGTCGCGGCCTATGGTTGAACTAAAAAACATACATAAAAGCTTTGGAAAAAATGAAATACTTAAAGGAATTGATTTGACTATTGAAAACGGTGATGTAATTACCATCATTGGTCCAAGCGGAACCGGTAAAACAACTCTTTTACGGTGCATCAATTTTCTTGAAAGGCCCAGTCAGGGTGAAATAACTATCAGTGACTTCAGTGTAAACTGCAATCACCACCTTACCAAGAAAGATATCCTTACCTTAAGGCGAAAGACAGCAATGGTTTTCCAGAACTACAATTTATTTAAAAACAAGACTGCTATTGAAAATGTTATGGAAGGTCTACTACTTGTTCAGAAAAAAACTAAAGCAGAGGCAAGGGAAATAGCACTAAAGCAACTTGATAAAGTAGGACTTAGTGATAAAGCAGACTCTTATCCCTCTGAACTATCAGGCGGACAGCAGCAAAGAGTCGGAATTGCAAGGGCGCTTGCACTGGAGCCGGAGGTTATTTTGTTTGATGAACCTACCTCGGCTTTGGATCCCGAATTGGTTGGTGAAGTGCTTTATGTAATAAAAGGTCTTGCAAAGTCAGGAATAACAATGCTTATAGTTACCCATGAAATCGAATTCGCGAGAAATGTTTCTAACAGGGTTGTATTCATGGACGGTGGTTCAATAGTAGAGCAGGGTACTCCTGATGATATTTTTATAAACCCCAGGGAAGAAAGAACCAGGCAATTTTTAAACAAGTTCAATAAGGATTTTTATTATGTAATTTAAACATAGAACAAAGTCTTTGAAAAAGACTGTAATGAAGACTTTAGTACCAAACTTCTGAAAAATTAAACAAGGTAAGTTTGGTAATACAGCTTACAGAAAGCATAAAAAAATCAATTAGGAATTGATGCTTTCCAGCTGTGAAAGAAATGTTCTTAACGGAAATTAATAAATCAAGGTAGAACTATAATTTCCTAAACATTATAAAAAAATAAAAAATGGAGGTAACGGAAAATGAAAAAATTCAAAAGACTTGTAACAACAATAGGATTGTCGGCGCTTATAGCAATGATGGGGTTACTTACTGCCTGTGGAAGCAGCAGTTCCGAAACAAGTTCATCAGCAAATAGCAGTGAACAGGCAAAAGCTAAGAAAGTAGTTGTTTCAGTTGCAGCTGAGGAAAAACCATTAAGCTACACTGACGATAAGGGTAATTTGGTAGGCTACGAAGTAGATGTACTAAAAGCAATAGATAAGCTTATACCTGAGTATGATTTTGATATTCAGAGCGTTGAAGCCGATTCACAGCAGATAGGACTTGATTCAGGCAAGTATGCGTTAATTACGGAAGGTTTATTTAAGACAAAGGAAAGACAGGAAAAGTATTTGCTACCTGAAGAGAACCTTGGTGTTTCATTGATAAAGATTGTAGTTAAAGGCAATGACAACAGCACTAAGACACTTGATGACCTTGTAGGTAAAAAGGTAGCTCCCGTTTCACCAAACGGAGGAATATATAATTTACTTACAAACTACAATAACACTCATGATAAGAAAATAAAGATTGAAACACAGGAAGGTTTGTCAAATGCTGATAGGTTTACAGGTATAGCATCCGGTAAATATGATGCTACAGTACTTCCCTCATTGGGTTTTGATGAATTAAAAAATAAGTTAAAGCTTGATTTGAAACAGACTGACCCTGTAAAAGTAAATTATACATACTTTGTTCTCGGAAAAGATCAGAAGGACCTCACAGAAAAGGTCAATGCGGCACTTAAGACAATTAAGGCTGACGGAACCTTGGGTAAGCTTGCTAAGCAGTATTTCGGCGAAGACATCTTCCAGTACAAGGAAAACTAATCTTGATATCTAATAAACTTTCAATCATGCATGGAACAAAAGGTTTCATGCATGATTTCTTCAAAGCCCAACTCTTAGATTAAATAAGGTTAATAGTTAAATGAATGAGGTGGTTAACATGCCTTTGGGAATCGATCTTGATTATATTGCCAAAATTATACCAAAGTTACTTACAATGGTTCCAATCACAATTCTTGTTGTCGTTATAGCCGCTTCATTGAGCTTTATTCTCGGAGTGGTGATTACAGCTATCAGGATAAAAAAGATAAAGATTTTATATCAGATTATTTCGGTATATGTATCATTTTCAAGAAGTACACCCGTCCTGATTCAATTGTTTGTCGTATATTATGGATTTCCTCTTTTATTTAAAGCAGTAGGTATTGATATAAACGATTGGAGTAGAATTACCTTTGCCGTAATAACATTGGTATTTCATACGGCAGCTTTTCTTACTGAAATTCTCAGGCCCGCATACCTTGCTGTCGACAAAGGGCAGCATGATGCGGCCGATAGTATAGGATTAACTGAATTTCAGAAGGTTAAGCGTATCATTTGGCCGCAGGTATTTCCTGTAGCCCTGCCAAGTATAGGCAACTTGTTTATAGATCTTATAAAGGATACTTCCATCTTATTCACTATTGGAGTAGTAGACCTTATGGGAAGAGCAAAACAGATTATTGCCAGCGATTATGGGGTTGGGAAGCTGCAGGTCCTTATTGCCGTTGCTTTGATTTACTGGGGTATATCCGCTTTGGCAGATAAATTCATTCACACCCTTGAAAAGAGAAGTGAAAAATATAAACTTGCCAAAGGCTTGAAATCCATAAGGAAGGGAGAATGGGAACATGTTTAGTTTACAAACGGTCTTGGATGTATTCCTGTCCATTCTCACTGTAGTACCTGGTACTTTGGGATTGGCGTTTCTTATAATGGTTTTAGGTATTGCCCTAGGAGCGGTCTTTGCATTGATAAGGATTTATAAAGTCAGAATACTCAACAGGATTACTGTTGTCTATATTTCCTTCATGAGAGGCACGCCACAGATAGTACAGCTTTACATAGCGTATTATGCACTTCCTGAAATTATCGCTTCAATAGGGAATTTCTTTGGGGCAAAAATTGATCCTAACAATGTTACACCTATAATTGCAGTCATTGTTTCCTTCACATTATGCTTATCTGCGTATCAGGCTGAAAATATCAGAGGGGCATTGGCTTCAGTTGAATTTGGCCAGATGGAGGCTTCGTATTCCATAGGTTTAACCACCTTTCAGGCTTTTAAAAGAATAATATTCCCACAGGCGCTTATCGTTGCCATCCCTAATTTCTGTAACTCGTATATATCGACAATAAAAAATCTTTCACTGGCATTTACCGTTTCGGTTGTAGATATACTGGCAAAGGCAAAATTGGAGTCTGCTCTGAATTTCAGGTATATTGAGTCGTACATTGCGGCAGCACTGGTTTACTGGATATTGTGCTTTATACTGATCCGAGTCTTTTCAAAGGTTGAAAAGAACTTAAGAAAGGGAAGAGATGAAGCATTTGCAAGATAATAAATAAAATTAAAGGGTGAGGTTAATATGAATAAATTTGAACGCATTAAAGCTGCACTAAAGCTGGAAGAGGTGGATAGGGTTCCTGCAAACCTCTGGTATCATCTGTCGGACGTTGACAGAAATATTGAAAAGCTGGCAGAAACACTTGTTAACGAAAATGAAAAGTATGATTTTGATTTTATAAAGGTTATGCCTTTTGGTTTATACAGCGTACAGGATTGGGGGGTAAAGGTTAAGGAATTTAATGAACGTGGGAAGCCTCCTGTAGTAGAGGATTATGCGATTCATAAAATAGAGGACTGGTCAAAACTTGAAGTGCTGCCCGTAACAAAGGGAATATGGGGAGAAACGGTTGAACTGGCGCAGAGAGTAGGCAAGCTGACTAAAGGGAAAACACCTTTTGTTCAAACATTGTTCAGCCCGCTTACAACAGCACAGAAGCTTGCAGGAGATAGAATACTTGAGGATTTAAAAGAAAACCCAAAGCTGTTTAAACAGGCGCTGCAAGTTATTACAGACACAACCATTGAATTTGTAAAAGCGAATATTGAAGCGGGAATAAGCGGATTCTTCTTTGCAACAAGGTGTGCAAACTACGATTACATATCGGAAGAAGATTACAAGGAGTTCGGAGAATATTTTGACCTTCAGGTAATCAACGCCTATAAGGATAAAACATTCTTTAATATTGCCCATATTCATGGTGAAAGAGGAATGTTTGATCTTGTTGAAAAATATCCTGTCAATTGCATTAACTGGCATGATCGATGGACACCTCCAACACTCAGCGAAGCGCGCAAAAAATCAAACAAATGCTTCCTTGGCGGTATTCAGGAGGTACCTTATGTTGATGAAAACGGAAAGGAAATAAGACCGAGTTTGCTCAATGCCGGTACACCTGAAGAAGTTAAAGCTCATGTGAACGAAGCCATTGCAGAATTATATGGTAAAGGACTTATTGTTGGACCTGGCTGCGGAGCTGACCAGTTTGTTCCTGAAGAAAACATACATGCGGTAAGGCAGGCAGCATCAAGCTTTAAGGTGTTGTTAAGTGCATGATATAAGGAAAGGCCGGATTTTTCCGGCCTTTTAAGTTGATTTTATACTTTGAATTTCTTAATTTGTTTTTTCAACTCTTCTGCCATTCTAGCAAGACTTTCAGAGGAAATTGCTATCTGACCGATAATTGAGGTTTGTTCTTCAACTGAAGCTGAAACCTCCTGTGAAGATGCTGCAGACTGTTCCGAAATTGCTGCTATTTCCTGGATTGATGCCACAACACTGTTCTTGTTTTCGTCAACAGTCTGTACTGTTCCTATGAGATCCTTCATGTGATCGGAGGTTCTCACTATTGCTTTGGCTATTTCTGTAAACACATTTTCAGTATCAACGACACTTTCTCCCGCTTTGCTTACAATTTGACCCGCTTCATCCATTTTATACTTGGATTCCTCTATGTCAAGCTGGATTTCCTTTATAATTGTATTGACCTCTTTCGTTGAGTTTGCTGTTTGTTCAGCAAGTTTTTTGATTTGTTCAGCAACAACAGCAAAACCTCTACCGGCTTCACCAGCCCTTGCAGCTTCTATCGCTGCATTCAATGAAAGCAGGTTTGTCTGGGAGGCAATACTCTGAATAGCTTCGACTATTTGATTTACAGAATCGGACTTCTCTGCAAGCATATCTATTTTGTTCTTGACCTGCGAGGCTACATCAACATTTTCTTTGAAGTTATCCTTAAGGAGGTTAACAGAGCGCATTCCGTTATCTCCAAGTTCCTGTACCTTGTTTGCATAGTAATTAAGCTTGTTTGACTTTTCTACAATTACTTCTATCTCATCCGAAAGATCCACAAGCTTGGATGAGCCTACCTGTGCTTCTTTGGCCTGGTCAGTTGCACCTTTTGCAATATCGCTTATCGCATTTGCAACCTGTTCTGATGCTTTGCTGGATTCCTCGGTAGATGCCGTCATTTCTTCGGTAGATGCCGCCAGGGATGTTACAAGATTGCCTATTTCAAGAATCAGGCTTCTCATGGAATTCTGCATTATATCCATTGATCTTGCAAGCTGACCCAATTCGTCTTTATTCTTTGTATATTTTTCAGGAACAGGTTTTGTAAAATCTCCGGAAGACATAACATCAAGATGCCCCGCAGCAAGTTTTATAGGTTTTGACAGGTATGATGCAATAAAGTACCCCGCAATTACACTCAATGCAAGGAATATCAAAGATACTATTATCACTGTGACTTTTAAAGAGTCCAATCCGGCTAATACTTCACTTTGCGGGGCTGTAACGGCAATTGACCAGCTTGTATTTCCTATTGGAGCAAAACCCATACATTTTACAACTCCATCATAAGAATACTCACCATAACCTTGTTTTCCTTCAGCCATTTGTTTTTCCAAATCCACAAGTGGTTGAAGCTTTTTATCTTGTTTAATATTTTCAAAGTCGTTATCCATATTTTTAACCAGATCCCTTTTAGTATGAGCAACAGTCGTTCCGGCCTTATTTATAATAAATGCTTTTCCTGTTTTACCATATGTAATATCCTTTATCATATCGCACAGCAAATAACCGTCCGTTGTGCTTAAAAGCACTCCTATGACCTGATTGTTATTTTTTATGGGTTCTGCAAAGACAAGAACTACTGAGCTGTCAGCCTTGCTTACAATTGGGTCCGAAACTGCTTCTTTTCCCGATAATGCTGTTTTAAAATAATCCCGGTCTTTAATATCCGTTGTTTGACCGTTTGTCATCTTAACAGTACCGTTTAAATCCGCTATTCCCATCTGAAGGCTGCCGTTTGAGTCCATTGCATTTTTTAAGGTTTCCAGTTTCTTCTCCAATAATGCATTTGTGTCAGATATCTGGTCATCCGCGGCAAGAGCTCTCAGCCCTTTGAATTCCCCTTCTATTCTGCTGGAAACAACCTTTGCTGTCTCTGTTGCCAATCTTGGCATATCACTCTTCACTTCTGAAAGCAAGGCTTTAGATGAGACTAAGTATGAAATGATACCAAACCCCGCGCATACTATGAGTAATAAAGCCGTAATGCCTGTAATGATTTTTAGCTTAATGCTCTTCATAAATAATCCTCCTGATTATATTAGTTATAGCTATATTGTAATTACAAATGCTTTATATCATTTCATGAGGTCTTATTTTTCTCTAGTACTGAATAAAAAACCATGACCGGTAAGGCCATGGTTTGTTTTTGGGGTTGTTTTATGTCCCTGCAACTTTGGCTGCCTCTACTAAGGCTGTAAGGCTGTGAGTTTTCAGAGTACAATTGTGTTTAATATTATTTACTTAATTATATTGTAATGAGTTTATTTTTGTCAATATAAAAAGAAAAATGTAAAGTTGTGTCATATTAACAATTCATGTTAGTTTAAAGACAAGACATTTATTTATTGAGTTGCGGCTAAGGGACAGCCTCTCCTTTGTTTAAAAACTATTATTGTGGGTCCTGGAAAACAGGAGTTGAAAGATATCTTTCACCGGTATCCGGTAAAACTACTACGATTGTCTTACCTTTGTTTTCAGGCCTTTTTGCAATTTGAGTTGCAGCGAATGTTGCTGCTCCTGAAGATATTCCAACGAGAAGACCTTCTGTTCTTGCAAGTGCTCTTGCAGTTTCAAAGGCTTCTTCATTTTTAACCTTGTATATTTCATCAAGGATTTCCTTATTAAGTACATCAGGTACGAAGCCCGGTCCAATTCCCTGTATTTTGTGAGGTCCTGGGTTTCCGCCTGATATAACTGGGGAATCAAAAGGTTCTACAACTATGGCTTTTAAATTTGGGTTTTTCTTTTTCAGAGCTTCACCCACTCCAGTAATTGTACCGCCTGTTCCGGCACCACCTACTATTATATCTACCTTGCCGTCTGTATCTCTCCAGATTTCCTCAGCAGTAGTTTTTCTATGGATCTCAGGATTTGCAGGGTTTTTGAACTGCTGGGGAATAAAGGAATTGGGTGTTTCAGCAGCAATTTCTTCAGCCTTTCTGATTGCACCTTTCATACCTTCTGCACCTGGTGTCAATACCAGCTGAGCACCATAGGCTTTAAGAAGATTTCTTCTTTCAATACTGAAGGTCTCAGGCATTGTAAGAATCAGCTTATAACCTTTTGCAGCTGCAACGAACGCAAGTGCTATTCCTGTATTACCACTTGTAGGTTCTATTATTACAGTATCCTTGTTTATTAAGCCCTTTTCTTCTGCATCCTTGATCATTGCAAAACCGATTCTGTCCTTGACGCTTCCTGCAGGATTAAAATATTCTAGCTTTGCTACAACTTTTGCATCAAGTTTGTTCTGCTCGTTATATTTTGAAAGTTCGAGAAGTGGCGTGTTACCTATTAATTCGGTAAGGTTCTTAGCTATTTTTGACATTTAAAATCGCCTCCGTTATTTATCCTAGTATTCTTATTAGTTTACTTGGTTTTAATTTTAAAACTATATACAGAAAAAGTCAATAGATTTTCTAAAATGAATTTATATTTTTCCTATAGGATATGAAGAGATTAGTATGAAAATATTTATTCTCTAAGCTTTTAAGACGGGAACTGAAACCAAAAGAGATAATGTTCTATTGAACATTATCTTCTCTATCTTCCAGCTCATACAGATTATAGGTAATGCATTTGGACGCCTTCCTGGTTTTAGGTGCAGCTGCCTTTTTAGCTGTACCTGCCTTGGAAGACCTTGCTTTGGCCGGCTTTACAGTAACTGACCCAGGGCATCTTTTGTTGGAACAGACACCATTGATCAACATAGAACCGCATGTACAAAACTCTGTCAAGTAAATCACTCCTTCAATAATAGTATACCACAAAAGACCCATAATTACGCATGAATAGCAGATTTTATTTATTCAGACAAGCATTGTTTCATAAATACACTCATATTGTTAAAAAAAGACGATAATTAAGTTTTATGTAATTTGAAACAAATTCAGTTTATCTATATAATTATGTTAACAATATGATAAGAGGGGTAATCTTATGAAGATATTTAAAAAACTTGTTCTGATATTTACCCTTGTTATTTCCTTAATTGTTTCAACAGGTGTGGTATTTGCAGATTCTTCATCTTCTGCTTCTTCAGGAACCAAGCTTGTCCTGCACGTTAATGATCCTGTAATGTATTTTACAAAGGATGGAACGGAGCAAAAAGTATTACTTGATTCCAAACCATATTATTCGGGAAGTACTACTATGGTCCCCGTAAGGGCGATACTCGAGCCTTTTGATGCAACTCTAGACTGGTATCAGGGTGGGAAAATATGCATTTACAATGGAAATGCAACAATAATTATTCAGCTTGGTTCCAGGACAGCAATTGTTAATGGTGAAAAAGTAACCCTTCCCGCAGCTCCTGAAATATCGGGAACCAGGACAATGGTACCTCTGCGGTTTATATCCGAGAATTTCGGTTTCAATGTTCAATGGATTAAGAGTACATCGGAAATATTAATTTCAAGCGCTGCAAAGGACGAAGAGACTTTTTCGCAGCCCAAGAGCGGTCTTTATTACAAAATTAAGGATGCTCTTGAGAATATAGAGAGCAGTATTGATATAAGTGAATATAATATTGATGTTTCAAATACCGATCCGATAATGGATGCATGGTATCAGGTGGCTTTTGACAACCCACTGCTTATTGATGCCGGAAAACGTATGACCTACAGCAGCGACGGAATACTGGAATTTACATATACCTTTAGCCAGGATGAAATACTCGCAATGAGGAAAAAATTAAATGGAAAAGTGGATGAAATAATTTCGGTAATTATTAAACCCGGGATGTCAGAGTACCAAAAGGAATTGGCAATACATGATTATATTATAAGAAATGCGACATATGACAGGGACAATTATTATAGCGATACAATACCTGAACTGGATTATACTGCTTATGGGATACTGGTAGACGGGGTTGGTGTATGCGAAGGCTATGCAAAAGCGATGAGCCTTTTGAGCAGCAAAGCGGGAATTGAATCCATTCTTGTTACGGGAAAGGCAATTTCTGACGAACAAACCAGAAGCACTGAGAGTCATGCATGGAACATAGTTAAAATAGACGGACATTATTATCAGGTTGATGCAACCTGGGATGACAACGATTATGGAAATAATGTTTATTATGACTATTTTAATATCACAGACAGTCAAATTGCAAAGGATCATACATGGGACACAAGCAAATACCCCAAATGTACAAGTACTGAACAAAGCTATCATTAAAGTTAATATCAACCTGATTCAAAAAAGGACCTGTTATTTTATACAGGTCTTTTCATTTTTCTATTTTTTTCTGGAGCCTGCCATAAGTATTATACCTATTATAACAGCAAGTATTCCAGCTATTATAACAATTATCTGAATAGGTACTCCACCTATGCCTGTTAATTTGCCAAGTGCAGAATTCAATTTGTACGCGAAGGAATTTGTTTGTATATAAGCTATTATTGCAGCCAAAGCTCCTATTGATAGTAAAATTACTCCTAGTGTCTTTTTCATTTCAATTTAACCTCCGTGTACGGTATTGCAATTCACTCTCAGCTAAAATTCATTTAAGCCGGAGTGTTTTATTACTTTTTTTAAAACCTGTATTACATAATATTAATGTGACAACAATATCAGTATAACCAGTTAAAGGGGAGTTTGCCAATGTTTTTTTTAACTGAATTGGTTCTTGCTGTATTGGTAATTGCTACCTTCAAGATAATTGTCCGTATTCTCCTGAATATAGAAAAGAGTATCAGGGGGGACATCCGGGATAACAAGCTTAAATATGGCTATATATCCCGAAAGGATATTGCAATGCTGGAGCCAGAAACAAAACTGAAGAATGGCTTCTTGTACAGGTTGGTTTCAAGAAATTCCGCTCTTTTGGGGATATTACCGTACAATCTTGTTTTTAAAAACTCCCTTGAAGAGGAATTCAGCAGTTTTGCCGAATGGTGCGACAGATATATGGAAAGTATGGGCTATAATAACCGAAAATTTGTTTCGAGCACTGAACTTATAGGTGAGAGGGACATTTCCGATTCGGGAAAAACAGGGGGAATAAGAGAGGTTCTATACAGCTACAGTCAAAGCTCTGAAGGCTATTTAACATATGTGTTGTGCGTACTTATAAAGAAAAATATAAATGAAGAGCTAAACGACGATGACCACTGGCCGGAACTTGGGGAGGGTGCTGCTCAAGTTTTTGCAGGTAAAATGGCTTCAGATAACATAAAACACGGTATTTTAATAACTACGGGTAATTTTTCTTCAGCAGCAAGGCGCTTTGCCCAATCCATTAAAACGGCGTATGTTATAGAACTTTTAGACGGTATTGAAATTACCAAAAGTCATAGGGCTGTTGTTGGAATGGAACTAAGAAAGCGTTTAGCTAATAATAGTTAAATACTGTAAAGGAGGCATTATGGGCTATGTATTAACTTCCTTCCTTCTTGTTTACAGCCTCTGGCAACTGATAATCATATTCCAGAGGGTATATTCAATAATTGAACTGGCGTCCATAAAGAGAGCAGAGGAAGAAAAACTTGTTAACGGAGTATTGGTTATTTCACACATTGAATACCTTAGCAGAAATGAATTCTGTGAATGGTGCAGAATATTCCTGCTTAAAACAGGTTATGAAAGTGCGGAAACTGTCAAAGAAAAAGAAAACAGTGTTGATATCACCTGCCTGATTAATGGAAGAAAAGCTTATGCTGTTTGCACAAACAAGGGCGTTGGCTCACAGGAATACATAGTAATAAACAAGCTTATAGGTGCAATGGCTTCAGAAAATATCGGCCAAGGCATTATAATAACTACTGGTTTTATCCAAGCCTCTACTTTTGAATATATACAGAAGTTTCATCCGGATTATAATATTAGAATTATTGATAAAGATATCCTTGAACAGGAATGCAATTCACTTTGTAAAAACGGCATTCTTCTTTATCCCGAACATGAACCGGCAAACAATTAATTTGCTGCAAGCTTGCCGGCAATATATAGTGCTTTGTTCTTTTCCAGCAAGTCATTGAGTTGTTGAAGCTCTCTTTCATTGAGGTAATTCTGCAGTATTGCTTTAACGCTTTCATACTCTGAATAAGTCAGTCCATTATTAAGCATGCCCATTATTCTATCCATATCTGAATTACTTACTTTATAAAGCAGTGTAAAGCCTGCCAACTTATCAAGTGTACTTATATTTTCCATTGCGGAAACCTCTTTGGCAGTGAGAAAATAATCGCCGGGAGATTTTTTTGTATCGGTTCCGGCTGCTGAACTGCCTTTGTTGCCTGTTGATTCACTTTTAGATGCAATTGGTGCTTTTTGGCCGGTTGATTGTGGAGAATTGCTTTTAGCACTAATACCCGTGAGCATGCTGAAAATATCAATTTTGGGGGCATAGTATAATACCAAAGCTGCTGCAATAAGAATTGGGGCTATAATTAAGGAAATTTTAAATACTTTTGATTTCATGCACATACCGCCAATACAAAAATAATACCTTTACAGGTCTAAAGGTATTATTTACGGTTTATGCCTTATTATTCTAGAAATTTAACAAAATTTGAAAAGACATTTTAATATAACTTTCCGTCAATGCTCCTTAAGTATCTTGCAAAGTCCTCCTTCAGGTCATCCCGCTTGAGTGCAAATTCTACCGTTGCCTGTAGGAATCCAAGCTTGTTTCCTACATCATACCTTTTGCCGGTAAAGTTATAGGCATACATTTCCTGATGAGCAACAAGAGAATTAAGAGCATCTGTAAGCTGAATCTCATCGCCTTTGCCGGGGACAGCATTTTCAAGGTACTCAAAAATATTAGGCGTAATAATGTATCTTCCAAGAATGGCTATGTTGGAAGGTGCGTTTACATTTTCGGGCTTTTCAACAAGCTGATTAACCTTATATAATCTGTCGCCTATTGAACTGCAATCTATAATGCCGTAATCCTGAACATTTTCCCAGTCTACCGGCTGAACACCTATAACGGTAGAATTATAGTCGTTGAAAACATTAATCAATTGTGCAAGACAAGGCTCTGAAGAATCTACAATATCGTCTCCGAGCATAACTGCGAAAGGTTCATTGCCTATGAATGCCTTGGCACAGTAAATTGCATGCCCCAGCCCGCGAGGCTCCTTCTGACGTATGTAATGTATGTTCACCATGTTGGATATGTCCTGGACCATATCAAGCAGTTCGCTGTTTCCCTTTTTTAAAAGCTCCTGCTCAAGTTCAAGAGATTTGTCAAAATGGTCTTCAATGGCTCTTTTGCTACGGCCTGTAACAATAAGTATCTCTTCAATTCCCGATTTTATTGCCTCTTCCACAATAAACTGTATGGTAGGCTTATCAACAATGGGGAGCATTTCCTTGGGCTGCGCCTTTGTTGCGGGCAGGAATCTTGTACCCAGTCCCGCTGCCGGTATAATGGCTTTTCGGACCTTCAATGTCAACACCTCACAGAATCCAGAAGTTGTATTACATTAAATTGTATCAGATTTTTATGAAATTACATATATGGGATGAATAATTACCTTAAAACAATTATTAATAGTCAATGGAAATAATATAATGGGTATATTAATTCTGGAAGTTGTTCATCAATTATTAATAATTGTCATATAAATTTAACATACAATATCGGTAAAATGTGGTACAATAAAATTGCCACAGCCAATGATACTTATTTTTCATTTTGTTCCTCCTTTTAAAATAGAAATGATAACTTTATATTATTTCAGTTAAAGAAGCACTTGAATTAAAATCGGTATAATTATAATTTATAAAATAAGTGCTTTTTTTCTGTCTATAAAACCGTTGTACATGTATATTTTCCCTTTGAGAACAATTATATTGATATGTTGGCTGGTTTTGAGTATAATATTGAAGTACGTCTTAAGTAAGTTAAAAGATTTGGTCGTGCTAAGCGGGGAGGTAGCGGTGCCCTGTACCTGCAATCCGCTATAGCAGGGCTGAACTCCTGTCGCAGGCTTATTTTTTGTAAGGTCTGCTTTTTGTAAGTATCAATGAAAATCGGGTCTTACGCAACGGAAACCTGTGAACCCCGTCAGGTTCGGAAGGAAGCAGCGGTAAGCGGGCACTTTCGTGTGCCGTAGGAATGCCTGGTTAGAGGTAACTGCAAGGATAACGCTTGTAGAAATAAGACAATGACAGGTGCACGGCCAATTAAAATATTTACGCAGGATAAGCAGGTATTGAACCTGCTTTTTTTGTACCTTTCTTTCTAAAACTGTTCCGGGTTATTTTATTGGAATCTCTGTTTTGATATAATAAGGATGTTGGTCTTATAAGTACGGCAATCAAAATTCCACGGGAGGAATTATGTCATATATTGCACTTTACAGGAAATGGAGGCCTTTGGTCTTTGAAGATGTTGTGGAGCAGGAGCATGTTGTAAATACTCTTAAAAACAGCATTACAAAGGACCGTATAGGTCATGCATATCTTTTCTGCGGAACACGTGGAACAGGTAAAACTACAATGGCTAAAATATTTGCCAGAGCTATAAACTGCCTTTCTCCAAAGGATGGAGACCCATGCAACGAATGTGAGATTTGCAGGGAGATTTTGTCGGGAACTATTCTTGATGTTATAGAAATAGATGCTGCTTCAAACAATAGTGTGGATAATATAAGGGAAATACGCGATGAGGTTGTTTATACACCCTCAAGATCAAGGTATAAGGTGTATATCATAGATGAAGTGCATATGCTTTCAACAGGAGCATTTAATGCGTTGTTAAAAACACTTGAGGAACCCCCTTCACATGTTGTATTTATACTTGCTACTACCGAGCCTCACAAACTGCCGGCGACAATACTTTCCAGATGCCAAAGATTCGACTTCAGAAGGATTACAAAAGAAAGCATTGCTGCAAGGCTGGACAGGATTGCAAAGGACAGCGGCACCAAGCTTTCTGAAGATGCAGCGAGACTTATTGCAGGCATGTCGGACGGTGCGCTGAGGGATGCAATAAGTATACTTGACCAGTGTATTTCCATAGGTAAAAATGAAATAACCTATGACGATGTACTGACTGTTACAGGGGTAGCCAATGAGGCTTTTGTTTCAGCAATTGTAGATGCTGTTGCTGCCAGGGATGTCAGCGGAGTTTTGAAGCTTGTAGGGGAGCTAGTTACCGAAGGAAAGGATATACCTAATTTTGTATCCGATGTAGTCCTTTATTACAGGAATATACTGATATGCAGCATGACGGACGATCCGTCCAAAGTACTTGATTTGTCGGGTGAAAGGCTGGAAGCTGTAAAAATACAAAGCAGCCGTTACCAAAGAGACCAGGTTATAAGTATAATCAAGGAATTGTCTTCGCTTGCAGCATCCCTTAAATGGGCTGAGCACCCAAGAGTAATACTTGAAGTGTCGCTTCTGAAACTATGTGAAGGCATTTTCAGTTCTGGTGATGATCTGCAAAAAAGAGTAGAGATGCTTGAGAGGAAGCTGGACGGTGCACAGATAGTACCTGGGAGTTCATCTTCCAACCCGACGTCACAGGTCAGGAAGGAAGCTGCACCTGAAGTAAGGTCAGCTGAAGTTCCGCAAAGGGAAACCACACAGAAGTCTGAAAATAAACCACAGAAGGAATCAAAACAGCCGGTGAACGGTCTGGAGGAGTGGAACGATGTCCTTACTGCTTTAAAAGGTAACGGTAAAATGATGCTGTATTCTAATCTTGAGGGTACAAAGGCAGTAGAACTTTCGGGAAACAAGGTGGGTATTGATTTTGGGGGTGCAGGCGGTTTCAATAAACTTATTGCATCAAAGCCTGAAAATCTAAGCCTGCTGGAAGAGATGCTGTCAAAGGAACTGGGCAGAAGCATAAAGGTTAAAATCCTTGAGGACGGGGATACTGTTGTGAAAAAAGAGGAAGATACTGAAAAGGATGAGCTTATAAAAAAAGGACGGGACATTGCGGAAAGGCTTAATGTACCTTTTGATGTAGTAGACGAATAAACTAAAGTATGCACCTGGTTGTAAAGTATTGTATATTGCTTGAGTATTACTGTATAATAAGCAGGTAAATCAATTATATAAGTTGAATTAAATATTCAATATGCATCATGTCCTTAGTGCCGGCCATAATGGTATGATAAATGATTTTAATTCAACTTATTACATCTGTAATAGGATAAAGTAAATTCTGATTTGATATCCATTTGCATTTGGCTTTAGAAATGCAAATAAAGTATAAGATATTTACTTCATCCTATATAGTTAAGATAAAAATAACGTTAATTATGACAGGAGGATATAATTATGGGTAAAGGCGGATTCCCCGGTTTTGGCGGGGGTAACATGGGAAATTTGATAAAGCAGGCGCAAAAAATGCAGCAGGATATGACAAAACTTCAGGAGGAGCTCCAGGAAAGGACTATAGAAACTACAGCGGGCGGCGGAGCAATTACTGTTGTAGTATCGGGTAAGAAGGAACTTCAGTCAATAACTATAAAACCAGAAGTAGTTGATCCTGATGATGTTGAAATGTTGCAGGACCTTATACTTGCTGCTGTAAATGAAGCAATAAGAAAAGCTGATGAGATGGTAAACAGTGAAATGGGTAAGCTTACAGGCGGACTTGGCGGAATGCCGGGGTTATTCTAGTTTACGGTTGACAGAGGACGAGATGACAGTTAAAAACAAGTGTACAATTTACAATGTACAGTGTACAGATAAAGGCAAAAGGCAGTGTATAGATTATAGATT
The DNA here is from genome assembly GCA_023397675.1 of Bacillota bacterium. GTDB lineage: Bacteria > Bacillota > Clostridia > Acetivibrionales > JANLFN01 > JAEZTC01. Next base: position 23,380 of record JAEWTV010000091.1, on the reverse strand, counting down.
ATAGATCATAGTTAAAAGAAAGATCAGGCTTAAGCTGTTTATAGTCGGTGGAACCGACTTGGTTTTGATAGCCGTGGGTTTTAACCCACGGGGGAAGTGCAGTTGACAAGAGGACAAAAGGACAGTTAAGGGCAAAACCAGTGTACAGTTTACAATGTACAATTTACAGTTAACGGCAATAATAAGTGATATCTAATAGATAATTAATAGTGCTTAACAGTAAGAGAAAAATTAATTGGAATTGAGATGTAAATGGCAATTGGAGCATTCTCGATTCTCAATTCTCAATTATCAATTCTCAATTAACCGAGGTTTTTATGACATTTTATGTTGCTCCTGTAGCAAGATTGATAGAAGAATTCGAAAAGCTTCCCGGTATTGGACATAAAACTGCGCAAAGGCTTGCATTCCATGTACTTAATCTTACGGATGAAAAGGCTCAGGGGCTCGCTAATGCTATTGTTCAAGCTAAGCAAAAAACCAGGTTTTGTTCAATATGCAGCAACTTAACGGATGTTGATCCATGTATAATTTGCAGCGGAAACTCCAGAGAACACTCGGTAATTTGCGTTGTTGAAGATCCAAGGGATGTTGCAGCCATGGAAAGGATCAGGGAGTTCAAGGGCTTGTATCATGTACTCCATGGAACAATTTCACCGATGGAAGGCCGCGGCCCGGAAGATATCAAGATTAAGGAGCTGCTGTTAAGGGTAAGAGACGGTGATATAAAGGAAGTAATACTGGCAACCAACCCCAATATAGAGGGTGAAGCCACGGCTATGTATATTTCAAGGCTTCTTAAACCGCTTGGAATAAAAGCTACTCGTATAGCCCACGGAATACCTATAGGCGGTGATATTGAATATGCCGATGAGGTAACACTTGCAAAGGCTCTTGAGGGAAGGCGTGAAATATAAGAATTAAATATTGTTTATAAAATCATGTTCAGAAGGTGTAAATACCTCAGAACATGATTTTTTATTTGTTTTGAACAAATTGAGCTTGCTTTCCCGTCGTTCAATCTCTTCAATATGACTTCTGAATAATTTGATTACCTCTGCTTTACTCTTGTAGAAAGGAGGAACATTCTCCTGCAATCTTAAAAAGTCTTGGGTATATAAATCAACAACGGATGGTTCATCAACCGATAAGTAATAAGGAGCTTTGCCTTTTTCGTTCTTTAGGCCAATGATAGCAGATTGACCTTCCTTGATATACAAATAGGTATAGGGAAAGCTGCCTGGTAAAAAATGCCTATTAATAAGTGATATATTATAGTTGTTATAGTTTTCAAGCAAATAAACGAAGTTTTCAAGCAAACTTATTATATCCTGTGTATTGACGTCCAAAACCGTTACGCCACTAGGCCCATGTAGAATTAGTTTCCTTTCCATTATAAGGCTGAAAAAAGTATCAATATAATAAATATCCGTACATTTATATAGGTTGAGATTTGTTTTAAAAACCTCAATGTACTTTAAATAATCCTTATATATATAATATATTTTTTTACCGCTTCTCTCCTGCTCAAGTAGCTGTTTTAATATCCTTTCAGGCAACAGTAAAATACTTGACATCTCTGTAAGAAGGTATCTGTTGCCAGGACCAATCTTATTTGATAAAAGATGTTTATAGTATTGGATACTGTTACTTTCGCGGTAAATAGTCAATAAAGGCTGGGTTAGATCTGATACAACTGATGCCATATGATTTTCAAAGGCTGTAACATCACTGCAATAGCTTACAATGTAACAACCTGAGCTGCAGTCTTTGTTCATCAAGCCTAAAATTACTCCTACCCCCGGTACGACAAGGATTTCATTTCCATAATCAAGATAGCTATAGTTTTTATAATAATTCAAAGCAACTTTGCCCGAATCAATGAATGACTGCCAAAAATTAATTATAGCTTGTGCTGTAGGATTGTTTTTATTTGGTTTTATTAGAAATTGAATTCTATAATTACTGTTCAAAGTATTAAGCAAATAATTTTTTGATTTTACGAGACATTTATTAAAACTAAAATCATTATACTGTGATTTCATGTTATTAAGGCAGACATATATAACACTGTTGCTTCCGTTAGAACTGTCTGCAGCTATTTCAAGAAATTTGACAGCGTGTTCAAGCGCACTTTCTCTTCCAACCACTGTAAAACTATTGCATGAGGGAGTTTCATATTTAGAAGTATCTATTGGCTCGTTTTCATCAAGTATTTTAATGCTGTTATTTATATCAGGCAATTTATTTTTAGACTCTTCTATTGAATAGCCCTGAGATTCATGAAGTATTGTCTTGATTTTATATTTGAAATCAGTATCACTGAACCATAGATCATTTGTACCGCATATGTTTTTAATTGCTTCATCGAGATTATGTTTTTGGTAAGTGTTGATTATACAATGTGAAAGATACTCCGAAATACTCTCAATATAGTCGGTATGATAAGATGGTATTCTTTTTCCGTGAAGCCACCTATTTATAAGAGATGCATCTACGTTAATACCCTTTGCAAGCCGGCTGCTGCTGATATTAAGCGTTTTAAGAAATAAACTCAGACAATCCCCGAACGTCTTCTGTATTTTCATCAATGTATCTTCTTTCGACAATTTTTTTATATATTATATTTTACATTAGAATGACTTTTTGTAAATGTTTCTATGACAAAGAATATGAATTGTCAATGACAAAGCAGTGACAAATGTTTAGATATATTGTTATGGTTATATTTAACAATATATAATAAAAACTAGAAATCTACAAAATCAATGTAATTAGTACATAATTTGCTAATTTATTCATTAATAATAACTTGCTACTAGTTAAAATATTCAATCATACGACTATTAATTTTCCAAAAAACATTTTTAATAATTAAGAATATGTATGCAGTACATAGGAACGCTTGGCAAATAGCATTAACGTATCTCAATTAAAAGGTTTATATATCTTTGCAGGGATGTTTGTTTTGATGTTTGTTTTATTGCCTTTGGTAAAGTACTTTGTAGGTTCTTTTTCTGCATTTACTTAAAGTAGGCAAAAAGATTTGCCTGCTTTTTTATAATGCTTAGGAAATTATGGTTCTACCATTAAAAAGACTTCCAAGGAGGGGGAATTGCATTGAAAAAGGTCCTGATTGTCGATGATGCAGCTTTTATGAGGCACACTTTGAAGCTTATGCTTGAGAAAAACGGCTATGTTGTTGCAGGGGAAGCAGACAATGGTGCTACCGGGGTTAAAAAATATGAGGAGGAAAAGCCGGATATTGTCACCATGGATATTACAATGCCGGAAATGAGTGGTATTGATGCTTTAAAGGAAATCAGGAAGATGGATCCTTCGGCAAAGGTAGTAATGATTTCTGCACTGGGGCAGGAGAGTTATGTCAGAGAGGCTGTTTTATTAGGTGCCAAGACCTTTATAGTAAAGCCCTTTAAAGAAAACCATGTGATTGAAACCTTAAATAAAATCTTAGGAGTTTAATGCATTTTACAAAAGAGGGTGACGTCATGTCCGAAAAAAATATCAATGAATCATTGCTTGAGATGTTCCTTTATGAATCCTTGCAGCTTATTGAACAGCTTGAAAACATTCTTTTGACAAGTGAAAAAGAACAAAAATACTCCGACACGTCTATTAATGAAATATTCAGGGTAATGCATACAATAAAAGGCTCGTCTGCAATGATGACCTTTAGTAGCATATCTGCTGTTTCTCATTCAATTGAAGACCTGTTCTTTTTTATAAGAGAAGAAAAACCCCAAAAAATTGATTTTCCCATACTATCTGATTTGATATTTGAAGGTATCGACTTTATTAAATCTGAAATTGAAAAAATCAAGAACAATGAGGATATTAATGCGGATATCACATATCTTTCTCAAAAGATCAAGAGTTTCCTTAATGCTTTAAAAGGATTTGATATTAAGGAAGATTTAAAAACATTGGAAGCAGTTATCTTCTTTGAAGAAGGCTGCGAAATGGAAAATATCAGAGCCTTTTCTGTAATCAACAGCATCAAGGATTTTGTTGAGCAACTTGCGTTTACTCCCGAGGATATACTTGAGAATGATGTAAGTTCTGAAATTATCAGAAAAAGCGGTTTTAAAATGGTTTTTAAAACTCAGAAAAACATTGAAGAGATAAATGAAATTCTTCAGCAAACAATCTTTTTGAGAGATCTTGAAGTATCTGAGAAAAATGCTGAAAGTAAAACTATTCAGCCAAGAATTATTAGTGATAACAGTATTCCACAAGAACTGCAAAGCATTGACAACACCCCTTTACCTGCAGATAAGCAAAAAGTCCCTTCCAAGGATTCAACTGCAGCCCACCAAAGCATTATAAGCGTAAATGTTTCAAAACTGGATAAACTAATGGATCTTGTAGGAGAATTGGTAATCTCACAGTCAATGGTTATCCAAAACCCTGATCTTAATGGTCTCGAACTGGAAAACTTCCGTAAATCCGCTCGTCAGCTTGCAAAGATAACAAGTGAGCTTCGGGATATCGCGATGTCAATCCGTATGGTACCTTTAGCTACTACTTTCCAGAAAATGAACAGAGTAATCCGTGATATGTCCAGGAAGCTTGATAAGGAGGTTATTCTTGAAATTATCGGTGAAGATACGGAAGTAGATAAAAATATAATTGACCATATTTCAGACCCTATAATGCACCTTGTCAGAAATGCAATAGATCATGGTATTGAGTCCAAAGAGGAAAGAATTCAAAACAATAAAAATGACCCTCCAAAGGTAACCCTTGAAGCTAAAAATGCTGGTGGTGATGTACTTATAATAGTGAGGGACAATGGAAAAGGCCTTAATAAGGATAAAATATTGCAGCGTGCTGTGAAAAATAATCTTTTAAAAAAACCTGAGTCGGAAATGAGTGAAAAGGAAATATATTCTCTTATTTTTCTTCCGGGCTTTTCGACCAAAGAACAAGTATCGGAGTTTTCTGGCAGAGGCGTAGGTATGGATGTGGTTACACGGAACATACAGGAAATTGGCGGCATGGTTTCAGTTGAAAGTACTGAAGGTTCAGGCACATCCATAATTCTTAAAATTCCTCTTACACTTGCGATTATAGAAGGTATGACTGTAAAAGTCGGTAATTCCAGATTTACAATTCCTATCAACTCCATCAAGGAATCCTTCAAAGTGCATGAAAAGGATGTCATTAACGGCCTTGACGGGAGCGAAATGCTAATTGTAAGGGGAGAATGCTATCCCATAATCAGATTAAGGGATTATTTCACGGTTGACTCAGGAGTAATGGGCATTGAGGAAGGCATTATCCTTATGCTAGAAAATGACGGGAGTATAGTTTGTGTTTTTGCAGATGAATTATTAGGAGAGCAGCAGGCTGTTGTCAAGGCTCTCCCCAAATATATAAAAAAAGTTAGGGGGTTGGCGGGGTGCACCCTTCTAGGGGATGGAGACATAAGTTTAATAATTGATACTGCAGGCTTAACAGCTTGTAAAACATGAAAGGAGATGTAATTGTGACTGAGCTTGATTTGAGGGAGCCTTTGGAACAGGAAGAGGATACTCAGAAGGACAAATACCTGACATTTTCAGTTGGAAATGAGTTTTATGGGATTGAAATCAAATATGTCACTGAAATCATCGGAATTCAGTCAATTACTGAGGTGCCTGAGCTGCCGGAATACATTAGAGGAATAATCAACCTTAGAGGAAAGATCATTCCTGTAATGGATGTGCGCTTAAGATTCCATAAGGAGCCAAGGGAATATAACGACAGGACCTGTATCGTAGTCATTGATTTTGATGAAACCAGTATAGGCCTAATTGTTGACAGCGTTTCAGAGGTATTGTCAATTGCTGAAAAAGACATTGTTCTTCCGCCTGAATTGGGAAGCGGCAGCAGCAAATACATAAAGTGCATGGGCAAGGTCAATGATGAGGTGAAACTGATACTCGACTGCGAGAAGCTGTTATGTGAGGAAGACATCCATTTGGATATTAATAGTCTATAAAAAATAGAGGGGGCAAGTTTATGAACTGGTTTTATAACATGAAATTATCAGTAAAACTTTTTGTTGTAATCCTATTGATGGCTATTGTTTCAGGTGTTTCTGGCTATTTTTATGAAAGTACTAATAATTTTCTTTTAATTGCTGCAGGTGTAATGATAATACTATTATTGGGTTTGGTATTGGCTCAAAGTATTTCGGTACAAAATAAAAAAGCTGTTAAAGCTGTTATGGAATTAACGTCTGGAAATTTCAATGCCTTATTGGACTTAAATACATCTAATGATGATTTGCTCAATAGCTTAAAAGATTTGTCTGAAACCCTAACCAAGTTCAGGTCTCAAGTGATAACATCTGCGGAAGCTGCAGTTGAAGGGGATTTTTCAAAGAGCGGAAACACAGGTGTATTTACAGGTAGTTTTAAGGAAATGGTTCTGGATATTAATAATCTATTGGGTGGTTTTTCAAAACCTCTTAATGAAATTAGTGAAGTAATGGGCAGGATGGCTTTAAATGATTATACCGTTGATGTTAAAGGTGTATACAAAGGAGATATAAAAAAATTAACCGATGATGTCAACAATGTCCGTAATCGTTTACTTAGTGTTCAGGACGCTGTGGAGCGGGTTTCAAACGGAGATTTCAGCCGTATGCCTGAATTTGAAAAGATAGGAAAACGTTCTGAAAATGACAGGATTATGCCCATCGTTCTTGGAATGATGAAGACAATTGTAAGCATCATAGATGAACTTAATTCACTTACTGATGCGGCGTCTGCAGGAGATCTGAATGTGCGTGGGGATGAGAGCAAATTTGCAGGCGATTATTCAAAGATTATTAAAGGCTTTAACAGGACCCTTGATACGGTAGCGGAACCAATAATTGATACGATAATTGTAATGAATAAAATAGCAGTTAATGATTACTCGATTAATATGACAAAAAAATATAGTGGTGCATTTGGAGAATTGGCAAACTCAGTAAATGATGTACAGTCACACCTTGTTAATGTTCAGCGTTATTGCAGCAATATAAGCAAGGGTGATTTGACTGACTTGGAGATGCTTATAAAATCAGGTAAGAGATCTGAAAATGATAACCTGATCCCATCATTGATAAATATGATGCAGGTAATCAAGAATTTATATCTTGAAATAACAAGGTTAACAGAAGCAGTTTCTGAAGGGAATTTAAACATCCGCGGCAATGCTGATAGCTTCCCGGGAGATTATTCTGAAATAGTTAGTGCAATAAATGAGCTTATTACGGCATTCACAACTCCAATTGATGAAGCCAAGAAGATTTTAGCGAAGTTGTCCATAAATGATCTTTCTGAAGAAATGTCACGCCAGTATAAAGGAATGTTTAAGGAATTTGAAGAGTCCATCAACCTTGTAAGGGAGAGAATAATAAGTATTCAGAATACTCTTGTCAATCTTGCCAAAGGTGACACTAGTTTGCTTGAGACCTTCATTAAGGTAGGAAAACGTTCTGAAAATGACAAACTTATACCTTCGGCTATAGCTTCAATGACTGCAATTAAAAACCTTATTGCAGAAGCGGGTATGCTGGCAAATTCAGCCGCTGAAGGGAATTTAAAAATGCAGGGCAATGAAAATCAATTTGATGGCGGCTATAAGGAAATTATTGAAGGTATGAATAGAATGATGCGTGCTGTTGAAAAACCGATAACTGAGGCATCGGAGGTAATGCAGGAACTTGCTGCTGGTAATCTGACTGTAAGTATGGAAGGCGATTACAGAGGCGATTATGCAAAGATAAAAGACTCGGTTAACTTTACCATTAATTCCTTTAATGAAGTATTAAATGAGATAAATAATGCATCTATGCAAGTGGCATCGGGGTCAAGGCAAGTTTCAGATTCAGCCCAGGCATTATCCCAAGGTTCAACTGAACAGGCTTCTTCAATTGAGGAATTAACTGCTTCCATAGAAGAAATTGCTTCACAAACCGGGCTTAACGCCGAGAATGCAAATAAGGCTAATGATCTGGCTACAAGTGCCCAACATAAAGCGGTTCAGGGTAATAACCAGATGAAGGAAATGCTCAAAGCAATGGTAGATATAAACGATGCATCCAATAACATTTCCAAGGTAATCAAAGTTATCGATGATATTGCTTTCCAGACAAATATACTCGCTTTGAATGCAGCAGTAGAGGCAGCCCGTGCAGGCCAGCATGGAAAAGGCTTTGCCGTAGTTGCCGAAGAAGTAAGGAATCTTGCGGCGAGATCGGCAAATGCTGCAAAGGAAACAACCACAATGATTGAAGGAAGTATCAAAAAGGCCGAGGGCGGAACTAAAATAGCTAATGATACTGCATCAGCCCTTAATGAAATTGTTGAAGAGGTTGCAAAGGCGGCAGTATTAGTTGGAGATATAGCCACAGCATCAAATGAACAGGCTTCCGGCATTGCACAAATAAATCAGGGTATTATGCAGGTTTCGCAGGTTGTACAGACGAATTCGGCTACCTCTCAGGAAAGTGCGGCAGCAAGTGAAGAACTTTCCAGCCAGGCTGAACTTTTAAGAGAAATGGTTGGAAGATTCAGGCTGAATGTTATTGCCGGAAACCATTCGGGTCACGAGGGAATTAAGCCGGATGTGATCAAATCCATGGAGAGTATTAATACAAAGTCAGGTTCCGGCTATAATGCGGCATCTCAAAAGTTAAAAGCCAAAATATCTCTGGGAGACAATGAGTTTGGCAAGTATTAAAAAATAAGGGAGGGGGCTATGCTCCCTCCTGATTCAAATTGCATTCTGACATTAAGGTGGACTTATGCGTAGAGAATTAATCCCGATTGAAAAGGTAAAAAGTAATTTTGTACTGGCAAATGATGTGATAAGCAATAAAGGTGTTTTACTTGCGGTCGAGGATACAGTGGTAAACGATTATATGTTAAACAAGCTTATTGAGTTTGGAGTAACTCAGCTATGGGTTTACAATCATAATTCAGAAAAAAACAGTCACAAAACATATGAACAAGTCAAAGAAGCATATAAAACAAGCGTAAAAACTATAAAGAATATTCTTTTGCAGCTTTCCGCAGGCGAAAATGTAGACGAAATGAGCCTTGAACACATATCTGACTTTGTTTATATCGGACGTAACAATGCAGAATTAATAATTAAATGTCTTGAGGATACAAAAAAGTCGGATGAATATACTTATAGGCATTGTGTTAATGTTGCCTTATATTCCATGCTTGCAGCAAAATGGCTGGGCTTTGATGAAAATAGCATGAAAGCAATCATACAGGCTGGGTTGCTCCATGATATAGGTAAGATAAAGGTTCCTTATGAAATATTGAATAAGAATGGCAGGCTTAACTCTGAGGAATATGAAATCATGAAAAATCATTCCCTATATGGATATGATATTCTCAGACGGAGCAGTACAATAAAGGACAAGGTAAAAAAGGCGGTGCTTTTCCATCATGAAAGGATTGATGGTTCAGGATACCCGTTTGGCATAAGAAATGACAAAATTGATTTATATTCAAAGATTATTGCTGTAGCAGATGTTTACGATGCAATGACAACCGACAGGATATATAAAAGCAGAATGCCTCCTTTTGATGCGTTCCTTGAACTTGGCACAACATGCCTAGATAAATTTGATCCTTCCATACTGCGAATGTTCATAAAAAATATATCTGTTTATTATATAGGTGCACAGGTAAGGTTGAATAATGGAAAGATCGCCGAAATAGAATATGTGCCGCCACATGACATAGGGAATCCTGTAGTCAGGGTTGATTCCAGCTTTTTGGATCTTTCGGCACAAAAAGGCATACGAATAGCTGCAATGATTTAACGTAAGCTTAATATTAAAATTACTTGAATTGCTTCCTGATTATTTTGGAGGCAATTTTTCTTTGAAGTTTAATATATTTAGTCCATTGTTAATTAAATTAATGTCTATATTAAAAATTTTAATATGATTATTGACATTTTTTAATTGAGAGTTTAATATATTATTAATATAAATTATATTTTTTAAGATACAAGTTCATAATATTTATTACTAACTATATATCGTATCAATATTTTTAAGAGGTGATTTTAATGGCTAAGGAAGCACTTGGGAAATGTCCTGTTTGCGGAAGCGACAGTGAGGTAACAAGAATAAGCTGTGATGTTTGCGGTACCACTATTGAAGGGCATTTTCAGTTATGCAGGTTTTGCAGGCTTACAGCTGAGCAGAAGAACTTTATTGATGTGTTTATAAAATGCAGAGGAAATATAAAAGAAGTTGAAAAGGAGCTTGGAGTTTCATATCCGACAGTAAAAAACAGACTTGAGGATGTTGCGGGAGCTCTTGGCTATAAGGATGGCCCTGAGCCTGTTAATACTGTGAAGCGTCAGGATATTCTCGACAAGCTCAACAATGGTGAGATATCCGTTGATGAAGCTATTAGTATGCTTAAGGAATAGTTTAACTTTTATATATTTGGAGGTGGTAACGGTATGTCAATAAATGAAGAAAAAATGTTTATTCTAAAAATGCTTGAGGAAGGCAAAATTACAACTGAAGAAGCTGCAAAGCTTTTAAGTACACTTGATGGAAAACAAGCTGAAGAAAATGCATCCAGACAGCAAAAACAAAATGAGTCTGGAAACCGAAACAGTGAATTCGGTCACAAAGCCAATCAGTGGAAGCGTGATTGGAGGAATGAATGGAAAGATGAGTGGAAGGGTGACTGGAAACGCGATTGGAAAAAGAAGGATTGCAACGGTCAAAGTGATTTTGACAGGATAGTTGACGATTTCAGTGTCAAGGCTGAAAAGTTTGGTAAAAATGTTGCGTCAACAACAGCCGGCATATTTGACAAGGTAGTTGATTTTGTAGGAAGCTTTGTTGATACAAATTCATTTAATATATTCGGAAGCTACAATGCGGTTGACAGAAACTTTGAAGCACAGGTAACAGAAGGCAAGGACCTCTACATAGAGGGTGTAAACGGCAATATAATGGTTAAAAAGCACTTGGATGACAAGGTAGTCATCAGAACCAGAATAAGATGTCCTCAGAACGATACCGACAGTATAGTTTCTTTTAGTGATGAAGAAAGTGCAATATCTCTTAAGGTTGCCAACAGGATAATGAATCTCAGTGTTTCACACGAAATATTTTTACCGGCAGTAAGGTTTAATAATGTAAAAATTGAAACCTCAAACGGAAAAATTTATGTTGAAGATGCGTTGGCAAAGGACTTCAGGTGTATTACAAAGAACAGCCATATAGACCTGATGGGTGTTAACAGTGAAAAGGTATCGGTAGACACCAAAAACGGTAAGATATTGATAAGCTATCTTATCAGCAAGGAAGTTGAAGTAAACACAAGCAATTCACTTATAGACATAAAGAATATGAAGGCTGAAACCCTTAAGGCAGTGACCACCAACGGGCGTATTGCAGTAGAGAATGCTCAGAATTATGACGGTGTTTCTGAAATAAATCTGCTGCTCAAAACAACAAACGGCGGTATCAAGGTCAATATGAACGATATGGACAATAAAGGCTATAAGGTTAGAGGCAAGACTTCAAATGGAGGAATTAACCTTTTGATTCCCGATCTTGTCTATGAGAACATAAGTAAGCATGGTATGGCAGGACACAGCTTTATCGAAGCTGAGAGCAAGGGCTATCAGGATTACCCTGAAAAGGTTTATATAAATGCTGAAACACAGAACGGATACATTGAAATTGTAAAATAGCCGCAGTTTTGATTGGCTACTCCTCTTCCATTGGGCCGGTGCAATTATGCACCGGCTTTTACTATTATATGTTTAAGTGGATTAAAGCCTATGGATGTGGTATAATATTTCACTGCAACATACTTTAATTTTATGAGGTGGAAGATGTACGACAAGCTGCAGGCTGCAGAGAACAGGTATGAAGAAATCAATCATAAACTGAGCGACCCCCAGGTTATTGCCAACCAGGATGAATACAGGGCTTTGATGAAGGAGCACTCGGAACTTGATGAGATTGTACAAAAATATCGTGAATATAAAAGTGTAAATAAGGAAATAGATGATGCAAAGGGAATGCTTGAAGACAAACTAGACAAGGATTTCCGGGACATGGTTGAAGATGAGCTTAAGGAAGCGCTTGAAAAAATAGAAGTAATAAAAAAAGAGCTAAAGATACTTCTTATACCTAAAGATCCAAACGATGAGAAGAATATAATAGTTGAAATACGCGGTGGTGCCGGCGGTGAAGAATCTGCGCTGTTTGCAGGCGTACTTTTCAGAATGTACACAAGATATGCGGAGCGTAAAGGCTGGAGAACCGAAATCATGGACTCAAACCCTACAGAGCTTGGTGGCTTCAAGGAAGTAATTTTCTCTATTGAAGGCAGAGGTGCATTCAGCCGACTTAAATTTGAAAGTGGGGTTCATAGGGTTCAGCGTGTCCCAGCTACAGAGGCAAGCGGCAGAATTCATACTTCGACGACCACAGTTGCAGTACTGCCTGAGGTTGAAGAAGTGGATGTAGATATAAACCCTAATGATCTTCAGATAGATACCTACCGTGCAGGCGGTGCAGGCGGACAGCATATAAATAAAACCGAATCAGCGATAAGAATAACCCATATACCTTCTGGCTTGGTTGTTACCTGTCAGGATGAAAGGTCTCAGTACAAAAACAAGGATAAGGCTATGAAGGTCCTCCGCTCCAGGCTGTATAACCTGGCACAGGAACAGCAGAACTCCGAAGTTGCAATGGAACGAAAAAGTCAGGTTGGAACCGGTGACAGAAGTGAAAGAATAAGAACCTACAATTACCCTCAGGGAAGAGTTACTGATCATAGAATAAACCTTACCTTATATAAAATAGAAGAAATTCTTGATGGAGATATGGAAGAAATAATTGATGCGCTTATTACTACCGACCAGAGCCAAAAGCTAGGAAATAGTAATATGGATGACGAGGATTAAAAAAAGATACCTTGAGTGATTTCAAGGTATCTTTTTTATAGGTGTATATTGCGGTAGGTTAATTATATTGAAAGAACTTGTGTGAAAGGGTTGTAAAGTCTGTTAATCAGAGCTTGGAATCGCAAATTCACTGTTTGAGACGAATGTTCCTGAAATTACATTAACACTATTCGGCGAGTTTGAATTTGCCCAAGCTGAATTTATAGGCTCTAAAACTGGAACACGTTGTTCTTGAGATAAAATTAACCTGCCGTTGTAAAATCGTTTTATATAACATACTAATACGCTTTCCTGATGAATAGAATTTTAAGAGTAGCTTATATATCTTTTTTGTCAGGGTGGAATATGTATGGAACATGTATTAAAAATCACTGTTTTCGGACTGTTGTCAGGTATACTTGGAACAAGCATCGGCGGACTGATGGCATTTTTTATAGGGAATATAAAAAAACGTACCTTGAGCTTGATACTTGAGTTTTCAGCTGGTCTGATGACCTCTGTTGTCTGCTTTGAGCTTATTCCGGAGGCATTTGAGCTTGGCGGTACCGAAGTAACCATTATAGGTGTTGTTGCGGGAATATTAAGCATAGTAATAATTGAAAATTTCATTAAGAAAGCAAAGTATATTAAAAAACGTCAGGAACGATCAGGACTGCTGAAGACAGGTATACTTGTTGCTATAGGGATTGCGCTTCATAACTTTCCGGAAGGCTTTGCAGTAGGCTCCGGAATGGAGGCTTCATTAACACTTGGGCTTACGATAACTGCTGTAATCATAATACATGATATTCCAGAAGGTGTTGCAATAGCTGTGCCTATGAGGGCAGGTGGGGTTTCGAAATGGAAAGCCTTTCTACTTACAGTTGCATCAGGCCTTCCCATGGGGCTCGGAGCATTCGCAGGATCACTTCTTGGTGAAATATCCAGTGTTATGGTGTCAGGCTGCCTTGGTTTTGCAGGTGGTGCAATGCTTTACATTGTTTTTGGTGAGCTGGTTCCCGAGTCAAAAAAACTTTATCTTGGAAGATTGTCTTCAATTGGAAATATTATTGGAATCCTTTGTGGTATAATAATATCGACATATTGTTAATTAACTTGTTTTCTTTACAAGCTATTTCCGGGGAGTTAATAGCTTGCAGACTTTAGTCTGAAAGCTAATGCACATCTGCCTGTTTTATGAAATAAAACAATGGCAGTGCAATAAAGCATATTTAACTCCATAAAAAAGTGCCTGCACTTTTTGTGTGCCCGATGGGACAATTCATTTGGCACATTGGGGACACGGAGGTTAACGTGAAAACTGAAATAATCAGAATTGATATGCAGAACATAGATTTGGCTAAAATAAGGCACGTTGCGCAGGTGTTGAAAAACGGCGGACTTGTTGCATTTCCAACCGAAACTGTTTATGGGCTTGGTGCTAATGCACTTAATGAAAAGGCTGTTGGCAATATTTTCAAAGCAAAGGGAAGACCTTCTGACAATCCACTTATAGTTCATGTTTCAGACAGAAGCGAGGTCAATGCACTTGTTTCGGACATGCCTTCCGACGCTGTAAAACTGATGGACAGGTTCTGGCCTGGGCCTCTTACAATCATTATGAACAAATCAGAAGCGGTGCCTTATACGGTGACTGCAGGAATTGAAACTGTTGCAGTAAGGATGCCGTCGCATCCGGTTGCACTTTCTCTTATACATGAAGCGGGTGTGCCTGTCGCTGCTCCAAGTGCAAACTCATCGGGCAAACCAAGTCCTACAAGTGCACAACATGTTATTGAAGATCTTAGCGGTAAGGTTGATGTTATCGTTGATGCAGGATATGCAAGTGTTGGGCTTGAATCAACGGTAATTGATCTGACTTCGGATAAGCCGGTAATATTAAGGCCCGGAGGAATTACATATGAACAGCTTGAAAAGGTTCTTGGAAGCGTGTCAATTGATCCCGCAATAATGGAAAAGCCAGGTGAAAACCTTAAACCGAAATCGCCCGGAATGAAGTACAAGCATTATTCTCCCAAGGCTGAAGTAATAGTAATAGAAGGAAGACCGGAGGATATTGTTCAAAAAATTGTTTCAATGAAAAAGGATTATGAAAGCCGTGGAATTTTGGCAGGTATCCTTGCAACAGATCAGACAGCGCAAATGTATGAGGGCGGGCCTGTTATATCTGCTGGTGACAGAGATAGACCTGAAACAATAGCAAACAGCCTCTTTGGAATGCTGCGGGAATTTGATTCAATCGGTGTCGGAGTAATTCTTGCAGAAGCGGTAGATACTAATGGTATTGGTCTTGCAATAATGAACAGGATGAATAAGGCTGCGGGGTACCACATTATAAAAGCATAGATACTTTGGGGTGTTAATGTTAATGAAAAGAATATTATTTGTGTGTACGGGCAATACTTGCAGAAGTTCAATGGCTGAGGGCTTTTTTAATGAGCTCATTAAAACAGTTCCTGGGTTAAGCGGCTATATCGGCGAATCGGCCGGGCTTACAGCATGTGAAGGTGATTGTGCCAGTACGGAAGCTGTTGAAGTACTAATGAGCGAGTGGAATATAGATTTGAGCGGTCATAGGGCAAGATGCCTCAACCAAAGTATTTTGAAGGATTCATACATTATACTTACCATGACGAGACAGCATAAGGAAATGATCCTTAATGTATTCCCTGAACTCGAACCTGTTACATTTACTCTTATGGAATATGCTTATGGCAGGAAAACGAACTCAAAGGAAAAAGAGTATGATTTTACTCTGGATATACTTGATCCGTATGGTATGAACAGGCAGGTTTACCTTAAATGCGCAAGACAGATAAAGGATGCTGTAGACAAGCTTGTTGGTCTCATTCGGCACTAAACTTTTTTTGACATGCACAACTCAATACTATAAAATATTTAAGGGACTAACCGAAAATAATGTGGAATTTTTCCTCAATCAGAAATGAACAAAGTTTATTTGGAGGAAGTAATAATGATAGCAATCGGTAGTGATCATGCAGGTTTTGACCTAAAGACAGAAATTATTGAATATCTTAGCAGGAAGGGAATCGATTGTAAAGATTTTGGAACTTGCGACTGCAGTTCGGTTGATTACCCGGATTTTGGACAGGCTGTTGCTGAAGCAGTAAGTAACAGTGAATATGAAAGAGGAATAATTATTTGTGGTACAGGACTTGGAATTTCAATTGCAGCAAACAAGGTTCCTGGAATAAGAGCTGCGCTTTGTACTGACAGCTATATGGCTAAGATGAGCAGGGAGCACAATGATGCTAATATTCTTGCTTTAGGTGCCAGAGTAATAGGCTTGGGGCTTGCACTCGATATTGTTGAAACCTGGCTTAAAACAGAGTTCGCAGGCGGTAAGCATCAGAAAAGGCTTGATAAAATTTCATTAATAGAAAAAAAATATCAAAAGTAACAAGGGGGCTACTCACTTATGGAAAACGTATTTATTTTTGACCATCCTCTGATTCAGCACAAGATATCTCTTTTGAGAGATAAAAATACAAACACAAAAGAGTTCAGAGAACTTGTATCCGAAATTGCAATGCTTATGGGATATGAAGTAACACGCGATATGCCTTTAAGAGAAGTTGAAATAGAGACACCAGTTGGAATTGCCAGAACAAAAGTTATTTCCGGCAAGAAGATGGGTATTGTTCCTATCCTTCGTGCAGGACTTGGTATGGTTGACGGAATGCTCAGGCTTTTACCTATGGTTAAAGTGGGCCACATCGGTCTTTACAGGGATCCTGAAACACTTCAGCCTGTTGAATACTATTGCAAGCTTCCTGTTGATGCGGAAGAAAGAGACATGGTAATACTTGATCCAATGCTTGCAACAGGAGGTTCAGCATCTGCTGCAATTCAGTTTATCAAGGACAGGGGTGTAAGCAATATTAAGCTTATGTGCCTCATTGCATCCAAGGCTGGAATCCAGAGAATAAACAAGGATCATCCTGATGTTGCTATTTACTGTGCGTCGGTTGATAACGAGCTTAATGATCATGGTTATATAGTACCTGGTCTGGGAGACGCAGGTGACAGGCTTTTCGGTACAAAATAATATAGTTATTGAGTTAAGGGTAGAGGAACTTTATTAGTAATAAATACGTCAGTATGATGTACTAAACTTCTTAGCTATCTAACCTTTACTGCTATTATTTTTGGGGGTGGGTTCGTGAGACCGTCGTGGGACGAGTATTTCATGGAAATTGTTGATTTGATAAAGACCAGGTCAACATGTATAAGACGTCAGGTAGGAGCTCTTATTGTAAAGGACAAGAGAATTCTTTCCACCGGATATAATGGTGCACCTATGGGGTGTAAGCATTGTACCGAAACCGGATGCATAAGAGATGAACTCAATATCCCATCCGGGCAAAGGCATGAGCTATGCAGGGCAATACATGCCGAACAGAATGCAATCGTGCAGGCAGCTTATTCAGGTACAAGCGTAAAGGACGGAATACTTTATGTAACGCATCAGCCATGTGTGCTGTGTGCAAAGATGGCTATCAACGCAGGCATCAAAAAGATCGTGTTTAAAGGTGATTACCCTGACGAGCTTTCAATGGAGCTTCTAAAAGAAGCTGGAATAAGGGTAGTAAGGCTATAAAGAGTATTTTTAATGACTATAACGAGGTGGTAGGCATATCTCCGGCCTCGTTGAAACGCGCTGAGGTAAGAAAACTTTTCTATAACCGAAAATTTTTCTACTGATGCGTTATAATATGATATATGAACAAAAGAAGGTGTTCATTTGGTAGAGTATTTTATTATCTTTGCATTGGCTTTCATAGTTGCTTTCGCTGCTACACCGATTGCAAAGAAACTTGCATTCAAAGCAGGCGCCATTGATATACCTAAGGATGACAGAAGGATGCACAGACGCCCTATAGCAAGGTTTGGAGGTCTGGCAATTGTCAGTGGATTTCTTATATCTATCCTTTTTAATGTGTTGGGTGCTTTGCTGGGTGTCAAGGGAAACTATTACATGCCTGATAAGCAGTTCCTTGGGCTTATTGCGGGTATTGTTGTAATAGAAGTAAGCGGTGTCCTGGACGATATAAAACCTTTAAGAGCAAGAACAAAACTTGGATTTCAGCTTGTGGCTGCTCTAATCGTTGTATTGTCAGGAACAAAAATTGAAATATTGACAAATCCATTTTCAACAAGCAATGTTTCAACGCTTAATGTTTGGATTTCCTATGTTGTTACTGTTTTATGGATAGTAGGAATTACAAATGCATTGAATTTAATTGATGGTTTGGATGGACTTGCGGCAGGAGTAGCTTCAATTTCGTCACTGTCACTGTTTTTTGTTGCGGTTATTTATAGCAGGTGGGATATGGCTATTCTTACAGCAGCTCTTGCAGGTGGTGCTTTGGGATTTTTGCCGTATAATTTCAACCCTGCAAAAATTTTCATGGGTGAGACCGGTTCGGCATTTCTAGGGTTTACTCTTGCTGTAATATCTGTGCAGGGAACCTTGAAGGCCTATGCAGCTATAGCTATTGCAGCACCTATTATGGTTCTGGCGCTGCCTTTGTTCGATACTGTTTTTGCTATAAGCAGAAGAGTGCTCAAGCGTAAACCTGTAATGCAGGCAGATCGTGGGCATTTACACCACAGGCTTATTGACAGGGGATTGACCCAAAGACAGTCGGTTGCAATAATGTATTCTATCAGCGCCGTGCTTGGACTTTGTGCAGTGGTTCTCGCAGACAAGGGCGCTTTAAGTGCAATTATTCTTGTAATTATCCTTTCCGCTTTTGTTATTGGGGGCGCAAGGTACATGAATGAGATTAACCATAGTGACATAGAAGAAAAGGAAGACGCGGATAAGGATGCCGGGCAGGAGGCATGTATCGGGGAATGCGAACAGCTTGAGTTTAAAGATATAACTAAGGATGAAAGCAATAAAGATAAAAATTCGTCTGAAATCAGTGTCCGAGATGCTAATGAAGCAAAATAAATCCGGATTAATGAGGTTGCGAAAGTGAAAAAAGTTAAGGTTGTAACGGTTTTTGGCACCAGGCCTGAAGCAGTTAAAATGGCGCCGTTGGTAAAAGAATTTTCAAAGTATGACAATATAGAATCTATTGTTTGTGTTACTGCTCAGCATAGGCAGATGCTTGATCAGGTACTTGAGCTTTTTGAAATCAAGCCTGATTATGATCTGGATATAATGAGAGACAGGCAAACACTTACAGGTATCACTGTAAGGGCGCTTGAAGGATTGAGTGAAGTATTTGCCCAGATTAAGCCCGACATAGTACTTGTACATGGTGACACTACAACTACTTTTGTTGGAGGACTTGCAGCTTTTTATAACAGAATTGCGGTAGGACATGTTGAAGCAGGCCTTCGTACCTTTGACAAGTATTTTCCATACCCTGAGGAAATGAACAGGAAGCTTACGGGTGCACTTTCAGATCTGCATTTCTCTCCGACTGAAACAAATAAGAAAAACCTTTTAAATGAGGCTATACCTGAAAATAAGATATATGTAACAGGCAATACTGTAATTGATGCCCTGAAAACGACTGTTCATAAAAATTATACTTTTGAGGAAGAACAGCTTGGAAAAATTGATTTTTCAGGTAAGCGTGTCATAACGGTAACTGCTCACAGGAGGGAAAACCTTGGTGAGCCACTGGAGAACATATGTAAGGCTTTGAAGATGATTGCTGACAAGTATAATGATATAGAAATAATTTATCCAGTACACCTCAATCCAGCAGTTCAGTCGGTTGCAGGAAGTATTTTGGGACATCATGAGCGAGTCCACCTTATTTCTCCGCTTGGTGTTCAGGACATGCATAATCTTATGGACAGATCATATTTGATTATGACCGATTCAGGGGGACTTCAGGAGGAGGCTCCGGCACTGGGTAAACCGGTACTTGTATTAAGAAACGAAACAGAAAGGCCAGAGGCTGTAAAAGCTGGAACTGTGAGACTGGCAGGAACCGAGATGGGAAAAATATTTGAAATGACCAGAGCCCTGCTGGATTCAAGCTCAGAGTATGAAAAAATGGCTAAGGCAGTAAATCCTTACGGAGACGGCAAGGCGTCAAGCAGAATTGCGCAGGCACTGCTGTATGAATTTGGGCTTGAAGGCTCAAAACCTCAGGAGTTTAAGCCTTAATCGAGCTAGTATATTACATATAAAATAAAAAGGTAACTTGAAAAAGTTACCTTTTGTTATTAATTCTTAGTTTGTCTTGTTAGTATTTGTTTTTGTATTAGATTGGTTGTCTGTATTAACCTTATCAGAGGTTGTTTCTTTGTCTGTGGTTGTTTTTTCTGTAGTTTTTCCGGTTTCGGTAGTATCATAAGCTTCTCTGAGAATAACTATATCAACACGCCTGTTTTTTGCTTTATTTGCTATGGAATTGTTAGGCACCTTCGGTTGAGTTTCCCCAAAACCAACAGAGGATAACATATTATCCTTGATTCCAACAGTATCTCTCAATATTCTGTGAACACTGTTTGCCCTCGCTGTGGATAACTCAAGATTATCAGGAAAACGTTGTGTATTTATAGGGTCTGAATCAGTATGCCCTTCAACCCTTATACGCTTTCCGGGCATCTGTAGCAGTACTTTCCCTATCTTTATTATGGTATCCTTTGAGGTCAGCCTTAAATCTGCACTTCCGGGATCAAAAAGTACCTGTGCTTCAATCGAGATCAAGACACCTCTTTCCTGCAAGGACACTTCAACCTGGCTTTGCAGGTTTTCCTTCTGGATAAGTTTTGTAACTGTTTCCTTGGCATTATCCATTTGCTGTTTTTCTGCCTTTGAAGGAAGAACCGAGGAAGGCGCATTGAATTCCTGCTCCAGGATTGAATTACCTGTAGCTCCTTCTCCCAATAATGCAGCAGACTGGCTTTCACCAAATTCTTCTCTGAAGGATGCGGCAAATTTATTGAACTTTTCTATATCTATCTGGCTCATTGCAAAAAGAATTATAAATAATATGAGCAGAAGATTCATAAGGTCGGAATATGTAAGCAGATAACGTTCTCCGCCATCCTTTTCAACCTTTACTTTTTGCCTCTGAGGCATTTGCTATTCCTCCGATTCTGCAGCTTCAGGCGCTTTCTCGCCACCCTTTTTGTTCATCTTTTCAAGCAGCGTTAAGTTCAGCTTTTCTTTTATAATACGTGGATTTTCTCCGGCCTGTATAGATAAAAGTCCCTCTATTATAAGGTCGCTTATCATCTTTTCTCTTTCAGCTTTTACTTTTATTTTTGTTGCAAATGCAATCCAGAACAGATTCGCAAACATAACGCCGTACAATGTAGCAACGAAGGCTACCGATATTTTAGGTCCAAGTTCATCAGGATTGGAAAGGTCTTTCAATATACTAACCATACCCATAACGGTACCTAAAACTCCCATGGTAGGTGAGTAACCGCCGGCAGATTCAAAGATTTTTGCACCGGCTTCAAACTGACTTTCATGCAGGTAAGATTCACGGACAAGAATGTCCTTAATAACTTCAGTTTCAATACCATCAACAACAAGCGCCAGACCTTTCCTTATAAGCTCATTTTCATTTGTCTGTGCATCTTGTTCAAGGCTCAGCAAACCGTCTTTTCTAGCTTTTTCAGAAAGATCTGCCAAATTATTTATTATATCTATTTCATTATATTGCTTCTGCTTGAATACCAATTGAAGCAGTGATGGAATTCGCTTGATTTCAGTCATCGGGTAAGATACCAACAAGCATCCGATTGTACCTCCGAAAACAATCAATATTGCAGAAGGCTGAAAAAGTTCAATTAACAATGCTACATTAAACTTTGCTTCATATAAATAACCGCCAAGCAAACCTACAAGGCCGATTATCAGTCCCATAACCGAGCTAATATCCATTAAATCACTCCTAAGAAGTCCATTTATGAATTAACATAAAAGGTATTTCGTATTATAAACCTACTTGCTACATTTATCAATAGCCCTTGAATAAGGGATATATTTGCTTTAAAACCATAAAGACAAAATTTTAACAAAATGTTGATTATACAAATTAACTATGCTATTATGAATTCAAGTATTTTATGTGCAATGTTGCAGTATTGTAAAACGATGAGGCTTCAAAGAATTTAATCTTTAAGCCTCTTTATATTAAATTTATCGGCTGCTGTCGACAAATACTTTAATATTTTATTGAATAAAGGAAAAAATATTGTTAATTAGAAGCAAGTTTCAGAGGTTTTTATTTAAGAGAGTATTAATCCTTTTAGTTATTTTGACGATATTCGATTTAATATTTGTTAAAAAGTACCTTGTAGTTTTAGCAGGACTAGTTGTTGGGACAGTATTCAGTTATATAAGGTTTTCTATAATGGAGTCCTTCTTTGTAAAGCTTTTATCCATTGATAAAAAAGGCTCAGTAGCAAAGAAAAGTGTAATTAATTTTATAGTAAGTCAGGCAGTGACTATAGCATTACTGGTCGTTACCATGATCATAAATATGGGTTTGTTTGCAGGTACAGTCGCCGGTATTCTTACAGTACCGACAATAATATTTATAAATGCAGCTACAGAAGGGTTTGGATTAACCCACAACAATTTTGAGTAAGAAGGTATTATTTATGGGCGATGTAATGAAGGCAAAAGTAATTTTTAATATCCATATTTTCGGGGCCAATATACCCATTACCGAGAGTATTATAATGATGTGGATCATTATGGCTGTACTTATAATCGGGTCAATTCTATTAACCAGAAATCTAAAAAAAGTTCCGACAGGAAAACAGAATATTGTTGAAGCGGTAGTTGATTTTATCAACAGGCTTGCCAAAGACAACATAGGTCACCACTGGCGCGCTTTCGCACCATATCTGGGAACTGTTTTATTATTCCTTGCAATTGCAAATATCGCTTCTGTTTTTGCTGTAATTCCTGAAATAGGAGGCTTTAAGATATCTCCTCCGACAAGGGATCTTAATGTTACAGCGACAATGGGAGCTATGTCAATATTATTAGTACTCTTTTCAGGCTTATGGTACAAAAAACCATTGGGCTGGCTGAAATCTCTTGCAAAACCTTCTCCAATAATGGTGCCTTTTAATATTCTTGACTATGGAACCCGTTTCCTGTCACTTTCGCTCCGACTTTTCGGAAACATTTTGGCATCATTTATAGTAATGGAATTGCTTTATGGTCTTATAGCACCTATAGTACCAGCAGTGCTTGGCATATATTTTGACCTGTTTGACGGTCTTTTACAGGCATATATATTTGTGTTCCTAACTTCGATCTATATTTCAGAAGCTGTTGAATAAGGGGGTGAATTAGATGGGTGGATTAATAGCAATCGGTGCAGGTATAGCAGTTTTAACCGGTGTTGGAGCAGGTATAGGTATAGGTATTGCAGCTTCCAAAGCT
>JAEWTV010000064.1 GCA_023397675.1 Bacillota bacterium | reverse complement strand
ATCTGATACTCCATCCCCAGAGACTGCATGGGCAGCGACAGCACCTGTGCCGGGCATTCCTGCTGCTTGCGGTAAAGCGAGATCAGCAGCTGCTCCAGCAGATTGCGTATCATCTGCTTTGCGCCGGGCAGATGCTCCGGTTCATGCGGCGCATCCTTCCGGTAAACCAGATTTTTGCCGAAGGGCTTATCGTATACCTGTTTTCCTTCCTCGATCATCTCCCGGAACAGATGGCGCTCGTGCATGCTCAGGGTAAAAATATGGTCCCTGAACTGCTCCAGCATCTCCAGCTCGCCGTTGAAGGATACCACAAAGATGTCGCAGTCCGCGCCATCCTCAGCGTCGGGCGCGCCGTCCGTTCGAAAGTTGTGGAAAACATTGGGATGGTGAAAAATGATCTGCCCTTTTTCCAGCGTATAGGGCTCGGTGCCGTTGATGCCGCTGGCACGCCCCTTGTCCACATAAATAATTTCCCAGAAATCATGGCTTTCTCCCGCAAAGCGGTAACCGCTTTCATGGTGAAAATAATACAGCGTATAAAGCTCTTTTACGCTGAGTACTGGCTCGACAGGTACCGGCTTGAGCATCGTTTCTCATCCTTTGACTGCGCCGGCCGTTGCGCCGGACATGATCTGCTTGGACAGCAGCACATAAATGATCACCGTGGGCACGAATACAATCACCACACCCGCGAACAGGCCCTGATAATTGCCTGTCGTCTGCATACTGGTCACCAGCGTCTGCAGCGCCACGGCCAACGTGCGGTTGGCCTGCTTGCCGGAGAACACCAGCGCCCAGATATATTCATTCCAGTATCCGATGAAATTGAAGATGGTGATGGTCACGATCCCCGGTTTTGCCAGCGGAAGGATAAGCCTGTAAAACGAGGTGATATGGCTGCACCCGTCAATGAGGCCGGATTCAAACACCGTCATGGGCACCGTGGCGAAAAAGCCCATCAGATACACCGTTGTCGCGGCAATGCCCGTGTACAGGTAGACCAGGATGAGCGTGCCGCGGAAATTGTGCAGGTTCGCCCGAACCAGCATCATGTACAGCGGCGCCAGGATCATTACGCCCGGCAGGCCCAGCGCAACGGAGAACAGTGTCTGGAACAGGCGGCGGCCGCGGAACACGAACTTCGTCATCACGAAAGCCGCGGGCGCGCAGAAGACAATGAGCCCCGCACAGGCGCAGACCGTGTACAGCACGCTGTTGAGGAAATAATCCATGATGTGATACCGTTCCATCACCACTTCATAGCCGCTCAGGTCCAGCCCGGCGGCCAGCAGGTCGTTTTGGAAGATGTCCCGGGTGGGCGTGAAGGACGCCAGCACCACCCAGCCGATGAGTGCGACCGTGAAGGCGCACCAGCACAGGATAAGAGCCTTGCCCAGAACGTGCACTGCCTTTCCCGCCCAGCCGCTGACGCGGCCTGCGGGAGGGCTTTTCTGCCGCAGGCAGAAAGACGGATATTTTTGCATAGGGGCCGTCCTCCTTACATCTCGTATTTTTCCTTCGGGAAGATCAGATTGATGAGCGCCATCGCCGCGACGGTAATCAGGCACAGCACCACGCCGATGGCCGCGCCCATGCCCACGTTCGTGCCCGACGCCACCGCATTCGAGCTGATGGACGTACCGAAGATCTGGTCGTACATATAGCTGGCGGGCGTGATGGTCGTGGGGTCCGACGGGACCACGCTGAACACGCGGGACCACAGAAAGAAGCCGATGCAGCCGATGGTCCAGAAGGTGAACTGCGTTTTAACATTGTCCGCGATGAGCGGCAGGGTGATGCGGAAAAAAATCTTTCCTTCCGTCGCGCCGTCCATAAACGCCGCCTCGAACAGGTCGTCCGGGATCTTTTTCATGGCGGCCATGTACACCAGCAGGTTGCCGCCGATGCTGCAAAAGCAGAAAGCGATGAGCATGGACCAGAACGCGTATTGAGTGCTTGTCCATGGTATGGCCGCAAGGCCGTCCAGGCCCAGCGCCTCGAACACCGTTTTGAGCAGGCCGTACCGGCTGTTGTACGCATACTGCGTCCACACCGTGATCATGGCCACGGGCGTGATGACCGTGGGCAGATAGATAAGGTTGCGCCACAGGTTGCCCATGAACATGCCCTTGTGCAGTACCCAGGCAAAAAACAGCGAGATCAGAAATACCGCCGCGCCTCCCGCCAGGAAAATCAGCATCATATTCTTGAACGATACCCGGAACAGCTGACGGCTGAACAGGTCTACATAATTATAAAGCCCTACGAATTCCCAGGTATCCCGCGCGGCGCTGATATCCGACACCTCAAAAAACGACATCTGAACTGTGCGCAGCACGGGATACAGATAAGCGATCAAAAATGCGATCACCACGGGCGAAAGGAACGCCAGATACATTCTGCGCAGCCCTTTTTTCACCGCTGCCCCTCCTTGTTGCTTTGCCGGGAAGCCTGCCCCCCGGCTGTATCATTTGAAAAAGCGGATGCCGGCGCGCATTTGTGCGCGGCCGGCATCCCTATCCTGTTTCCTTGTTTTATCCGGCCGGCGTCAATATTTGGAAGCTTCGCCCGTCAGGGTGGATACCGCCTTGTCGGCCGTCGTCTGCTGGGTGTGCACCTTGTTCATGTCCATTGTAAACACTGCGCTCACAAACTCGCTGGAAA
>JAEWTV010000057.1 GCA_023397675.1 Bacillota bacterium | reverse complement strand
ATCTGATACTTCTCTGCCATAATAATAGATAGTCTCTCTCCTCCTAAGGCCCGTAGCGCTCCATAACGCTGCGGGCCGACTCCTTCTAAAAAGAAATATTGACTTTTATTTAACAATAAGGTATATTCTAATTGTAACTTACAAACCGTACTGACATCGAAGATGAATTTCTGACATGGAAGGCAGCGAAGAAGCTTTTACGCTTATTGCGCCTGCCAAGGCGCATTTTTTGTTTTGGAGGGTACATTATGGACACGGCAAATCAGGAGAAAAGGCTTGCAATGATTGCAATTATCGTTGAAAACTTCGACTCGGTCGAGAAGCTGAACAAACTCATACACGAAAACGGGCAGTATGTTATAGGACGAATGGGTCTACCCTGCCGTGAAAGAGGTATGTCCCTGATTAGTATTGCGCTCGATGCCCCCTCTGACGTAATCAGCTCCCTGTCCGGAAAGCTGGGGATGCTCCCCGGTGTCAGCGCAAAGACGGTCTACGCCAAGACTCAAACGGTACAGCTTTGACCGCCAAATCCATATTCTAAAAGGGAGATTTTTATGAGAAAGAACACGTTTACCATCATCTTGTGCCTTGTTCTGACATTTGCCCTGCTTGCGGGCTGCGGCAAAAAGAACGCATCAACCAGTACTGACGTTCCGAAAGAAACGCCGACAGACTCAGCTGCTGAGCAGGTCAGCGTGACTGTAGCGGGACTCGCGGGTCCCACCTCGATGGGCATGATAAAAATGATTTCGGACAAGGCACTTAATTCTGACGCCTACGCCGTCAATTATGAAATAGCATCAGCGCCTGATCAGCTAACGGCGAAGCTCATCACTGGTGAAATCCAGATTGCGGCTCTGCCCACCAACTCCGCTGCCGTTCTCTATAACAAGACGCAGGGGCAGGTGCAATTTCTTGCGCTAAATACCCTCGGCGTGTTGTATGTGGTCGGAAAGGACAGCACGGGAGTCAGCTCACTTGCTGACCTTGCTGGCAAAACTGTTGCAATTAGTGGCGCTGGCGGGGTACCGCAGTACGCAACTGAATATATTCTTGACGAAGCCGGAATAAAGGACAAAGTCACTTTGAACTATCTTACCGACCACGCTTCCGTTGCCCAGGCGCTGCTCGCGGGCGATGCGGAGCTTGCAATTCTGCCCCAGCCCTTTGTTACGCAGGCACTTGCAAAGGACCCGAACATGAAGATCCTTCTCGATATCAACAAGGAATGGGATACGGCCTCGGAGGGAAAAAGCGTCCTTTCAATGGGCTGTCTTGCTGTCAGCAAGGCCTTTGCGGACGCGAACCCTGAATTCATTGCGGAATTTATGAAGCAATACGAGGCTTCCGTGAACTTTGTAAACGACAACCCCGCGGACGCCGCGAAGCTTATAGCAGACGCAGGCATAGTTCCCTCTGTAGAGCTTGCCGAAAAGGCGATACCCTTCTGCAACATCGTTTATAAGTCAGCTCAGGACGCAAAGACCGAAATAAACGGATTTTTGCAGGTGCTATATGGCTTTGACCCTGCCTCCGTGGGAGGAAAACTGCCTGATGACGGTTTCTATTACGCTTCTCCGATAACGAGATAATCAGGCACAGAGGAGATTTAAAGTGAAAGCCGAGCTGTCCCAAAGTGCCTTTGCAACATGGAGTAGGCGCGTACTTGTAATATTGTTCTGGCTAGCCGTCTGGGAAATAGCCTACCTGCTAATCGACAGGGACATCTACTTTCCTTCGCCGGTCTCCGTTGTCATGACTTTTTTCCGACTGTTAACAGAGAAGAACACTTGGATAATTGTCGGCTTGAGCACCTACCGGACTCTGTTCGCGATTATTGCATCCGCTGTACTAGGTGTGGTGTTCGGCATGGCGTGCGGACTGAACCGTACGATGTACGACTTTGTGAACCCACTTATGGTGGTTCTCAAGTCCACGCCTGTCGTATCTGTCATCATTCTTTCGATAATTTGGTTTCGCTCGACTGATGTGCCGATTTTCTCAGGTTTCCTGATGTGCTTTCCGATTGTGTTCACGGGGACTGTAGCAGGTGTTCGGGGTACAGACCCGAAGCTTGTCGAAATGTGTTCTTTTTATAAGGTTGGACACTGGGATATGCTGAAAAAGCTTTATTTTCCCGCGGCAAAATCCCACATAAACGCCTCGGTGATTTCGGAAATCGGCATCTGCTGGAAAGCGGTAGCCGCGGCGGAGGTTTTAAGCATGCCGCGCCTATCAATCGGTGCGAATTTATATTTTGCAAAGACCTCACTCGATCCGGCGCTGCTTTTTGCGTGGACGGTCATAATCATTCTGCTGAGCTTCGTTTTCGAAACCATTTACGCAAAGGTGTCGGGCTATGATTAAACTACAGGACATAAGTAAAAAGTATGGCGGGAAAACGATATTTTCCCATTTTTCCGTAGACTTCAAGGAACATGAGGTCACTTGTATACTCGGTGCTTCTGGTGTCGGCAAGACAACGCTGATTAATATCGCGGCAGGGCTTGTTCTGCCGGACGACGGCTACGTTAGCTTCGGGACGGACGGCAGGGGAAGGTCTGCTCACGCCTCCTATGTCTTTCAGGAACACAGGCTTCTCCCGTGGCTGAACGTTCAGGAT
>JAEWTV010000038.1 GCA_023397675.1 Bacillota bacterium | reverse complement strand
AATCTAATATACGGAGAACCATAACGCATTTCATTTAAGCAATACTTCTTATATGCTTCAGAGTATTCATCACAATGCATATAGTTCTCAATCTCTGGATTCTTTACTTTATGCATACCTTTTTCATGATAGCGATGAACTCCCTTAAATAAATTTTCTTTCTTTTCTACTTTTTTAAGGAACTTCTTCACAATATCAAGTTTATATGCTGCCGTACGAATACCAGTCGATTCAATCGTATCCTTAACGATATCTGCCTTATCCATATCTTTTGTCTCATACGATTTATTGATTCGATTCATCAATTCGGCTGGATTCATATCTTTATCTGAGAAGTTAACCAGTTCACCTACCATCGCCATTAAATAAGGCTGGCAGGTTTCTACTAACATCTTAGCTAAAGTCTCATCCTTAAGAATCTCATCAATATCCTTTGTATTAAACTTGTGATCTGGATTAATTGACAGATATGAATATGGATTTCTTCCCTTGATTAAATCAAGATCATCTGCCATCTTCAGTAACGTAAGAATTGGTTCAAAACCACGCTGAGCATGGAAGACAAGATGAACACTTGTACCCGATTTATTCGTCTTAGATTTGATATTCAATGCTTCTACTAAGAAACCATCAAATCCATGCTTATCTTTTACATACTTACCACGATAGATAACACGTAAAAGATTCTGACTATAATAAATCGGACCAGAACCACCTGGGATTGATTCATCCGGTTTCAGATATTGAATCTTAGCCTGAGTCTTTACAAATCCCATCTGAGGTTTCTCTTTAATATGATTGATTGCAAATACAGTAATATTCGCATCTCGAATAATTGGACGAAGACGCTTATAGAAGGTATTATATGCAATCGCCAATCTCATATTATACGTCTGGCTACCAAGCGTTGCCTGATCTTCTACATCCTTCGTTTGCATGGATGGTAAAGAATCAATCAATACAGCAGTTGGTTGTGGAATGATGATTGGATCACCATTCTGATCAAGATAACCAGTATCATATGCAAACTCTTTATTCTTAATCTTTAACTGAGCAAGATTAT
Source organism: Bacillota bacterium (assembly GCA_023397675.1). GTDB lineage: Bacteria > Bacillota > Clostridia > Acetivibrionales > JANLFN01 > JAEZTC01. The sequence continues at coordinate 3,369 of JAEWTV010000038.1, read as the reverse complement.
AGATAAGAGTAAACTGATCCTCTACATAAATAACGTTAGGGAAGTGATACTTCTCTTCCATCTCTTCATTAGAGAATCGATTCAACTGCTGAATACGAGTTGTATTGGACGTGCCTTCTGCATCCGTATGATAATACTCACCATATTCAAACGGACGGATCATCGAAGAACCCATCGCAATACAGAGTGCAGATTTACCTACACCGCTATTACCAATTACGGTATAAAATGTACCACCTTGGGTACCGATATTGAGCCAACGGTCTTTACCTGGCTCCACATTTTTCAATACCTTTACCCAATAACCATTGGAATAATCCAGAGGATACAAACCACTTGGATATCCAACACTGGGTCTGGTAGTGAAATCGAAAATGTTTTTCTTATCTACTGATAAGAGCATATCATGAATTTTACCCATTTTATAAAACTCATCCTTTCTTTTATCTAGAGATACAAAAATGTCGAGTCAATAATATTAAATTATTGACTCGAATATATAATATATATTTTAAAGTGTATTTGTAATATCATTAATATTTACAATTAAATTTGGATGTAATCCCTTTATTAGTTTATATGAAAGTATTCTTTCGGATGGAGTCATGAATATAGAGACTAGCTTAAGAAGATCAATTGAAAGATTTAAAATATATTCTTGGGGTAATTTATCTCCTAATCTATCATGCTCACAAACAAAACACTCAAAAATAATTATACCAGCTTGCATAGATAAATGAGATAAATAAATACTAATGAAAGGATTAATATCGGGATTTACTTCAAGCAAATCATACTGGAATTTTTCCTTCCATTTCTCTATAAAAATCTCATAGCATGAACCTTTACAATTTAAGAAATCATTAAGAGGGATATACCTTTCTGCATCTTTACCATACAATTTACCATTAACTACATATATCTTATTTTTATCTCTTTTATGAAAAAGCCCTAGAAATAAATTCTTTATTTCTTTCCATATGCTTCTTTTATAATAGAGATGATTTCTATCCGGTTTCTTAATACCTTCATCACTACACGATATTAAAGAGTTTATAAAGAACTCTTTCCATTCATCATTCATAATATTATTCATATGGCAATTTCCTCACTTCATTATAAAAGACAGATTTTTATTAGAGCGTCATAGCTTTTATAAATAATAATCTTGAATTATTCGGAGGTATCAATATGCTTGAAATTTATGATGTTCCTGATGCTATCAAAAACTCAAATCTTTTCTTTGTTGATACTTTGGGAACTTTGATAGTAAAATATAGGAAAAATAATATATCAACTATAGATCAAGAATCTAAAGATGAATATAAAGATAGCATTTATATTTTCAATACAAAAGATGATTGCGGAGCGTATTGTCTGCTTAATGTTTTCTATAATAAATACATAATTCTAGAACAGAATTTCTTCATAATCCTTATTGATGATTATACTAAATTTAAAGATAGTAAAGATGCACTACTTAAAAGTAGGCAAGATGTTCTTACAAAAAATAAATTGATGTATAATGATTCATATCATATTATGGAATCTCCAGAATTATACAAAATTATAGATCAGTGGTATTATCTTACTAAGCATGATTATTCTCAGGAAAGATATATTATGGTTTAATAAAATAATATCATTCTAAACGTTAATTAGAGTTCTTTACCATAATAAAATAAATGGTAAAGAACTCTAATATTGTATTTTAGTTCATCAAATTATCACTTAATACGTACAACCCAAGAATCGTTGCACATGACAAGAACAACATCGAAGAGTTTCGCATACTTATCATCTAGAAGCGATTTCTTGAAATCAGCATCTTCACGAAGCTCTTCACGATTCTTTTCCGGTACATAATAGGTTGCACAACGATAATTCTTATTATAAACCCAGCCCTTGACTACTTCACGAACATCGCTACCTTCAAGGCACTGAAGTTCCGAACGCTCCATATCATACTTGAACGTTGATGTGATAGCGTTGCACATAGCTTCCTTATCTTCATTCTTATCAAAGAAGATAAGTTTCGTCGGACGAAGCGGCACATAACGCTTAATGTTATACTTCGTACCATTCGCATGATCCGTCGGATTAATGTGACCACGCTTACCACGCTCAATCGGATTCGAAAGAGACATGGAACGAGCAACAACCTTTGGAAGATTGCTCTTAGCATTAATCATGAAATGACGGATGAATACATTCTTCTTATCTTTATCTTCGAAAATGAATTCGAGGAAAGTCTTATCAGCTTTCTTATTGAGAGAGAAAATAACATGCAGCATCTTAGCATCATAATCATAAAGCGAATTGTAGATGTAAGCCTTGCTCGTAACAAGGTTAATTACACGACTACCATCCGTGATATCGAAAGATGCAATATAGATATCCGAGTTATATTTCTCATTAGAATGCATGATACTTGGACGAAGGGACTTAACATCGAAATGAATGCTCGAATTGAAATCAGCCAAACGATTTACATCGTAAACATTGTTAGTTGATTCCAGCACAGCTGTGTTAAAGTCTTCCTTCTTGATATCTCGATTCTGGATATTGATACCAAATTCCGGACGCTCAATAAGCTGGAGGCGCAGGAAACGGCTATCGTCGCTTTTAAGTTCCCAAACAGGATTGTCATTTTCGTTATACAAATAAAGCATAAAAATTCTCCTTTAAAATAAAATGAATTAAATTAACAAATCGTGTGACTTAAAAAGATGTCTTATTTTGTGAAAGGTAATTTATGACGTTTTACCGTTTTGAAATCGTATACGGTATTGGTATCTTTTGAATCAATAACACGTACAGAACCATTAGGCATAACTTCAACTTCGATATTACCTTTCTTCATCATGGTATGGTATCTATCAGAATCTACCTGAACGAATCCAAAGTCATCTTCCAAAATAGATTTCGATACCGATACATTTTTTAGCATTTACGATACCACCTTTAAAATAAAACACATATAAAATATTTACACGGAATTAAGCTAATGTACGTATGGAGATAAAAAATAAAAAAAAAATAAGAAGTATGAATGATTATATCTTTTCATACTTCTTATTTTAAAACTATTTGCCGTTCATAACTGTGGCCACAGTTATGACTAATTACTTGCGCTGATTGTTATTGCGCTGCTGGTTTTGATTGTTCTTCTGGTTGTTATGATTCTGATTCTGTTTGTTGCCGTTGGTATTCTGGTTCGTATTCGTATTCATCTCGAAATCTTCATCGATAGAATCTCCCAGAGTATCTTCAAATGCTTTATTCAAGCGCGGATATTCCTCAGTGCTGAGAGACTTGATGAGAATACGACGCTGACCATCGCGACCATGCTTGAGATCCTTCATACGC
>JAEWTV010000123.1 GCA_023397675.1 Bacillota bacterium | reverse complement strand
GAATTAATATATAATATAGTGTGTGCTGTATTTAGCTTACTTCTCCATCAATGAATGAAGCAAAAGATGCGGCTTATTCCCGGCACAATTGCTACCATCGGAGGGAGGGAAATTAAGTGTCTGAAGTTAGAGTAAAAGAAAACGAGTCTCTCGATAGTGCTCTCAAGAGGTTTAAACGTCAGTGTGCAAAATCCGGCGTTCTAGCAGAAGTTAGAAAAAGAGAACATTATGAGAAGCCTAGTGTTAGAAGAAAAAAGAAATCTGAAGCTGCTAGAAAGAGAAAGTTTAAATAATGGAGGATAGTACTATGACCCTTAAGGAAAGACTCCTCGATGATTTGAAGGCAGCTATGAAAGACAAGGACCTCAATAAGAAGAATGCGGTTCAGATGGTTCGTTCAGCAGTGCTTCAGATTGAGAAGGATAACAAGGTTACCCTTGAAGACGATGGTATAATCGATATTATTGCAAAAGAAGTTAAGAAAAGACGTGATTCACTGTCTGAGTACGAAAGTGCTGGAAGACAGGACATAGTTGATAATTTGACAGCTGAAATAAATATTCTTCTTCAATACCTTCCTGAACAGCTTTCAGAAGCTGAACTAGAGGAAATCGTCAAGCAGGCCGTCACTGAAACAGGTGCTACATCTGTCAGAGATATTGGAAAGGTTATGCAGGCGGTTATGCCTAAGGTTAAAGGTAGAGCAGACGGAAAAGCTATCAACCAGATTGTAAAGAAATTGTTAGGATAAGGCTCGAGTCTTCGAGCCTTTTTAATTTGTTATATACACATCTGAGGTGAACAAGATGAAAGTACCGATATATCAAGTAGATGCATTTGCAAATTGTGCTTTTTGCGGTAACCCGGCAGGTGTTTGCATTCTGCAGGAGCCTAAAAGTTCAAAATGGATGCAGCATGTCGCAGCAGAGTTGAATAGCTCCGAAACGGCTTTCCTTGTAAAACAGGACAAGGGTTACTCCCTGCGTTGGTTTAGTCCCCAAACTGAAGTGAATCTGTGCGGACATGCTACCCTGGCAGCTGCTCATGTTTTGCGTGAAATGGGAGCTTTGAAACCGGGAGAAACTGTCGTATTTAACACACTAAGCGGTGCTTTGACAGCAAAGTTGGAAGAAGACTTTATTGAGCTTTGTCTTCCGTCTGATAAGACAGAAGAATCAAAAATGCCCGATGGCTTACTTGAGGCATTGGGTATGGTTAATACTCCTGAAGAAACCAAGGTTTTATTTACAGGGGTGAATAACCTTTCATATTTGGTTGAAGTTGCATCAGATAATTTGGTAATAAAGGCAAAGCCTGATTTCCAAATGCTTAAGGATTCAACCGATAGAGGTGTAATTATTACTTCATTGTCTTCAAGTAAAGAATATGATTTCATTTCAAGGTATTTTGATCCTTGTATAGGTCTTAATGAAGATCCTGTTACAGGTGCGGCACACTGCTGCCTGGGACCTTACTGGAGCAAAAAGCTTGGCAAGTCTGAGTTTAACGCTTATCAGGCATCAAAGCGGGGCGGTAACCTTAAGGTAAGGGTAGAGAAAAATAAGACTTACATCAGAGGACAAGCTGTAACGGTGATTCGCGGGATGTTTGAAGCGTAACATATATCTTATTTACGAAGCCTTGACTAGCAGGCAAATATTGGGTTATACTTTAAATAAAAGAGAAAGTCCACAAGGGACTTTCTCATATCGGGATTACTTGGAACGGTGCTTGTTGCAGAAGCGCCGTTTCTGTGTTTTAGGAAGCTTTTTTACTTTATCCAGGAGTATGTATATGTTGATAATCCCTGCAGCAGCTCCTATGATTTCATTGGCAACCATTATCCAGTCGTGCAATCTTCTTCACCTCCTTTTCAGTAGGCTAGGAACTTATACAACGTGTATAAATTCCATCGCCGGCCAAAAACTTAGTGAACCGTTCTTAATCCCTGCCATAATTATACATTATAATGGACAATATGTCAAAATATGGTGTTGCTATTTTGCTATGAACGTATCTATCAAAGCTGCTAATAAGCATCTGCGGTAGAACTTTGTTTACAAAGTTCGGTATAGCCACCTATTACCCTAGCCCTGAAGGCGCTTGGTGGAGTGACTAGAAATTCCTGACTGCATTAATCAAGTCCGGCGAATTCGTCAAGGATGACGGATTCAGGTGGGTATGTTATGGATGACATAAGAACCGGCCGGACAATAACAAGTATGCAGGCTTGGAAGTTCTGTCACGGAATCCGTTGCGCCCAGCCTTATGCCTCCGCGGCGAGCGGCGGCTTTTCCCCCGATTTTGGCCGGCTCAAAAGCGGGAGAAAAGGTTTGGGTTTTGGTCCTAGAGAAAATTTGAGTAAAGTCTTTTAATCCATTAATAATGACTTGAAAGGAGCTACGAATGTGTTTTACTCCGCTTTTTCAAAAGCGGATACATACCCCAAATGTCCTATAGCAATTTTCCTTTTCTTTTGATAAAATGTTTTATGCAAAGGGGTGTGTTTGTTGGAAGATAAAATGTTCGACCTGATGAGTAAAATTTACGGTGAACTGTCTCAGTTCAGAAGCGAGACAGACAAGAGATTAAATTCTTTAGAAAGTAGTATGAACCGTATGGAAGGTAACATGAACCATATGGGAACCAGAATGGTTAATTTAGAATCTAACATGGTTCATTTGGAAAGTAATATGAACAGTATGGAATCTAGAATGGTTAATATGGAAACTAACATGGCCCATTTGAATAATAACATAATCTGCTTGGAAAACAAGCTTGATAATAACTCTAAAGCCTTATTTGACGGTTATAAGCAAACATACGAAGAAGTAAAAGAATTAAAATTCGAAGTTAAGGACCTGTCTTCAAAGCTGGACACTCAGGAAGTAGAGATTAAGGTGATTAAAGGCAGCAAATAATTATATTGCATATATCAGCACCGGGAAGATAATAATCCCTGGTGCTTTTTAATTTATACTTTAAACACAGCAAAACAAGTCAAGAATGATATAATATCCTTATGGTATCCTCTAACTAAGAGGTGAGTAAATGGAAATATGGGATAAATTAAAAGCAATAAGCAGAATTCAGGAGTTTATAGAACAGCACATTAATGAGCAGATAACCCTATACATGCTCGCAAATGCCTCAGGGTATTCGCCATGGCACATGGAACGTCTTTTCAAGGATATGACGGGTATGACTCCATTCGAATACATTAGGGCCCTTCGTTTGTCGCAGGCAGCCGTCAAGCTCCGTGAAAAGGACACCAGAATAGTTGATGTGGCATTTGATTTTGTGTTTGATTCGCACGAAGGTTTTACCAGAGCTTTCTCAAAGTACTTTGGGATGACTCCAAAAAGCTACTGTAAGAACATGCCTGAATTGAAGCTTTTTATGCCCGGTGATTTCCGTGATTACTATCTCAGATTACTAAAAGGGGAGGATTATATGAATAATAAACCAAACACAAATACAGTTTTTGTACAGGTGGTTGACAGGCCTGACAGGAAAGTTATTTTAAAGAGGGGAAAAAAGGCAACTCATTATTTTGAATACTGTGAAGAAGTAGGCTGTGATGTCTGGGATAAACTCACGAGCATTAAAGGAGCACTGAATGAGCCGATAGGAATGTGGATGCCTGAAAACATGAGAACTCCAGGAACTTCCACCTATTGCCAGGGTGTTGAAGTGCCCATGGACTATTCAGGGGAAATACCGTACGGATTTGAACTAATACAGCTTCCGCCATGTAAAATGATGGTTTTCCAGGGTCAGCCTTATGATGATGAAAAGTTCGAAGAAGCTATAGGAGACTTGTGGGAGATTATGAAAAATTACAATCCCGAAATTTACGGCTTCGAATATGCTGATGAGGATGGTCCAAGGTTCCAGCTGGCTCCAATGGGATACAGAGGATATATTGAAGCAAGACCTGTAAGATTGCTTAATAAATAAGCTGCCAGTAAAAAGCCCTGACTTTCAGGGCTTTTTTATATGCAAAATTCCATGTTATTAATCTTTTACAGCGTTTAAAAATATGTTTATAATGATATATATAATTTGCTAATATTTATCAATAGCAAATTAGGGGGGGAATATGGATTTTACGGATAATGTGAGATTGATTAAAAATAATGAACTTGACCAATTGATGAATTTATACAAACAGCTAAATGTTGATGATGAGGAAATCCGTGATAAGGCTTATTTAAGTAATCTATGGTCCGAAATAATTAACGACCCTAATCTTTATTATTTAGTTGCAGAACAGGATGGGATACTTGTTTCATCATGTACAGTGGCAATAATTAAGAATTTAACACGCGGGGGTCGTCCATACGCCTTAATAGAGAATGTAATAACACATAAGGACTACAGGAAGTGCGGGTATGGAAAGACAGTTATTGAGAAAGCCATACAGCTTGCTAAGGACAAAAACTGCTACAAGGTAATGCTTCTAACTGGAAGAAAAGATGAGGGAGTAATGAGTTTTTATGAAAGCTGCGGATTCAAGCGCGGAGTAAAGACCGGTTTTATAAAGGATTTAAGGTAATTTTTAATATTTAATTGCATCTAATATTTCAAACAATATAAAACCATTAGGAATTGTCAATAATAATAGTATCTGGGAAACATATTAATATTGTTGTGGGTTGCTCCAGAAATATGCTTATAAGTATTATCTATGGAGGAAGTATGATTATTGTTAGAACCGAAAATTCCAAAGACTATGAAAAGGTTTTTGAGATTCATTTCAGAGCTTTCAACCGAACAAAGGAAGCCGAGCTGGTAAAGAAAATCCGTTTTTCTGAAGGGTTTCTGACTGATTTGTCTCTTGTTGCGCTATATGATAATGAATTAGTAGGGCACATTCTGTTCAGTGTAATATCAGTTGAAAATGAAAAGGAAAAATATGAAGCACTGGCTTTATCATCGCTTGCAGTATTACCTGAGTTCCAAAACAAGGGAATAGGCTCGGAACTGATGCGGCAGGGGCTTGAAAGATGCAGGCAAAAAGGTTTTTTGTTTGTTGTAGTACTTGGACTTCCTGATTTTTATCCGAGGTTCGGCTTCCAGACTGCACGCTTTAATGGTATTCATCCACCTTTCCCAGTACCGGATGAGGTGTTTATGGTAAATCCACTTAAAGAAGGGATTCTTGACAATATAAGAGGTGTAGTTAAGTATTCCGGCACTTTTTCAAAGCTTTGATCCTATAAGTGTTTGCCCGATTCCATATAGAATGATAAAATAAATTAGACATTAAGTGAACTTAAGGGGGTTCATTATGCCTGGGGTATTGGAAGATAAAATGGTTATTGCTATTTCCTCAAGGGCACTGTTTGATTTGGACGACAGTGACAGGGTTTATCGTGAAGAAGGGCTTGCAAGTTTCATAGAATACCAGACCATGCATGAAGACAATGTTTTAGGTACTGGAGTCGCTTTCCCGCTTATTAAAAGACTTCTTAATGTAAAGTATCCTGACAGCGATGAAAATGCCTTTGAAGTAATTTTGGTTTCAAGAAATAACGCTAATACTGGTCTGCGCGTTTTTAATTCAATAGAAAAATACAATCTGAATATAACAAGAGCCGCTTTTACAAGCGGACATGCGCCTTATGAATATTTAAGGGCTTTTAATTCTTCATTATTTCTGTCTGCTGAACACGAAGATGTAAGGCTTGCACTTAAGAATAATTTTGCGGCTGCGGCTATTTTAAAAGGTGTGGATTACCGCGATGATGATACCGAAGAATTAAGAATAGCCTTTGATGGTGATGCGGTACTTTTCAGTGATGAGGCTGAAAAAATCTTTCAGGAAAAGGGACTTGAGGAATTCAAGAAAAGTGAAAGCGACAACAGTGATATTCCATTGACTCCTGGACCTTTTAAAAACTTTTTACAGGGTTTGAACAACATACAAAAAGCGTTCGAAAACTCTCCAAAGAAGCCAATACGTACTGCTTTGGTAACAGCCAGAAACTCACCGTCACATAAAAGGGCTATAAAGACACTCAGACACTGGGGAATAAATATAGATGAATCTTTTTTCCTTGGGGGTTTGAGCAAGGTTCCTATTCTTGAAATCTTCAAGCCACATATTTACTTTGATGACCAGAATACCTACTGTGAGCCTGCTTCAAGTGTTGTACCGACTGGGCAGGTGCTTTACGGAGTAAAAAATGAAACTTAAGTAAAAATACATAACAAAAAAGCCCGGTTTCCCGGGCTTTAATATTTTTTATTTTAGTTGTGCAAATACCTTTTCAAAAGCATTGAGTGCAAAATCCAACTGCTCCTTAGTATGTGTCGAAGTAAAGCTTGTTCTCAAAACAGCCTCACCTTCAGGTACACCAGGTGCAATAAATGGATTTACATAAACGCCTTCTTCAAGCAGCATTTTGGTAGCAATAAAAGTACGTTCATTTTCCCAGGTCATTACAGGAATTATTGGGGCATAGAATTCTCCAACCTGAATATTAAGTTTTTTAAAGCCTTCATACATATATCTTCCATTATCCCAAAGCCATTGTATACGTTCGGGTTCCTTCTCAATTATATTAAGTGCTTCAAGTGCAGCTGCAGCATTTGCCGGGGGAATGGAGGCACTGAATATGAAAGGTCTGGAATGATGTTTAACATAATGAATAACTTCATCGCTTGCTGCAATAAATCCGCCAAGACTTGCAAGTGATTTACTGAAGGTGCTCATAACTATATCAACTTCATTTTCAAGACCAAAGTGTTCAGCCGTACCGGAACCCCTCTTGCCCAATACTCCAAAACCATGTGCGTCGTCAACCATTGTTCTTGCATTATATTTTTTTGCCAACCTTACAATGTTGGGAAGGTCAGCAATTTCACCTTCAACACTGAAAACACCATCGATAACAATCAATATACCATTTTCTTCAGGTATTTTCTTAAGTATTCTTTCAAGGTCTTCCATATCCTGATGCTTGTATTTTAATACTTTTGCAAAGCTTAATCTGCAGCCGTCAACTACGCTGGCATGATTTTTTTCATCACATATTATGTAATCGTTTCTTCCGGCTATAGTTGAAAGGATACCAAGATTTGTCTGGAATCCGGTACTGTATGTCATACATGCTTCTTTTCTCACAAATTTAGCTAAACGCTCCTCAAGTTCAACGTGTAAATCCAGGGTACCGTTCATATATCTGGAACCTGAGCAGCCGGAGCCATATTTTTCAACAGCTTTTATAGTTGCTTCCTTAACCCTTGGGTCAGATGTCAGACCAAGATAATTATTTGAACCCAGCATTATTGTTCTTTTGCCATTAATTATTACTTCAGTATCCTGACCAGACTCAAGGACATGGAAATAAGGATAAATTCCTGCTGCTATAGCTTCCCTTGCTCTGGTAAAATTCCCACACTTTTCAAAAATGTCCATCTTTGCATTTTTCCCCTTTTTGAATATAATGTTGATGCCTTAATCAAATTGTCATATTAAAAGAGACGTACCATATATATGTAGCGTTAAATTTTGTAAAGCAACATATATATGCTGATTCATAAAACATAAATTTTTCATAGTGTACCAAAAAACGTACAGAACTATTTTAACACATAATTGCAAATAAAAACAGGCTATTTTGTATTCTTTGGTTGAACAAAGCATAGCAAGACAATTAATGCTGCCTGACCATAATACGGTATAATATTTCAAATGTCTGATAATACTTACTTTTTACTATTTGTTTTTTATGATATTGCATACCAAACCATACATATATATAATGAGTTTATCTGAAAATCCAAAAATTATTGGAGAGAGGTAAATACATTATGAAACACCTTTATGGAAACGTCGTACTGGTTACTGGCGCTTCTTCCGGAATTGGGAAATCTATTGCCGAATATCTTATGAAAAATGGGTTTAAAGTTTACGGGACATCAAGAAATGTTCCGGGCGGAAACGGAAAACTTATTGCATCAGAGGGTGAAGGTTTTATTAAGATGGTTAAGCTGGATGTATGTAATGAGGCTTCGGTAACTGAGGCTGTTAATTATGTAACATCACAAGAGGGCACAATAGATGTACTTATTAACAATGCCGGTAACGGAATTGCCGGTTCGGTAGAGGATACCGACCCGTCGGAAGCCTTTGGACAGTTTGATACCAATTTCTTTGGAGTACATAGAATGTGCAGGAATGTCATACCTGTAATGAGAAGCCAGAAAAAAGGACTGATAATCAATGTTTCATCAGTGGCTGGACTGATTTCCATACCATACCAATCCATGTACAGTGCAAGCAAATATGCACTGGAAGCAATGACTGAAGCAATGCGTATAGAGCTTGCCCAGTTTGGAATTAAAGTGTCCCTTGTAGAACCCGGTGATACTAAAACAGGTTTTACCGGCAGCAGGCAGAATGCTAAGGCTGCCAGTCAGGACTCGGTTTACTACAATAAATTTTCAAAGTCCATAGAAACAATGGCTAAATCCGAAATGAATGGGCCAGACCCTCTAATTGTTGCGAAGGTGGTAAAAAGAATAATGAGCAGAAAAAATCCTCCGGTAAGAAAAACCGTAGGATTATCCTATAAAGCAATTGCATTCCTCAGAAGGCTTGTTCCTTCAAGACTTCTTGTCTATATCGTCGGAAAACTTTATTAGAATATATATCATGGTAAAACACCTGCGCCATCATTGGTTCAGGTGTTTTCTATATTTTGCATTAAATCCTTATTGATTTATTGCTGGAAAGTGGATATAATAAGAATAGGTCAAGGAAAGTCAAAGTCAACCAAGAATTAATCTTAATTTAGATAAAATTTATATAATAGGTGGTGATTTTTTTGAATCAGGATAAATTTACAGAAAAAGCGGCGGAAGCAATAGGCGCCGCTCAGGAAACAGCATTAAGATACGGTCATCAGCAGGTAGATGGTGAACACCTTCACCTGGCACTTTTAAGCCAGGAAGAAGGTATAATCCCCAGACTTATCAGCTTTATAGGTGAGAATGTTTCGCTTTTGATAAAGGATGTTGAACGCGAGCTTGAAAAACTTCCGAAGGTATTCGGAAATACCGCAAACCTTTATGCCTCCAGAAGGCTGAATGAAATACTGCTTAGCGCAGAGGATGAAGCCAGAAAATTTAAGGATGAGTATACAAGTGTGGAGCATATTTATATCGCTCTGTTAAAAGAGCGTAAAACTCCTTCAGCAGCGATTTTTACAAGGGATGGAATAACACTTGAGAAGTTTTTGAATGCCTTAAGCAAGGTGAGAAGCAACCAGCGCATAACATCCAAAAACCCCGAAGAGACCTATGAAGCCCTGAGAAGATTTGGCAGAGACCTTGTTGAACAGGCAAGACTGGGCAAAATGGACCCGGTTATCGGCCGAGACACTGAAATTAGGCGTGTTATAAGGATATTGTCAAGAAGAACCAAGAACAATCCTGTGCTGATAGGAGAACCGGGAGTAGGTAAGACTGCGGTTGTTGAAGGACTAGCACAGCGTATTCTTAAAGGCGATGTACCAGAAAGTCTTAAGAACAAGACTATTTTTGCACTGGATATGGGCTCACTGATTGCAGGCGCCAAATACAGAGGTGAATTCGAAGAAAGACTAAAATCTGTTTTGACAGAGGTTGAGAAATCTGATGGAAGGATTATTCTTTTTATTGATGAGCTTCATAATATTGTAGGCGCCGGAAAGACGGAAGGTTCCATGGATGCGGGAAATATCCTCAAGCCTATGCTTGCCAGGGGCGAGTTACATTGTATCGGGGCTACAACTCTCGATGAATACAGAAAATATATAGAAAAGGATGCAGCACTGGAAAGAAGATTTCAGCCTGTAATGGTTGATCAGCCTACTGTTGAAGACACTATTTCAATACTGAGGGGCTTAAAGGAAAAATTTGAAATTCATCACGGAGTCAGGATTACCGATAACGCCATAATTGCGTGTTCTGTACTGTCCAACAGGTATATAAGCGACAGGTTTCTTCCTGATAAGGCTATAGACCTTATGGATGAGGCTGCAGCTATGATAAGGACTGAAATAGACAGCATGCCTGCGGAACTGGATGAGATAATGAGAAGAATAATGCAGCTTGAAATCGAGCAGCAGGCATTGAAGAAAGAAACCGACCCAGCTTCATTGGAACGGCTCAATGTTATAGAAAAAGAAATCTATTCATTAAAGGACAAGGCTTCCGGAATGAAGGCACAGTGGGAGCTTGAAAAAGAAAATATAAAGAAGGAAAAGGATTTAAAGGAACAGATAGAGGCTGTAAAAAGAGAAATAGAAGCTGCGGAACGAAGATATGACCTTAATGAACTGGCAATCCTAAAGCACGGGAAGCTGCCTGAGCTTGAGAAAGCTCTTGAGGAGGAAAAGACAAGACAGCTGTCAAATGGGAGAAGGCTTCTTAAGGAAGAGGTTTCTGAGGAGGAAATATCAGAAATTGTCTCAAGATGGACAGGGATTCCTGTTACAAAGCTCGTGGAGAATGAAAAAGATAAGCTTCTGAATCTAGAAGGAATTCTTCATAAAAGAGTTATAGGCCAGGATGAAGCTGTTACAGCAGTTTCAGATGCGGTATTAAGAGCAAGGTCAGGTCTGAAGGACATAACAAAGCCCATTGGTTCTTTCATATTCCTCGGGCCTACGGGAGTAGGTAAAACAGAACTTGCAAAAGCCTTATCCCAGGCGTTATTCGACAGTGAAGAAAACATTGTCAGGATAGATATGAGTGAATATATGGAAAAGCATACGGTTGCAAGGCTTATAGGCGCACCTCCCGGTTATGTTGGATATGATGAAGGCGGTCAGCTTACTGAAGCTGTCAGAAGAAAGCCATTTTGTGTTATCTTGTTTGATGAAATCGAAAAGGCACATCCTGATGTGTTTAATATTCTTCTTCAAATACTTGACGACGGGAGACTCACAGACAGCCAGGGGAGGACAGTAAGCTTTAAAAATACTGTTATAATAATGACATCAAATATCGGAAGCGGGTATCTGCTGGAGGGTATAGACAAGGAAGGCAATATAAACGAAAAGGCTAAAGACAGCACTATGTCAGAGCTGAAAAAGAATTTTAAGCCTGAATTTTTAAACAGAATTGATGAAATTGTATTGTTTAAACCTCTGCAAAAGGATGAAATTATAAAAATAATTGATCTGGCTTTGAGTGAAGTCAGTAAAAGGCTTGAGGCACGAAAAATCGTTCTGGAGGTTGATCAGCAAGCTAAAAAGTTCATCGCAGACTCCGCATATTCTCCCTTATATGGGGCAAGACCTGTTAAAAGATATATGCAGAAGTATATTGAAACTGAAGTGGCAAAGCTTATTATTAGAGGCGAAGCACAAGATAATTCAGTTATAAAGATATACCATGAGAACGGATGTCTTAAAATTTCAGTCAAATAAAAGAATATTATTAAATAAAAAACCCGGAAAATCTGGGTTTTTTATTTAATAATAATCCCATAAAAAGCACATAATACCCTGGGGTGATATTATGATATATATTTATTATGATTTTGGCGGTACCCATTCATCATCTATTGCGGCAGCTATCCACTTAAAATTGATTTCTGGCGATAAAGTGCCCAGCAAGGAGCAGGTAATGGCAGTTCCAATGTTTGATAAATTATCATTTCAGGATAGGGCAAAAATCGTCTATCGTGGAACTGATGATGAAGGAAACAAGGTATTTACTCTGGGACATGGAATACATAAAAAGATGGTATTTTGCCTCCAGAATGTTATTTATATGGTTCATCAGCAATATGGCTTTAATGAAAAAATGGTTTTATCATCAACTGCACCTACAGTACCGCTTTCCATGACCTTCGGCGGCTTTTTTTCGAGAGCGCTTAAGTTAACATTTATTGGAAGGCCCTTGCTGATAATGGGTGCTAGAAAAAACTTTAAAAAGATTGTAAAGCTGGTTGAATTAACAAAGAATTCTGCAAGGTTAAATAATCTTCCCGTATTAAATCTTCCCAATACAAACTTTTAGTGGAATTACAGCTTTATATCCTCATGCTTTATTACTTCCTTCTTCCATTTGCCGGTAAAGTAATATATCAAATTAACCAGCATTAAGACTACATTACTTACAACTATTGCAATCCACACTCCTCTAAGCTTCAGTGCAGTTCCTGAAAGGAATATTGAAAGAAGTATGCGGACAAACCATATGGAAAGTATCGAAAAAACCATGGTTATTACCGTATGACCTGCACCGTTGATTATGCCCGTTACCATATACATTATTGCATAGAACATGTATGAAAGACTTACAATCCTAAGATAAGTTTTTCCTATTGAGAGTACCTGGATGTCGTTACCGATTCCAAAGATAGATAGTATCTGTGCGGGGAAAATAAGTACTACTATTGTTATAACCAAGGTAATACCAATCGCCATTGACATTCCCCACCTGAAAATATCCTTAACCCTTTCGGGCTTTCTGGCTCCCAGGTTCTGCCCCGTGACAGTGGAAGCGGCAGCACCGATGGACATTGAAGGCTGTGCTGCTACTGAATCAATACGACTTGCAGCTCCGTACGCATCTATTGCAGCGTCCCCATAAACATTTACAAAAGTTGTAATTACAGCCGAACCGACCGAAACGAGTGTTTGCTGGACTGCTGATGGAAACCCTATTTTTATTATCATCAGACTTATATCCTTGTCCAACCTGAATTTTTTCGGGTTAACCGAAAGAATATGCTTCTTCTTTCTGAGGTATATAAGACCGACTGCCATGGTAGAGCCCTGAGCTATTATTGAGGCATATGCTGCACCGTTAAGGCCGAGCTTGGGGAAGGGAGGTATGCCAATTATAAGCAGGGGATCAAGCACAGCATTAAGAACAACTCCTACAATATAGAAAATCAAAGGTGTTATAGTATCACCAATACCTCTGAGTATAGAAGCGGAAAGGTATGCGAGAAACATTACAAGAAAGCTTACAAGAGAAATTTTAAGATAGCTTGAAGCTTCCTTAAATACACCTTCAGGAGTATTCATAAGACGCAGAATCTCATTACTGAAAGCTATGCCTAAAATTGTGAGGATTGTTCCAACAATAAGTACTATAGAAAATGAATTATTAATTATTTTTTCTACCATCTTCATATTTTTGGCACCATAGTACTGTGAGACGAGTATTGTTGTAGCTACTGTTGCGCCTGAGGATATGCCTATTAGAATCAAAATTACCTGTATGCTCACAGTCGTTGCCCCTATACCGTCTTTCCCTACGATGTTACCTATCCAGACGGTGTTAACAATGCTGTATGCCAGCTGAAGCAGGTTTATTGCAAACATTGGAATGGATATTGATATCAGATGTTTCGGTATGCTGCCCTCAGTAAAGCTTTTACCTATTGATTTAACCATATGCACCCCGTTTATATTTTTCTTACGCAATACAAAGTTTGTGCATATTAGGTTATAATTATTTATGTAAATAAATGAATTGATTTCTTTAAAAATAAATATTAAAAATTGCCAATACACTGGGAACTTAATTTACTTGTCTCAGTCTAAAATATATATTCCAAAAACTAAGAAAAGGGTGCCGTTAAATGAATAAAAAAATCGTGTTTCTGCTGGTAGTATCTATTGTATTCTCATGTTTTGCAGCTACGGGTTTTGCTGCAGCTAAAACAGGTTCCACCATCACTTTGGATGGGAAAACCTTGAATGCCATCTCCTATTTACCCGACGACGAATATTATGCAAATACGGTATATCTTCCGTTAAGAGCTATAAGTGAAGCACTTGGTTATAAGGTCTCGTGGTCATCGAAGGACCAGGCAGTTGTAGTTTCGAATCAGAATAAGAAAATTATTATTGATCAGGTCAATGATAATATAAAATCATTCAATTTAAAGAACAATTCAAAACATGAATATTTTATGGGTATGCCAATAGTTTATAAAAATGTTACATATGTTCCTCAGAATTTTTTTATGGAAGAATTTAATCTGAAGATAGATTGGGATAAAAAAACCGGCAATGTAGAAATGGAAACGGTAAAACAAAATTCTATTAACATAATTAGTAAGGCAGAAGAAATAGATACAAAAGAAATTTATACAAAACTACAGTATCCTCAACTGGACGGACTTGAAAACAAGACAGTCCAGAATAAAATCAATTCAACCTTTAAGAAACTGGCAGAGGATGCAGAAGTTATGGGGATGGATGCTCTTGTAGACATAGATCCATCATATTTTGAAGGTCATCGATTTGGGGTTGACTTAAATTATCAGGTTAAATATAACCAAAATGGACTTCTCAGTGTTGTTTTCGATAATTATCAGTATTACGGCGGTGCTCACGGTTCAACGCTGCAAACTGCATATACCTTCAACCTCAAGGATGGCACAGAGTACAAACTTAGTGACATGTTTAAGGATAAAACGGATTATGTTACTCTGATGAGCAATCAGGTAAAGCAGCAGCTGAAGGAGAGAGGTTTAAGCGAAGGAGTGGAATTTGACAGAATAGCCGAAGACCAGGAGTTTTACCTTGACAACAACGGTATAAAGGTTTACTTCCAGCAGTATGCCATTGGCGCTTATGCACTGGGAATACTCGAGTTTGAGGCGGATTATAGTGATGTAAGGGATGTGCTGAATACAGCGATAGGGATTTAATTAATTGGAGATATTATGAAAAATAGAAATAATAAGATATTTACATTAATTATTATAGTTTTTTTATTTAATTTTTTTATTGTTGGGTGTAGCAAAGTAAACGAAACTCAAGACACAATTTCTCAAACAGCATCCACAGATAATTTGCAAACTTCCTCATCAGGCATATTAAATGAAAAGCCAATAAAAAGTCCTGAAGGTAAAGGGCTTTTAAAATCTTCTACAAGTTTGGAATCCTGGGTTGGGGATTATACCTTTTCAGAGTTTATTCCTCCAGATGAGAATATGTTTTATTCTGTCTCAATATATAGGGAGAACAATAGTTATTATGCAAAGATTAATATTGATGGCTATCAAACTCTTAAAAGGTTGCAAGCAAAAGTTAATGGAGACACCAATTCAATAAAGCTAATTTTTGATAAGTATTTACCTGATAATACATATGAATCTTATAATGTGGGAGATATTCTTATCACTTTTGAGAAAACGAATGCTGGTATTAAGACCAGTTGGGGTAAATTAACACCTATTGATGATGAAAACAAAAAAAGCGGAATATATTTTTACCCGCAAGAAACCAGTGAAGGATATGTAGGGCATTGGTACACTTCTTTACCAGAGACTGGAGGAAATAGTACTACCATTGAGATTAAAGAAATATCAGATACATCAGTTAACTTTCATTTATACTTTTGCCGGGCATATTATTATGATGGTAAAAATATTAAATTAAAAAATAATATAGCAAAGTTTACTGATAACGATGGAGATTATGAAACAAGTGGGACAATAGAATTTGATAATAAAAGTATAGTTGTTACTATTGAGAAAACTACCATGCCGATGTTAAAACCGGGGAAAACCATATTTTACTGTAAAGTTAAAGAGTTTAATCCAATCAGTGTAACTCCACACAATGGAGCCACGGATGTAACATTAGATAAAGGAATAGAAATAGATTTCGGCAGAAAAATCTTTTATACTACTAACGGCATAGGCGCAGTATTAACAAAAGTAAATGTTACACCGGGAACTGATGATGATTATATAATTCTGGATGGTGAGATAAAAGGGAACAAATTAATTCTTACACCTTCACCTGAATTCTCGAAAATTGAAGCAGGACAAAGGTATGAGCTTGGTATTGATGAATGCTCGTTAAGGGACGAAAAAGGAAATATTAATAGTGATATAAGTCTAGAATTTACACTTAAATAATGAAATTTACATAGGAGAACATTAATGAAGAAAGTAATTATTCTATTGTTTATTTCTATACTATTCGCTGGTTGTAGTAGTAATAGTGATCTAAAAAAATCAGATAAAAGTACTTCAATAACTATGTCATCGGTTGTAAAGCTAGAACAATCAACAATGACACAAAAAACTATTATTCAACCCAAAACAATTCAACAGTCAACAACTGAAACTAAACAATCGACTAATGATAAAAGTTGGTTTAATGGCTTAATAGGTAATTCAAAGGTGCACGCAAAGCTAGATATTTCCGGCAACAAGGTTTCAGGGGTTTATTACTATGATCAGTACAAAACTAATATCAAGTTGGAAGGTTCTGTTAATGGCTTTGCTGAAATGAAAGATTTCCAAACCATTTCTCTTACAGAAGATGCAGACAAAAAAGTAGAAATGAAAGGTGTGTTTAGAACAAATGATTATATTGAAGGATGTTGGAAAAAGGATAATGTTGTGTATCCATTGTATCTAATTAGAGAAGGTTCAGATATAACTCCTCCAAAGCAGCCGGGTACAGCTATTATGAGATTTGATGGACATTGGACAGGCAAAAACTCTGGCTATTTTGGTGGTTCGGAAGCTGATATAAAAGTGTTGTTTGATGATTTGTTTTATTATGAACTATACGCTTTCAATGGTACACATACTGGAGCATTGGAAAGCTTTGGCATTATAAAAAATGGTGTTGCAAAAACTGTATTTAATGATACTACATATGATAAAAAGGAAGATAATATAATATTTGAATTTAAGATAGAAAATAACTTGTTGCATTTGAATTCTAATGGATATGATTATTATTGCGGGATGGGCGTGGGATTTGACTCTAACTTCACAAAAGAAAAGGTTGATATTTCCTTACCTACAGCACTACAGGTGGGTATTGTAGAAACAAAGGAACAAGATGAAACTTTTAAGAGGCTTGTTGGTTCTGAGTATGAATCATTTATTCAATATACTCAAGGTGTAAGCTATACAGAAGATATACTGGATGGAGAAAAGGTTAGTGCTGGTACATCTATGTTAAGAGGAATGCATGGATACTGTTTCTATATAATGTCCCAAAAGTATATGTATGCTGCAATAGTTAAAGATGACTATATAGAGTATTATACCAATGATAAAAAATATTCTCAGAAATTACCTCAGCCAATGGTAGAGTGGGCAACTGATAGGAAAGATTCAAAAATTCTTTTTAATTACAAAGAATAGCTTTGCAACTTAGTAGGAAATTTAGGGTTTTGAAAGTAAATATTGAATTAGCAGCATTTATAAAGACAACATATAATTTTTTACGAGGTGACTAATGAAGAAAGTCAGTATAATCATATGTACATTACTTATTTTATCTATGACTGGATGCAGCAGTAACGAGTCAAATACAGCTCTATTAAATACCGGTATAAATAATTATGATACTTCATCTGCTGCGGCAACTAATATGCCTGTAGCTTCTTCTGAATCACAAAATACCAGTAGTAAAAAAGAGGCTGCTTCCATTAAAGGTGTTATTTCTGATTACAATGTAGTAAAAACAAGTTTTGATAAAAACTCAAATGACATAAAGGTTTTCTTTCCACAAATAAATGGGCTTTCTGATAAAACAAAACAGGCAAAAATAAATGAGTTAATAAAAAATGTAGCTTTGATCGCTGATCTCCGCGAAGATGTAAGCTGGATTGAATGGTATAATCTTGATTATGATGTTATATGGAGCAGTAATAATTTATTAAGCATACTTTTAACAGGAAATTGTTATGCTAAGAAAGCAGCTCACCCTTTTAGTTTTTGCAATACAATAAATATTGACATGAAAACTGGCGAATTAATAAAGCTATCTGATATTGTTAATGTAAATAGCGATTTTGTACAACTATTAATTAATAAGTCTCAACTCGTTGATGGCCGTGGTACTATAGATTTTACAGCTATTAAAAAAGATTATTTTAATAAAGATGATCTGAAAACTGCTTTTGAGAATGATGAAACTTATTATTTTACATCTACTGGGTTAGTATTCTCTGTATCTACCGCACATGTAATTGGTGACTATGCTCTTTTTAGTTTGAATTTTTCTGACATTTCAAAATACTTTAAACAGAAAAGCCAATGGGAAAATATTAAATCGGATTTTCCTTCGACAAATCTTCAAATAATAAGAGAGCAGTGCTTTAAAACATCATTAACAGGGTTCGGAAGTATGTGGTTTGTATCCGGATTCAAAGAATCGTCAAATGGAGTGTTGAAGTCTTTGAAATTTTACTTATTGGGTAACGATGGTAATGTAAAGTATGAATTCCCTGATTTCAACTCCAGCAATCTGGGGTATTATGGCATAAGAGCCATAGCATTTAAAGATGTTAATCATGATGGGGAAAACGATGTAATTATTATAACAGCGTTGAATAAAGGTGATGAAGTAGAATATGACGAGGTCAAGGTTTATCTAAGCGATAAAAACAAATTTGTCATGGATAACAACCTTAACTCTTATATTAGTAAGAATCTTCTTAAAGGTACCAAAACAGTATCTGATGTGTTGGGTGCTGCAAAGAATTATTTTAAATAAAGGCAAATATATCAGAAGTCAAATTACAAAATGAAGGAGAAAGTTATGGATTTTATTGATATCTGTAGAATAAAGTTACCTTCAGAATATAATAGAGAGCTTGATAAATTTTTAAGTGAGACTAAAAGCCTGCCTATGGAATTAATTAATAGGTTTAATGATGCTTATAATTACGGCAATTCTACTCCAATGCAATGGCTAATACATAAACTTCACATTTTACGAAACAGAGTAGAAAAAGGTGAAACAATTCAAGCAGGTATTGTTTTGGATAAAGTCGGCTTTTTAGAATGGGTAAAAAATACATATCCAGATATTTACGAGGATGTATTTGCCCCGTAGATAGTGTTATTACGCCTATTTAAAGGTAACTTTATAATATTGGGTGTAACAGATGTGTTGAGTAAAAAGGAATTAGCTTAAAATCCAGCTGCAGTGATACATACTGAGGGCAAATTCTTAAAAATATGATCTATAGGTAGTTCCCGGTCTTTTGTAATATATTTATCATAAGTTGGCTTTGGTAGTCTTTCGACCATGCTAAATTCTGCTCATTTCGCCATCTTCTTTATTTACCAAATAAGAATTAAATCCATTAGTAATACAAATGTATTCATCAGACGGGTATTGTTCATTATTCCAACTCCATGTTGATAAGAAAATATGAGTATGGAGGTAAATATCATTTTCCTTATTGTATGCAAAATGTCTTTGCCATATTTTTTTACCTTTAAAGTCTGTTTTTATAACATCTCTGTAATACATGAAATAAATAGCATTTGTGTCAACGTAGTGCGTTACAAAATCATTGGCTAATTCTTTTCCATTAAAGAAATATATTTCACCAAAATGGTGCATGAATGGTATCATAATATCATAATTGTTTTGCTTTTTAAGAGAGTCATATGGGGTATAACAATATACGCTGAGTATTGGCTCGTGTGATTGCTTTTCGATTATATCTATGCCATTTGTAAATGTATAGGTATAGTTTTCTCCCCAAATATTACTTATAATTTGATCAAGGTGTTCTAATGTAATATCAATATCCTCTTGCTTTGTAGTAAAATTTCGTTGTATTTTTTTTGATTGATGCACTTAATAAATTTTAAAGCTTGCTTTCAGCTCTTTTCCTATTAGTTGTTGCCTTAAACCTCATTACTTTTTCAAAAAGCTGTTCAAAAGCTTCATGTTCTGTATCACATTGTTTGCGATATCTCATTTGTGGGCCTCTATCATTATACTCAGTTATATAATAAATCCATTTCCCGTCTGTGTCTTTATAAACACCGTATAATCCGGCTTCATTAACATATTCGTTAACTTTGGTATATGTACGCCATCCGTCATCAAAAGGTGGATATATGTGACCATCATAAAATGTCATTAAGTTATGTTCCATAATTTTCTGTTCAAATTCTGCTCTATTCATTACTAAGGCACCTCCTTCTTGAACCATACTTAAGATTTCACTTAATTGTAATAGTTTTATTTGTTTGATATTCTAGATGAATATATTAGCACAGATCCATGGCGCAGCTACCCTCTACGAAATCTGTGCAAGTGCCATCCTGATGGATTTAGCCACGTAATTTATGTCCTCACGTGTTACCCAGTAATTCGTTACAAGCCTCATCAGCCCGTTTTCAGGAGACAGTATCTTTATATTCCTCTTAAGCAGCTCTTCAACAAGCCTATCCCCGTCAAAGCCGGTACCGCTCATATCAAAAAACACCATGTTAATGTGTATGTCATCCATGTTTAGCTTGATTCCCGGAATTTTCTCCAGCTCTGCAGCAAGCGCAATTGCATTGTTATGGTCTTCGTCAAGCCTTTTACGCATGTCCCTTAGTGCTACAATTCCTGCAGCCGCTAGGAAACCTGCCTGCCTGAGCCCGCCGCCCATCAGCTTTCTTCCTTTTCTGGCTTTTTCAATAAACTCATAATCACCCGCAAGTATTGAGCCTACAGGAGCACACAAGCCTTTTGAAAGACAAAACATTACACTGTCACAATAACGTGTTATATCTTTTGGATCTACTTTGAGGTAGGAGGCTGCATTAAAGAGCCTTGCACCGTCAAGGTGTACCGGAACTTTGTGTTTCAAGGCTATAGTATAAATACGGTTCATATTGTCAAGGGATATGACTCTGCCGTTTGAATGGGCATTCTCCAGACATATGAGGCCTGTAGACGGATAATGTATATCTTCTTCCCTTATTTTACTTTCTACTTCAGAAGGGTCCAATGCTCCATTGCTGGATTTAAGGGTCCTCAGATTAACACCTGCAATGACTGAAGCAGCCCCAACCTCGTGCTGAACAATATGCGTATCGTCTCCGAGAATTACTTCGCTGCCGTGCCTGCAGTGGGTGAACAAGGCAAGCTGATTGCCAAAGGTGCCGCTTGGGACAAACAGCGCTGCGTCCTTGCCGGCTATTTCAGCGGCATATTGCTCCAATTTCCTGACTGTAGGATCATCTCCATATACATCATCTCCCACTTCAGCCTTATACATTGCTTCACGCATGGCCTGTGTAGGAACTGTTACAGTGTCGCTTCTCAAATCAATTATTTTCATTTGTAATCCCCCTCTTCTATAGTATTATAACGCATCTGATAAAGAATTTAATAATTAATTTGTTACATTTTCGACAGGGTATCCAATTATGTACCTGAAATGGTATAATATAGACATGTTTATTAAGGGGGTATTAATTCTGGATTATAAAGAACAGGAAGAGTTTGTTTGTGCAGATTTGCAGAAAAAGCCCATAATCCTGAAAGGAACTGCAGGCAGCGGTAAAACGACACTTCTTCAAAAGAAATACTTGAATATGATAGAAAAATCTTTTGTTCCAAGCGAAAAAATACTTGTGCTGGTGTCAAACTCCAGGCAGGTTATGGAGTGGAAGAAAAAATGCACCCCTAACAAATCAGGCAGCCTGAGTATTACTACATATAGAAGTTTTATCCGGTCTGAAATCGAAGCCTGGTACCCCATTGTTCTAAAAAACTGTTCAGAGATAGAAGAAAAGCATATAAAACCTGTTTTTATACACAATGAAGCAGCTGCATACCTTGTTCACAAGGTGGTTGACAGCCACAGAAAAAATAAAGGGATGTTTTTCGGAATCAGTGCAAGTACTCTTAAAATAGTTGATTATGTCGTGCAGAATTATTACAGGGCTGCAGCAGCCGGAATACCCTATTCTGAAATAGGCAGCAGGTTGTACGGCTGTCTTGAAAAAAAGGATGAAATAAAGAAGCAGGCTTATGCTGATATGGATTGCATTTTGAATGCATATAGAGCAAAATGCTTCAAGCTGGGTGCTTTTGATGACGCCATGGCAGTTGAAATCTATAACAGGTTGCTGTTAACCGATATTGAATACAGGAAACATCTATCTGGTAAGGTAAAAGCTCTTATTGCAGATAATCTTGAAGCATGCTCTCCGGTGGAAATTGACCTTATAGAATTTTTAATACCTAATATTGATTCCTGCGTTTTAGCATATAACTCTGAAAGCTCGTATAGGGAAGTGTTTGGGGCTGATACACAATATACTGCTCAATGCTTTTTGGAAAAATATGATGAGCTTGAGCTCAAAAGCTCTTATACCTGCAGTCAGGACATTAACAGATTTACTGAAATACTGAGAAATAATATTTTATATAATAAAAAAGAGTGTCTGGAAGAACGCCAAAAGTGTATTGTACGGTTAAAACCTTCCGAATTAAGGAATGAAATGCTTGAACAAGCGGCAGAAAGGATCTGCAGCCTGGTTTACAAGGATGGATACAAACCTTGTGATATAGCAGTTTTATCGACGTTTGCAGACCCAGTAACTGAAAACGCTCTTTCTATCGAACTGGAACGAAAGGGTTTATTAATCAATAATATTTCCAGAAAAACCTCAATAATGGATAATAGGTTTGTGAGGGCGCTTGTTACCTTTTCAGAAATATGCCACCCGTCATTAAATATCAAACCGGCTAAGGCTGATATATCAGAATGGATCAGACTGATGCTAAAGCTGGATGCTGTTAGAAGCAGTCTTTTGGCAGAAGAAATCTATGGCAATAATTTAATTTTGCCTCAAGCAAATGAGCTTAAATGTATTGACAGGATGGATAAGTCATTTGATGAGATGCATTATAGTTCAATAAAGAATTGGATTGACAAATATATAGGAGAAGAACCCATACCGATCTATTCCTTTTATCAGAAAGCCTTTATGGAGCTCATGCTTGGCCTGGATATAAATGCTAACGATATAAGGCAGGTGCAGCGGCTAGTTGAAGGAGCCAAAAGTTTTTCAACAACAATGTTGAGGTTTGATAGAAATTCCGACAGGGAATTTATTGGTCTGCTTAAAACTGGTATTCATGTAAGAGGTGCAGAAATCTTCAATGAGGATAATTCTGACGACAGCATTCTTCTTGCAACCCCCACTGCATTCCTTGCAGGAGGCTACAATCCTGAAATTATAGTTATTATAAGCCTTGCAAGTGAGAACTGGAGCCCTCGAAGTATAAAGGAGCTTTCAAATTTCAATGTTTTAAGTAGGTCGTGGAATGCGGCAGATATTTATACTGAGGAGACAGAATGGGAGAAGGGTATAAAAAGACTTACCGATACAATTTGCGAGCTGCTTCAACACTGCAGGTCGCAAGTTATTACAGTTGAATCAGCTCTGTCTGCAAATGGCTTTGAGAACCAGGGCTTGTTGGCTGACTGCTTTGATGAGGCAATCGGAGGTAGACAATGGCATTAAGAAAAGGTCAGAAGGAACTTGTTGAACAATACAGAGAAGGCTTTTGCGCAGTTCCTGCAATACCTGGAGGTGGCAAAACCCACTGCCTTGCCATATGGGCTTCTGAAATCATAGCTCAGGGCTATAATAAACCTGGCAAGATTCTAATTGTCACATACATGAATAGTGCGGTAAATAATTTTAAAAAGCGTATTGCGGCAGCACTTGAAGACAGGGGAATAACCGGCGGCAAGGACTATTTTGTTACAACCATACACGGACTTTGCCTTCAGATAATAAAGGATAAGCCTGACATTGCCTTGATCAGCGATGATTTTGAGGTTATTGACGATACAAAAAGAAACGGCCTTATAACCGATTCCATAAACCAATGGAAAGCACATAACAGAGAAAGGTATGAATATTACGTTGAAAGTCAGAATATGAGTGATTCATCAAAGACATCGGTACTAGAAAACTGGTGGAACAGGGAATTCGGCAGAGTAATGCTGGAAGCTGTAGGAGCCTTTAAATGCAGCGGAATAGGTATAAGAGAAGCTGTGGAAAACACCAGGGATCTTGACAAGCATTCCTTACTAAAATGTGCTGCCGAGGTTTACGAAATATATGATTCCAAGCTGAAAATCGAGGGTGTTCTTGACTTTGACGACATGCTGTACAACGCAAAGAAAATTCTGGAGACGGATAGCGCGCTGCTTGAAAGCTACCGCAGAAGATACAGCTATGTGTGTGAGGATGAAGCCCAGGATTCCAATCAAATACAGAACGACATACTTACAATGATTGCAAATGGAAAATTGTTAAGGGTGGGAGACAGCAACCAGGCAATTTGCGGAAGCTTTTCACGAAGTGATTCACAGTTGTTTAACAGCTTTTGCTCTATGCCTGAAACCAAGGTGTTCAAAATAACGCAATCTAGCAGGAGCAGTGTTGATATAATAAATCTTGCAAACTATTTCATGAAATATGTCAGAGAAAACCACCCTGTTTACCAGTGCAGGGAAAGCTTGATAGAACAGTTCATAGAGCCTGTGCCTGCCGATGATGAAAGGCCAAATCCTGTTGTTGGCGGCTGCGGCCTTAATTGTGCCGTGTTCAAATCCTGGGAGGATGAAGTCGCAAATGTGATTGAAACTGCAGGAAGAATGGTTAAGGAGCATCCTGAGCTTTCTGCCGCAATACTTATTCCGACTTCCTTTAAAATTACATACGCAGCAAATGTTATTGAAACAACGGGTATTCCGTATGAACTGCTTGATAAATCAGGTTCACGGAACAAAGCCTTTAAGAAGATAGGAAGTATGTTGTCATTTATAGCAAAGCCGCACGATTCCTATAGGTTTGCTGTTATGGTGGGTGAATGTTTTATGGGGCAGCTGACTGATAAAAATGAAAAAACCGGGGATGAAATAATAAAAATTCTCCAGTCGCAGCCTGTTGAACAATTCCTTTTCGACGGTAAGATAGCATTTGGGGATGAACCTCAGGTTTTCGGAACAAAGCTTTGGAAAGATGTTTCAGACGGCTTTGAGCTGATTAAGGAACTCCTTGAGGTACCCTTATATGAAATTGAAAAACTAATACTCCTAATTGCTGAAAAGTTGGATTTCGACAGGGAAGATACTGCCGTTGCGCATAAGATAGCTACTGAAGCCAGATATCTTTTTAATTCTGAAGGTATGACAGTTGAAGGACTTGGAGAAGAGCTTCAAAAGGGCAGGAACAGGTTTAGCTATTTTGCCGGTGTTATCAGCGAATTGGAGGGCTATGAGCCTAAACCGGGAGTTGTAACTCTTTCAACTTATCATAAAGCAAAAGGACTCGAGTGGGATGTTGTATTTCTTACAGGTCTTACATACGAGGACTTCCCGGTCAATTTTACCGATAAATACAAGGGTGAACAGTGGTATCTGAAGTCTGAATTCAGGAATCCTATGGCAGTTATAAAATCAGAACTGAAGCTTGTCAATGGCAGCAAAAGGCTTGAAGATTCAGTGCTTATGGCCAAGCTTGAAAACATATCTGAAAGAGCAAGGCTTTTATATGTCGGAATTACTCGTGCCAAAAGGTATTTATTCCTTTCGGGACATCATGCAAATGCAAAAAGGAAGAACGAAGTGCTTCCTTCGAGATATCTGATGGAACTGAAAAACTATATTGATAAATGCAGACAGACGGATTTAAATAAATGATAGGAGATAATTGATGAGAAAGGCTTCTATTGGAGAAAATTTTGTTTTTACCCAGCAGTCGTTAAAAACTTTCAAAGATTGTCCTTTGAAGTTTAGAAAAAGGTATATTGAAAATATCAGATGGAGTAATTCCTATGACGCCAAATCCGCAAAAAGAATTGAAAACGGGAAGGATTTCCACCTTTTGGCATGTAGGTATTTTTCAGGTGTAAACGACAGTGAGGAAACTTTAAAAAATGAAGATGCTGTGCTTATACATTGGATAAGCCGTTTAAAGGAAAGCTTTCCGTTGGACGGCAAAGCCGTTTACCGTCCTGAGTATAAAGCCGGAGTTGCAAATGGAACCTTTAAGCTGGAAGCGACGTTTGATCTTTTGTCCATTGAAAGTGACAGGATTGAAATATGGGATTGGAAAACTCACGAAGTAAGGCAAAACCCGGGCAAAAAATCAAACCCATACAATGACAGCCTGCAAACCAAGGTGTATCTATATATTCTTAAGGAATGCATGGATTATATTTATCCCGGATTTGAAGGAAGCATTGCGATGAATTACTGGCAACCTGAAATCCCCCACATTCTTGAAAAAATAGAATATAGAACGGACATGCATAAGGAATTCGGAGATGAAATAGCTGCTATTACTGCTCTGATAAGCGGGTATGAGTACTCGGAGCTTGACATGGCAGAAAAAAAGCATTGCAGTGTATGCGAATTCAACATGCTTTGTCATAGTAAGAATATAGACTTTACAGATATCGGAATTAACGACTTTTTAATACCTTTTTAATAATCTTTTGCAAAATGTTAATTGATTTTGGGTATTATTATGTTATAATAAATATTATAAAACTGTAATTTTATTACTATAAAGTAAACATTTTATCATTGAATGGAGTGAATTACATGGCACCAAACAAAAACACGTATACTGAAAACGGAATTTCTATTTCAAAAGCCTCAATGAAGGTGGGAGACAGCGTTACCGTTACATATAATGGACTTTTGGCTAATTGCGGAGCAGATTCTGTAACTATGCATATCGGATACGGTGACAATTGGGATAACAAGGAATTTATCTCTATGGAAAATGACAATGGCACATTTAAAGCATCATTAGTCATAGATAATTCCGGAAGCTTGAATATCGCCTTCAAAGACAGTGCAGAAAACTGGGATAATAATTCAGGCAGCGATTATACATTTAAGGTTACAAAGCCAAAGGCGGTAAAGGCTGAAACCGAAACAGCAGCCACTGAAAAGAAGGCTAAGGCTGCAAAAGCACCTAAAGCTGAAAAGGCTGCAGAAAAGAAAACTACTAAAAAAGCTACCGCTAAAGTTACCAAGAAGAAAATATAAGCAGTGAACATCACGAAGCAGGTTTAAAAGCCTGCTTTTTCTTTTGTTTAAATGTTGATAATATGGTTCATACTTCAAATATATATTTTGGAGTATAATATGGCATCAGAAATGGAATTAAAAAAAAGAAAAGAGATCTTAAGCCTCACAGTAGTAGTGCTTACGGCTTTCGTCGCCGCATTGCTGCTGAGATTTTTTATATACGAGCCTATGAAGGTTCCAACAGGTTCAATGTCGCCAACTATAAAGGTGAACGACTGGTTTTATGTTAACAAACTATCATTCAAGCTTAGTCCTATAAAAAGAAAAGATATAATTGTGTTCTGGCTTCCCGACAACCCTTCAGAAAGGTATGTTAAAAGAGTAATAGGGTTAGGAGGTGAGGAGGTACTTATTAAAAACTGCAAGGTTTATATTAATGGAAACCCTCTGGACGAGCCTTATATAAATGAACCTATGAGCGAAATTGACTATGGACCTTACAAGGTGCCAAATGACAGCTATTTTGTTTTAGGTGACAACAGGAATGATTCGTTGGACAGCAGGTTCTGGAATAATAAATTTGTCCGGAAGGACCAGGTGATAGGCAAATCGTCTATACGTTTCTGGCCCTTAAACAGGATAGGCTTTATTAAATGAATATGAAAAAATCCCGGTTTATTTACCGGGATTTTTTTCGAGATACCTTTTGATTTTTTTAGTGGTTGTCTTTATAAATTCATTCTCCCTTATCTGGAAGTTCCTTATATACTTGTAAAGCGTCAGACCTTTATTTACTGTTTTAATTTCCTGCTGGATAATATTGCGAATCTCTTCCTGAGTAAGCTGCTTATCCTTGTATTCTTCATTAATTACATCCATATCAGGCACTATTACTGCTGCAACAAGTGTTTCACCGGTTTCCTCATCAGCTTCACCGTATACCATTGATTCTTTGATATATTTACTTTTATTAAGCAATGATTCTATTTCTTCAGGAAAAATGTTCTTACCGTTTTTAGTTACTATAACATTCTTTTTTCTTCCCGTTATATGCACAAACTTATCTTTATCAATGAAACCAAGGTCTCCGGTATGGTACCAGCCACCCTCGAATGCTTTTTTTGTAGCTTCTTCATTTTCATAGTACCCAAGCATGACGCTCGGACCTTTTACAAGGATTTCTCCAATGCCTTCTTCATCGGGACTATCGACTATTACTTCAAGCCCTGGCAGGGGAAGCCCTGCAGCATTATCCTTGAAATCAATGTTCCTGTTTAAAGCCGCGATAGGGGCACATTCTGTCAATCCATAGCCCTGTACAAAGAGAATTCCAAGATCTCTGAAGCCTTTTGCCACACTGGGTTCAATACCTGCAGCACCGCTTATATACAGTCTTGGATTACCAAAGTTCTCATGAAGCTTGGCGAAAAGTTTTTTGGTTGCATCAATGCCGAATATTTTAAGAAAATTGCTGAGCTTTACAGCAAATCTCAGCTTGCCATCAATACCGTTTTTGGCTGCCTGATCCCAAATACGCTTGTACATGGATTCAAAAATAAGTGGAACTCCCAGAAGCATAGTCGCTTTAGATTCCTGGAGGTTTTTAGGAATATGCCGCAAGCCTTCACAAAATGCAACTGTTGAGCCACGGTATAATGGACACAAAAAACCGCAGGTGCATTCATAAGTATGGTGCATAGGAAGAACTGAGAGAAATGTATCCTTGTCATCTATATAACACATGGAACACATTGCCATTAGGTTTTGCGCGATATTCCTGTGTGAAAGCATTACAGCTTTGGAGGTTTCGGTAGTACCCGAAGTAAACAGCAGCATGTTCATTACTTCTTCATCTATTTCCGTGTCAATAAAGGATTTATCACCCTGTTCTAAAAGCTTGTTTCCTTTTTCGACTAATCCATTGAAGGATAGGAGGTTTCCTGTAACTTCTTCCAAATCCATATTTATATAGTATTTTACTGATTTCAAATGATCGCTGAAGGATTTAATCTGTTCAAAATTAGAGGACGAAAAAACTATTGCATCAGCCTTGGAACGTACAAGCAGGCTTTCAATTTCATTGCTTGGAAGCTCCTTGTCAAGAGGAACTATAACACCCAGGCCATTTACAACTGAAAGATAAGTTGCTGCCCATTCGTATCTGTTTTCACCGATGAGGGCTATCCTTTTACCTTTGAGCCCAAGGCTTGAAAGTGCTGTTCCTAAAGCATCAATATCTTTTTTGAATTGTTTATAGGAGATTGGAACATAACCTTCAATGTTCTTTCTTTTTACTAGAAAAGCAGCTTTATCACTATAAATTTTAACGCTTGAATTTATCATATCCTTGAGATTGTTTATAGTTCGTACTTCAAAAAGGGGTATGTTTTTCAAAACTTGAACACCTCCGTACAGTTTTCCATGTAAAAATCTACATTACTTAGCTATTATATATGAAGATGGACAAGTATAAAAGAATATATTTTTGAATTAATATTATTGATTCGGTTTGGTCAAGCTATAATATTAGATATTAGCGTAAATATCAGCTTTTATTTGTTAATTGTTAAAAATCTAACTATTTCGTTAATATCTAATGATTTTAAAAATATACAAATTAATCTGAATATGTTAAAATAAGTGCCATATTATGATTAATTTGCGGAAGGAGTCAGAATCATGACAATTGGAGAAGAATCACTTAAAATTCACGGAGAATGGAAAGGGAAAATTGAGGTTATAAGCAGGGCACCTGTTGCAAATAAAAGAGATTTGTCTCTTGCATATACACCTGGGGTTGCAGAACCATGTCTCGCCATTCAGAAAGATGTAAACCTGTCTTATGAATATACAAGGAGATGGAATCTTGTAGCAGTTATTACAGATGGTACAGCAGTTCTCGGTCTCGGAGATATCGGACCGGAAGCAGGTATGCCTGTTATGGAAGGAAAGTGCGTACTGTTTAAAACTTTCGGTAATGTAGATGCATTCCCGCTTTGCATAAGATCAAAAAGTGTTGATGAAATTGTAAATACTGTTAAGCTTCTTGCTGGAAGCTTTGGCGGAGTTAACCTGGAAGATATTTCAGCTCCAAGATGCTTTGAAATTGAAAGAAGACTTAAAGAAGAATGTGATATCCCGATATTCCACGATGATCAGCACGGAACAGCTATTGTAACACTTGCTGCTATGTTGAATGCTTTAAAGCTTACAAAAAGAAAAATTGAGGATATAGAAGTTGTCGTTAATGGTTCCGGAGCAGCTGGTATAGCTATAACAAAACTTTTGATGTCATTGGGCTTGAAAAAGGTAATTCTCTGTGACAGACAGGGTGCTATATATGAAGGAAGAGATAACCTTAATGCTGAAAAGGCTGAAATGGCTAAGATATCAAACCTTCAAATGAAAAAGGGTTCATTAAAGGATGTTATTGTTGGAGCAGATGTTTTCATAGGAGTTTCAGCACCGGGAATGGTAACTAAGGAAATGGTTAAGTCAATGGCTAAGGATCCTATGATATTTGCTATGGCAAACCCAACTCCTGAAATAATGCCTGATGAAGCTAGAGAAGCAGGTGCCGCAGTTATTGGAACAGGTCGTTCAGACTTTGCAAACCAGATTAACAACGTACTCGCTTTCCCTGGTTTATTTAGAGGTGCTTTGGATGTAAGAGCAAGTGATATAAATGATGAAATGAAGATTGCAGCAGCAAAAGCGATTGCTTCACTTGTAAGTGATTCAGAGCTTTCGGCTGATTATGTAATTCCTACACCATTTGATCCAAGAGTAGGTAAGGTTGTTGCTGAAGCAGTTGCTAAGGCTGCAAGAGACAGCGGAGTTGCAAGAATATAATATTGATTTTAAATAGAAACAACAAATGTAAAACAGTATTTATGTTAATCCATAAATGCTGTTTTATTTATTATAATTAATATTTTCCGAGTTATTTAATAAATATTACTTGTGTGATATTATTACTCTGTTGGAAAGAGTAGTATCATTCTAAATTCTTAATTGTTTATTTTGGGAGGTATTCTGGATGTCAAGGTATGTAAATGAATTAAACGTATCAAAGTCAGTTGACGAGTGTGCGTACATTGTCCAGGAAATAATGAGGATTGAAGGCTTTGAATACGTTGAGTACAAGGGTGAGCAGGTCTGGAAAAAGGGTATGGGACTTATGACTGCTCCGCAGTTCATTAAAATTGGTTTTATGCCGGGGAGAGTACACATAGAAGCATGGCTTAGATATGCATTACTGCCTGGAGTATACGTAGGGGAAATGGGACTTGAAGGATTTTTTGGAATAGCACTAAAGAAGGTATTACAGGGTCGTGTTAGAAAAATTGAGGAGCAGCTTAGCCTGCAATACTAATTTATATAGAGATGAAAAGATTCTGACTGTAATGTGTCAGAATCTTTTTTAGTTTAAGTCATAGGCTCTCATTCATAAATTCTGTTATATGCTGTGAATTATATAAATTATTTAATGAAATAATAAGTTTGTATAATTATAGAAATCTTTAGTGAAGGAGAGCTTTTATGAACAAAGTAGAAACTATGGATGGAAACCAGGCTGCGGCTTATGCCTCGTATGCACTGACTGAAGTTGCAGCTATATTTCCTATAACTCCATCAACTCCTATGGCAGAAGGTGTTGATGAGTGGTCAGCTCATGGAAAGAAAAATATATTCGGGCAAGAGGTAAAGGTAAGTGAAATGCAGTCGGAAGCCGGGGCGGTTGCTGCAATGCGCGGAGCTCTTCAGTCGGGTGCCCTTGCTTCGACTTATACAGCTTCACAGGGATTGCTGCTGATGATACCCAACTTGTTTAAAATGGCAGGTGAGCTGCTTCCAGGCGTCCTTCATGTTACTGCAAGGTCCATTGCAACACATGCATTGTCAATTTACGGAGATCATCAGGATGTAATGGCATGCAGGCAGACAGGCATTGCACTGCTTGCATCTGCAAGTGTACAGGAAGCTATGGATCTTGGAATAATAGCACATTTGGCTGCTATTAAGTCGAGAGTGCCTTTTTTACATTTCTTTGATGGTTTCAGGACCTCACATGAATATCAGAAAATCCAAGTAGTTGATTATGAAGATATTAAAAAACTTGTTGACTTCAAGGCTATAGAAGATTTCAGAAACAGGGCTTTGAATCCTGAGCATCCTGTTGTAAGAGGAACCACCCAAAACCCTGATATATATTTTCAGGAGCGGGAAAGTTCCAATACTTTTTATATTGCTTTACCCGATATTGTACAAGACTATATGAACAGACTTGGTGAAATAACAGGTAGGAAATACAGACTGTTTGACTATTATGGGGCAAACGATGCTGAAAACATTATAATTGCCATGGGATCCTGCTGCGATACGGTGTATGAAACAGTGGATTACATGAATTCGAAAGGAGAAAAGACTGGAGCTATCAGAGTGCATCTTTACAGGCCTTTCTCGGAAAAACACTTACTTGAAGTAATTCCCAAGACAGTTAAAAAAATAGCTGTGCTTGACAGGACGAAAGAGCCTGGAGCACCTGCAGAACCTTTGTATTTGGACGTTGTTAAAGCATTTAAAGGCAGCCCGAATACTCCTGTTATCATAGGTGGAAGATACGGATTATCATCTAAAGATACAAGACCTTCACAAA
This sequence comes from Bacillota bacterium, assembly GCA_023397675.1. Lineage (GTDB taxonomy): Bacteria > Bacillota > Clostridia > Acetivibrionales > JANLFN01 > JAEZTC01. The sequence goes on along the minus strand of JAEWTV010000123.1, from coordinate 35,216 downwards.
TCTTATCAGTGTTTAAGAATCTTAAATCAGACAAGCCTAAAGATGGGTTTACAATAGGGATAGTTGATGACATAACTAATACCTCACTTGCTGAAGACGAGATAATTGAGACTACTCCTGAAGGGACCAGAAGCTGTAAGTTCTGGGGGCTGGGCTCAGATGGTACGGTTGGTGCAAATAAATCGGCAATAAAGATTATTGGAGATAACACCGACATGTATGCCCAGGGATATTTTTCATATGACAGTAAGAAGTCTGGCGGAACCACTGTTTCACATTTAAGGTTCGGACCAAAACCCTTAAGATCTCCTTACCTTGTATATAATGCGGATTATATTGCATGCCACAACAAATCCTTCGTTTACCAGTATGACCTTCTTAAAGGCCTTAAGAAAGGCGGCACGTTTGTACTCACATGTCCGTGGAAGGAAGAAGAACTGGAAGAAAAGCTTCCGGCAAGCATTAAACGGTATATAGCAAACAATAATGTTAATTTTTATATTATTGATGCTATGTCCATTGCTTCAGGTCTCGGCCTTGGTAACAGAATCAATATGGTAATGCAGGCTGCCTTCTTTAAGCTGGCAAATATTATTCCGGTAGACGATGCTCTGAAATACCTGAAGAAATCCATTGAAAAAATGTACGGCAAAAAGGGTCAGAATATTGTTGATATGAATCAGGCTGCGGTAGATAAGTCGATAGAAGCACTGGTGAAGGTAAAAGTACCGCAGTCATGGGCGGAAGCAAAGGATGAGGATATCCCCGTAAAGGATGAACCTGATTTTGTAAAGAATATTCAGAGGCCTATGGCAAGGCTTGAAGGAGACGATCTTCCTGTCAGCGCCTTTAAGGGGATGGAAGACGGTACCTTCCCGCTTGGAACGACGGCTTATGAAAAACGTGGGATTGCTCCTATGATCCCTGAATGGCAGTTGGATAAATGCATACAGTGTGGAAGGTGCTCGTATGTCTGTCCACATGCTACAGTAAGGCCATTCCTGCTTGACGAAGAGGAAGTAAAACGGAAACCTGATTCCTTCAAAACGGTTAAAGCAATGGGAAAGGGTCTGGAACACCTCCAGTACCGAGTTCAGGTTGCTCCACTCGATTGTACGGGTTGTGCAAATTGTGCCGACATTTGCCCTGCTAAAGACAAGGCACTTATAATGAAGCCGGCTGAGCAGGAAATAGAGGCTGAAGCAGACAACTGGGAGTTTGCAACAACTATTACTGCTAAAGACGATTTAATTGATCCTATGACCTTGAAAGGAAGCCAGTTTGTCAGGCCGATGCTTGAGTTCAACGGTGCATGTCCGGGGTGCGGTGAAACCCCATATATCAGGCTTGTTACACAGCTTTTTGGTGACAGGATGATGATTTCAAATGCTACCGGATGTTCATCTATCTGGGGTGCTTCTGCTCCTTCAATTGCATATACAACTAATGCAGAGGGGAAAGGGCCTGCGTGGGTAAATCCGCTGTTTGAGGATGCTGCGGAATTTGGTTTCGGTATGCATCTTGGATCAAATCAGATAAGAGAAAAGCTTGGTGAATTAATGAAACAAGTGGTTGATTCGTCTATAGATCAGAAGGTGGCTGATGCCTTTAAAGAGTGGCTTGAAGGAAAGGATGACGGCGATGCTTCCAAAAAGGCGACAAAAAAGATTTTTGATGCATTAAGTAATTATAATTATAAAGAAAATAAATTAATTGAAGAAATAATGGCTCGCAAGGATTTCCTTATAAAAAGGTCGATTTGGGCAATTGGCGGTGATGGATGGTCATATGACATAGACTTTGGAGGATTGGACCATGTGCTTGCAATGGGTGATGATGTAAACATATTTGTTATGGATACTGAAGTCTATTCCAACACAGGCGGTCAGTGTTCCAAGGCGACTCCTACAGCCAGCGTCGCAAAGCTTGCTGCTGCAGGTAAGAAGATAAGAAAAAAGGATTTGGGAATGATAGCTATGACGTATGGCTACGTTTATGTTGCACAGATAGCTATGGGAGCTGATATGAACCAGACAATGAAGGCAATCAAGGAAGCTGAGCAATATAAGGGTCCATCACTGATAATCGCATATTCGCCATGTATAAATCATGGAATCAAAACTGGGATGGGTACAAGCATGATGGAGGAAAGAAGAGCTGTGGAAGCCGGTTATTGGCAACTGTACAGATATAATCCCGACCTCAGGAAGGAAGGCAAGAACCCGTTCATACTTGATTCAAAGGCACCAACTAATGACTTCAAGGATTTCATACACGGCGAAATCAGGTATTCACAGCTCATGAACGTATTCCCAGATATTGCGGGTAAAATGTTCGAAATGGCAGAACAGCATGCAAATGAGCGTTATCAGAGGTATAAGAAGCTTTCGGAAAATGAAGTGCTCTAGATTCTAAGATAATTAAAGCGCCCTCGGGATTTATCCGGGGACGCTTTAATATTAAAAGTTATTTCTGATTTGAATCAACGTACTCCTTGGCATTTCTTACTTGAACTTCGTCTGGGACGTTAACCTTTGATACAGGCTTCATTTCACTAATGTTTGCCCATGCTGCTGTGTCATGGTTTTCTATGGGCATTTTCATGTTCTTTTCCTTATATTTGTTTTCAGCCATATTGTCCTCCAGTAGTACTTCATATTATTCTTTAATGTATTTTTCTTATGTAGGGTAATTATTATTCATTTTCATTTTTTAAATTCTTATGTAAAATGCGCTTTATTCTAAAAGTACTTTATGATAAGCTGAATATATCTTTTTATGGTAGATACACCAAGAAAATGACTTTATATGTATTTAAATGCAGTTTATCACTAGTTACATTATTTAAAAAGTATATTCATTTTAATACAAAGGTTTTTAAATATTCTCAATTTCCAGTTTGACAAATTTTTATGAATGAGAGGTATATAAATGTGTAAGAAATTTATAATTGTACTGAGTTTTACTCTTTTATTCAGTTTAGCAGGCTGTTCGGGTACTAATAACTCTAATGTAAATACAGGAAATAGCACTACTTTATCGCCTAAAGAAAATGTTACAACTATAAGTAAACAAGAATCAGATAATAATCTACCACAGTATTTTTTAAAACTCACTGGAGATAGACCGTTTGGAATTGCTTTTGATAATAAGAGTATTATGTATATGATTACTGCACCAAGCAGCGGTAGCGGCAAACTATTAACAGTGGATGCTGCTGCCAAAATTACTGAAATTGCAACACTGGATGGCAGCTTTATTGGTCCGGGAATTGATATTGATAGAGATGGTAACGCTTATGTTACGGTAGGAGACAAACTTCTAAAAATTACACAGAAAGGCAAATCTGAAATCATTGCTGAAGGATTCAGCTGCAGCTTTGATGTCAAACTGGATTTAAAAGGAAACATTTACGTTTCCGATGCTTCAGAGGATACTATTTATAAAATTAATGCTTTAAAGGAAAAGAAAGTTTTTTATAAAGGTAGTGAAATAGGTTCATTTACATTTACAGGTTTATCATTTGATAAGAGTTATGATACTCTTTATGCTGTAGAAAATGGTAAAATACTGAAATTCCATATTAAGACCGATGGTTCTGCAGAAAAACCCGAAGTTGCCGTCAATGATGTACCCGATTCCAGGTATATTGATATTGATAATGATAATAACATTTATGTTAGTACAGGCAGCAATGTAATGAAAATTACATCTGACGGACAAAAAATTAATATTACAGATAAAGTTGCAAACTCTATTGGATTTTCTTTAGCAGGAAGAGGATTTGGTGATAATTGTTTATTTGTTGCAGTAGCTGATGGCATAGCCAAGCTCCCACTCTCAAAGTAGTATACATTTAAATATTATAAATATTAAAGCGTCCTTAGATACTTCGGGGACGCTTTAATTATATAATTGTTATTTTTTCTCCCTGTATTTGTTTTCAGCCATAGTGTCCTCCAATAATAGTTGTGTTTTCATAAATATATTTTTCTTATGTGGGTTTATTATTATTCATTTTTAGTATTAATAGTTAGCATTTTAAGTGCTGCTTCTTTAGGAATTTTTAACACTTTTTATTAAAATCTTAACAAATTTACTGTAATCTACTTAATGCAAGATAGTTTTCATTATAAAACATCAGATTTTCATCTTTTTGCATTAATTTTTTAATATTGATAAAAAAGGTTAATTTATGTAATATGTTATTGGATTTAATATGAATCTTACCCAATAAGAACCTTTCCAGGAGGAGAAAATTGAATATTCTATTGGTTGATGATGAAAAGCTGTTAATTAAAGGATTGAAAAAAAGTCTTGTACAAGAAGGCTTCCAAGTATATGAAGCATATGATGGACAACAGGCTCTTGACCAATTACATAATGAAAGCGTCGACTTTATAATTCTTGATATTATGCTGCCAGTAATTGATGGGATGACCCTCTGCAAAAAAATAAGGCAGACTATGGATATTCCTATTATTATACTTACAGCAAAGGATGATCATATTGACAGAATACTGGGCCTTGAACTGGGGGCGGATGATTATATTACAAAGCCATTTCACACAAGAGAATTAATAGCAAGAATAAAAGCTGTAAGCAGAAGGTTTGAAACTAGTCGTTTAAAAGCGTCAAATAACAACCATACAATTTGTACAGGTAATCTTAAATTAAATATTCTTGAACAATCTCTATTTATTGATGAAAATGAGGTTCTTCTTACATCTAAAGAATATGAAATACTAAATATACTTATGACAAATAGGGGAGTCGTTTTTTCTAGAGACAGACTTTTTGAACTGGCGTGGAATGAGCTGAGTTGTGACTCCAGGACTGTTGATGTACATATCAGTAAGCTTAGAGAAAAGATTGAAAAGGATCCCTCAAATCCGTATTTTATTAAAACAAAATGGGGTTCTGGGTACTTTTTTAGAAGGGATTCCTTGTAAATGCTAAAAAAATTGAGTTTTAAGCTTGCTCTTATATATGCAATATTAATTATAGCTGTAATAACTGTCCTTGATATAGTGTTAATCTATAGTTACCAAAAGGTACAATATAGTAAAATGGAGCCGGGCTTGGTTGCTTTGGGAAGGACTATTGCGTATAGAGTTGGAACTACATTAAACTACAGTGCAGATATGGAATTTGCTGTAGTTGAATATAGTAAAAACATAGATGGTAGAATCTTGATATTAGGAAAATGGAATAATGTCCTTGCAGATAGCCTTAATGAGTATAAGGGTAAAACAATTACCAACAAAGAGATAAGAGATGTGTTAAATGGCAGTGATTCATCAATTGGATATTACTCCAATAATGGCAGAAAAGTTATGATGCTGGCAGTTCCAATTGGCGAACGATCGCAGGTACAAGGTGCTGTGCTTGTTTCAAGATATTCTGATGATATGCAGAGTAATATTGATACCCTGAAAATTTTAACAATGTGTATCTCTTTAATTGTTATAATTCTTGCTTTCATTATATCCTATTTTATTGGAAAAGGAATAACGCGGCCTATAAATAAACTGATTTTAGCTGCAAAAGAAATTCACAATAAAAAGTTGGGCACTCAGGTTAAGGTTTCCCGAAATGACGAAATAGGTTTACTTGCATCAACATTTAATGAAATGAGCAATGAGTTATATTGTTTTGAACAAAACCGCAGAAGGTTTATAAGTGATGTTGCTCATGAAATCAGAACTCCGTTATCATCCATAAGGGCATTGGTAGAATCTCTTATTTACGGCAAAAGTGATATGTCTACAATAAAAGAGTATTTATATGATATTGATGGTGAAATAGAAAGGCTGTCAAATTTGGTTAAATCCCTTTTGACCGTTACAAGACTGGATGAATTAAAATTAAAAAAAGAAAAAATAAATTTAAATGATGAAGTGAACGATATTGTGAGATTGTTTTCAGCTTCGTCAGGTGAAAAAAATATATTAATAAGTAATTATTGTGATAGCAGTGTACATATTTTAGCAGACAAGTATTGTTTTAAGGAAATTATTATTAATCTGCTGGATAATGCAATCAAATATAGCCTCCAGGATGGTAGCATCATTATTACTTGCGAAAAATTATCAGAAGGATTAATAATTTCTTTCATTGATAAAGGTGTAGGAATACCATTGGAGTCTTTGGAATTTATATTTGATAACTTCTATAGAGTAGATAAATCTAGGGATAGAAAAAATGGTGGAAGTGGTATTGGGTTACATATTGTTAAGAAGTTAGTCGAAATGCACGGATGGAGTATCAGAGTAACTAGTGAAGAGGGAAAAGGTACTACATTCTTCATTGATATACCTGGTGATTTTTAGGATGTCCTAACAATTGTTTATACTTTCTTAACACTTTTTGTTAGTTTCTTTGCATCACTGAATTATAGTAATTATATAAGATTCTTAAACATCAGCATATTGATGTTACTATACTAAGGATGGAGTGATTTAATGATGAAAAGAATTTGTTATATATGTGGCCTGCTAGTTCTGGTTTTGGTTTTTATTTTTGTTGGAGGTCAGTTTTTAACAAGCGCAAACAACGATGCTTTACAAAAGGGAGATACAGTTGTAATCCCGGAAGCAACAAAAAATGTGAAAACAGATGCAATCCAAAATGAAACAGACATGCCCCAAAAAGAGGAGAAACCTCCTGAATCTATTAACTTGTCTGCTCTACACTGCGATAATGAATCCATATTTGTATCAGTATGTGAAGATAACGGATGGATATACTACTCAAACCCAGCTGATCAAAACCGTATTTATAAGGCGAAGCCTGATGGTACCGAGAAAAAGCTTCTTTGTAGTGACATAGCCGATTACATAGCTGTAGATGGTGATTGGATATTTTATACAAATGGTCTGGAAGACTTTAATCTTTATAAAATAAAAACAGACGGCACTCAGAGGATAGCTTTAACCACGACAGATACATGTGCCTGCCCTAATATAGTAGATGACTATATTTATTATAATAATGCTAAAGATAATGGATACATGTATAAAATAAAGAAGGATGGAACTTCCAGAAAGAAGGTTACTGACAGAGGATCATATTGGTTAAAAAGCGATGGGAAATACATTTATTATATGCGCAAAGGTTATACGCCTGAGCAAATGAATGAGTTGGAAAAAAGGGCACTAAATAAAGAATTGAATACGGACGAACCCTTTTTTAAATATGATAATCTTTATAGATTAAACACAGAAAATGATAAGTCAGATAAAATATTGAACGAGTGTGCAATAAATCTGAGTATTAGTGGGGATTGGATATATTTTGAAAATGTATCAAACAGTAGAGCACTTTACAAAGTTAGAAAGGACGGAAGCGGAAAAACAAAACTTACTGATACAAGAGCGAGTGATATTATTGTTGTTGGTGATTGGATACTTTTTTCAGATGAAAGGAAGCGGAGGCAGAATATATGCAGAATAAAGACAGATGGAACAAATGAAAGTGTTATTTTTGACGGACCTATAACTTTGAATTTTAAAGTATCCGAGGACTGGGTATATTACAAGACTGACTCTGTATTATACAGAATGAAGATTGATGGTTCATCAAACCAGAGATTTTAACATTCATACTTAAATAGAGCGGATGGTTATGTATGCTGAACCATCCGCTCTATTTTAACTAATATATTGTCGTATCAATCCGCATGCTATACGCCTTCCGGAATCACCTGCAGGTTGTGACCTGTAATCATCTGGATTTTCGTGGATTATGACTGCTCTTCCCAAAACACTTTCCGGTTTGAATTTGTCGGTAAAAAAGCACATTCTGGCTAATCCATGGTTTGAAAAAAGGACCGGGAAATCTCCTGCGTGGTTGCCATGAGGTTGGTTATATGGATTCCAGTGTCCGCCTGAAGCTGAAAACGGGCTTTGCTCATCATATGGTTCACACTTGCCAAACTCATGAATGTGAAAGCCGAAAGGTCCTATGGGCGGTCTGCCACCCTGTGCCGGAATGTACTCGGGAAGGTTCTGGATATTTGCACAAACCATTGTGCCTCCCGGTACATCTGTAAATGTAACTGTTCCCGTTATGCGAGGTGCAACAGAGCTTCCCTGTATATTGGCGTATGCGAATATTTTTGCTGCCTGTGGCTGGCGTGGTAATATATATCCATAAGGCTGAGACATTTGATAAAATATGTTATTGTACATACTTTAACCTCCTGATTTACTATAGTATAGTTTATGTATACATGGTAAATCTGGTAATATGATTCAACGTGTCTGGGTAATTTTTTTGTTAGGAAAAATATGATAAAATTTTACATAGAAATGTTTGCTATATGTATTGCAAAATCAGTTCATTTCTGATAAATTGGAGTTTGATGTTTTTTGTAATAAACCCATGCAATTACGTTGTTGAATAGAGGAATTTTACTTAATGGATAAAACTAAAAAGATTATTATTGGATCTTCAATTTTAGCTGCCGTTGGTATTATAGTTATTATCGGAAGCTTTTTAGAGGTAAAGAATCATTTTGAAATTAGTCTTGTAACCCTGTTTTTTGGAATATTGTTTTTAATGCTGGGTATAAATATAATAATAAAAGTTTTAAAGAGAAAATGATTTTTTGAGGAGTATAGATAAAAGTATATTAAGGGGGTGTTACACAGATGAAAAATATAAGGGTTGTTTTATATGATTCAACAGAGAAGCAGATTATCGAGCATGAAAGTATTCCTGATGGCGAGATAGAAATAGCAGGCGCCAACGAACTGCAATATACAGAAATGTTTCTCAAAATTGATGAAGTAAAACTTGGAAGTCAGAGATACATCATTGAATCAAGATGTTTTTCAATGGACAAGGATAAGTTAATATTATATGTCCATAAAAGAGATTAATAGTAGAGAGAAGACCCAATGTGGTCTTTTTTTGTGTTTAATCGAGGGTAAAGTTGTCATAATAATAAACCTCAAACAAACCATAATATATAAGGATGAAGTAATTTTTTATTAGTATTTGTATTCCAAAACCGGATACAGATTAATATTATTGAATATGCTTCATCTGTTTTTAATTTAAGGGATATACGTTGTTTAATCAACGTATATATCATTTTGTTACGGGGGGATGATAATGGGTTTCTTCGACTTTTTTGTCAGGAAAACGTATAACACAGGGAAACTGGGAGTGAATAACATGCGTATTCCTGGAGAAGATACAGAGTTTTCATCCGATCTGTCGGTTGATACAAAAGAAGATAACGTTGTTAGCTACCCAGATAGCGGAATTCAATTTTATAATTTACCTGATCTTGTTAAATTAACTTACAGTGGTATTTTGGCGAAAAACGGGGCTGAGGATATATATGCAGTTATAGGCTATGGAAGCAACAACAACTGGGAGGAAGTCGAGGAACTGCAGATGACTAAGACAGCTCATAAGAATTTTGAACTTCTTACCCGCCGGAAGAAGCAGGGAAGTGTAAATATAGCTTTCAAGGACGGCGCGGACCACTGGGACAATAATTACGGATCAAACTATATTTTTGATAGTAAAGGTAATTTAAATATTGTTCATTAGTTCCAGTATAGGGGCCCCAGTGCCCCTTATTTTTTCAAGATATTCAAAGTAATAATACCCAGTTAAAAAATCATTGACTATATTAAAAGTGTTGCTTATAATATATTTACTATATGGGCAATTAACTCAGCTGGCTAGAGTGTCATCTTGACGTGGTGAAAGTCGGGGGTTCGAATCCCTCATTGCCCACCAAAAAATATCCTTCCGTATGGGAGGGTATTTTTTTTATAAGGAGGGATTCGAACCCGAAAGGGCATGAGCGTAGAGTAAAATGTCCTGAATGGACATTTTATAGCGAATGTAGGAGACCGGTACCGGAGCGAAACGAACGGTGGGCGACGTCTACAGGATGCGAAGCAGACACATCCCTCATTGCCCACCAAAGTAAATAACCTTCCAATACGGAAGGTTATTTTTTATTACCTCTATAAAAAATCTATACAGTCAAATCTAATTTCTTTCGTTGAGATTTAAACTGATATAAATTGATTAGACCATATGCTGAAGCGATTAATAAGGCTATGTCCAAATATACTTTAAAAACAAATGTACCGATGATTCCATAGATTATGCCCAGTGCTATTGTAGCTGAGTACTGCAGCTTATTGATTTTAGGGTAAGATAAGCTAAGCAGTCCTATAACAGAAAGAAGTGTTGGGCATGGTACAATTCCAAGAGGAGATATAAAAAGGAGTTCAAACTTATTCGCATTTACAAATTCCGGATACCAAAATCCAATTGCAATGAAGATAAAAGATATGAGAGTCCTAATACTCATCTGTGGAACAATGAAATCACTTTTTTTGGTAAATAATACGTAGCCTGTGATAACTGATAATATCAAGAAGGTAATAATATGAAAGGGATTACCATTTATCAGTGCATTTGAAGCAACTGATAAAACAAGAACCAGTATAGAACTATTTACAATAGTTTTTCTTACCTTTTCATTTTTTACAAAAAACATTGTTAAAATCGCTGTAATAACTACCAAATGCATAATCAGGTTTAGTGCTGTGGCCTTGTTTGACACTGTAGTAAGGTAGTTTAACATTTTCTCTGCATCCATTATAATCTCTCCGTTTCATTTTTAATTTTACTCAAAACGATCTAAAAACTTCCACGATGCTTCAATCAGTAATTCCCTATACTCTTTCATAATTATTGCTGCCTCATCACCTTCCCAGTGAGGTAATAGCTGTTTTGGCAAGACTAAATCTTCAGAAGCTATACTAAAAAACTGCCACCCAAGTTCATGCAGAAGAGGGAGTGCCTGCCCACTATTAATAAACTCTTCTTCTTTACTAATTTCCTTTGTTTTAAGTAATTTTGTTTCATACGTACTAATAAAATCCCTGTATCTATCTTTAAGTACAACAAGATTGTAGACCTCATCAAGGAAATCATTAGTATCTTTTCTTATGTTCATCTCTCCGAATATCTCTACAAGACCTGTTTTTAAGTTATATCTTTCTACTACCTCGTTAAGTTCAGCATTTTGATAAAAGGGGCATATCCAGGTGTTTGTATTAATAAGAGCAAAGCCTAACTGCTGCAGCTTATCGATAATTTCAATCCTCTGTTTTTTATCATCAGAAAATTCGATGTTTATTAAATACCACTTTCTATCCCAGTGCAAATTCCTCCTTTTGTAACGTTTCCAAAAAGAGGTTACACCTTCATTCCATAACTCAACAGACTGCTTTCCTTGATCTGATAGTGTATACACTACCTCATTTTTATGCTTGGAATTCTCCAAAAAGCCTAATTTCACAGCCCGTGACAGTGACATACGTATAGCTGTTTCACTCTTGTCAAAAACCTTGAGAATATTAAGCAGGCTTGATAGTTTCAAGCTATCCTTTGAAGTCTTTAAAAAGTAGTTATTGTAAATGAATAATAGTAAACTGGTAGCACTATCGTTCTTTCGTAATATAAGTTTCATTTTTTCCTCTCCGATAAATATAACGTATAAATAGTATAATGAAATTATATGTTATAACACACACTTTGTCAATAACTCCTTGTTAATAATAAATTGCTTTTGATATTTAAAAAGAGAAAGAATATAATTATAATATCTCTTTGATTTGGAGGTTAACAATGGCATTAAGAACAATCCGTACTGTGGGCGATGATATGCTTAGAAAAATGTGCAGGGAAGTGGAACAGGTGGATGACCGTATCCGTAACCTACTGTCTGATATGGCCGAAACCATGTACAATACAAAAAATGGTGCAGGCCTTGCTGCTCCCCAGATTGGTATATTGAAAAGGCTTGTTGTAATTGATATGGGCGATGGCTTGGTAAACCTCGTTAATCCCGAAATTATAGAAAAAAGCGGAAATCATGAAGTGGTGGAAGGCTGTCTGAGTGTTCCGGGAAGATGGGGAAAGGTTAAGCGACCCAAGAAAGTAAAGGTTAAAGCTTTAAATGAAAAAGGTGAGGAAGTTATAATCAGTGCAGACGGCGAATACGCCAAATGCCTATGCCATGAGATAGACCACCTTGACGGTATATTGTTTATTGACAAGGTAACTGAGTATGTGGATTTATGATTTTTGTTTCAAAATAATTGTATAAAAGGGTTTAGCGTGGTATAATAATTGAAATAAAAAATATTAAAAAGCAATGAAGGAGAAAAGTAGACGGGAAGGTTTTTAAAGAGAGAAGGTGCCACGGCTGAAAGCACTTTTAACAAACAAACCGTTGAAGTTCCCTCTGGAGCTGCATCCTGAACTTTTAGTAGGAGATGCCGGAGCAAAACCGTTATTATAAGAGACAATGGACCTTTTGAGGGAGTTGTTTTTAAGAGTTTGCATAGAGCAAAAAAATAGGTGGTACCGCGGAGAATACCTTCGTCCTTGTGTTGGACGGAGGTTTTTTTGTTATCAAATTTATTTATATAGATCAGGAAAAGGAGGATTTTTATGAAGGAGCAATTGAACAATATAAAAGCACAGGCTGAGAAGGAATTGACATCAGTAGCTGGAATGCCTGAGCTTGAAAATCTTAGAGTTAAGTACCTTGGTAAAAAAGGTGAATTGACAACCGTTTTAAGAGGAATGGGAGGTCTGTCTGCAGAGGAAAGACCGCTCATAGGCCAATTGGCAAATGAGGTCAGAAGTTTTATTGAAAACAAGCTTGATGAAACCAAGAAAACCCTTTTGAATAATGAGAGAAACATAAGACTACAGAAGGAAGTCATAGACGTTACAATGCCTGGAAAAAGAGCACAGCTTGGAACAAGGCATCCACTTACTATGATAATTGATGAAATAAAGGATATGTTCATTGGAATGGGTTATGAAATAGCGGAAGGGCCTGAAGTTGAGCTTGATTATTATAACTTCGAAGCATTGAACATTCCGAAAAATCATCCGGCAAGAGATGTACAGGACACTTTTTATATTAATGAAAATATTGTTTTGCGTTCACAGACATCTCCGGTACAGATAAGGGTTATGGAAAACCAAAAGCCGCCTATAAAAGTTATATGCCCTGGCCGCGTTTTCCGTTCTGATGCGGTTGATGCTACACATTCACCGATATTCCACCAGATAGAAGGTCTTGTTATAGATAAGGGAGTAACAATGGGCGACCTGGTAGGAACACTTCAGGTATTTGCAAAAGGCCTGTTCGGAGAAGATACAAAAATCCGTTTAAGACCACATCACTTCCCATTCACTGAACCAAGCGCAGAAGTTGACGTATCTTGCTGGACCTGTGGCGGAAAAGGCTGCAGGGTATGTAAAAACGAAGGCTGGATAGAAATACTCGGAGCGGGTATGGTTCATCCCAAGGTTCTTGAAACCTGCGGAATAGACCCGGAGGTTTACAGCGGTTTTGCTTTTGGAATAGGTGCAGAGAGAGTTGCAATGAGAAGATTTAATATAGACGACATGAGAATGCTTTATGAAAACGATCTGAGATTTTTAAGACAGTTCTAATATATAGGATAGGGAAAGGAGAGTTAATATGAAGGTACCGATAAGTTGGCTTAAGGATTATGTTGATATAAATGTTGGAACAAAGGAACTTGCTGATAGTTTGACAATGTCAGGCTCGAAGGTTGAAGAGGTTTTGGAGCTTGGAGCGGAGATTACAAAGGTGGTAATAGGAAAAATACTTTCCATTGAAAAGCACCCGAATGCTGATAAACTCCAAATCACACAGGTTGATATAGGAACAGAAACAATACAGGTTGTTACAGGTGCCCAAAATATCAGTGAAGGGGACTATATTCCTGTAGCACTCGTAGGTTCTACACTTCCCGGTGATATAAAGATTTCAAAGGGTAAGTTAAGGGGAGTGGAATCAAACGGAATGATGTGTTCCGGGAAGGAACTGAATCTTACCGAAGAAGATTATCCGGGAGCAGGTGTAAATGGAATCCTTATACTTGAAAAGGGCCTGCCGCTTGGGAAAGACGTTAAAGAAGTACTTGGAATAGGTGATACGGTAATTGATTTTGAGATTACCTCCAATAGACCTGACTGCCTTAGTGTATACGGAATGGCGAGAGAAACCGCAGTTACAATTGGTACACCACTTAAAAAACTGTCCATTTCAGTAAAGGAAGAAGCCGGCGAAGATGTAAACAAGTATGCGTCTGTTGAAGTAAGGGATAAAGACCTTTGCCCGAGATATGCAGCAAGGGTTGTGAAAGATATAAAGATAGAACCTTCACCCAGGTGGATGAGAGATAGGCTTAAAGCTGCTGGTGTACGTCCTATAAATAACATAGTTGATATTACAAACTATGTAATGCTTGAACTGGGTCAGCCTATGCATGCTTTTGACCTGGAATTCCTCAAATCAAAGAAGATTGTTGTAAGAAGAGCGCATGAAGGTGAAATAATAAAAACGCTTGATGATCAGGATAGGAAGCTTGATTCAGATGTGCTTGTAATTGCAGACGGAGAAAGACCGGTAGCTGTTGCAGGTGTAATGGGAGGAGCAAACTCAGAAATTAATCCAGATACAAAAACAATTCTTTTTGAGTCAGCCAATTTTAACGGTGTTTCAGTAAGACTTACTGCAAAGAAGCTTGGTATGAGGACAGAAGCATCCAGCCGTTTTGAAAAGGGCTTGGATGTTGAAAATTGTATTTCAGCTGTAGACAGAGCAGCTCAGCTTGTTGAAATGCTTGGTGCAGGTAAGGTATGCAAGGGTATAATAGACTGCTATCCTGAAAAACAGCCTGCCAGAACAATACAGTTGAGACCTGACAAGATAAACAGTCTTATAGGAAATGCAACAATCAGTACCGAATATATGATAAAGACATTGAAGGAGCTTGAATTCAGTATTGATGAAAAGACCATGGTCGCTACTGTTCCAAGCTTCAGACCAGATGTTGAGCGTGAAGCGGACATTGTTGAAGAAATAGCAAGATTTTATGGCTATAACAATATAGAAGCGACACTTCTCTCGGGTAAATCCTCTACAATCGGGAAAAAGAGCTTTAAACAGAATATTGAGGATATCATCAGAAATACAATGATAGCTTGTGGACTGTCCGAAATTTACACTTATTCATTCACAAGTCCCAAAGTATTCAATCTGCTTAATCTACCGGAAGACAGTGAATTGCGCAAAGCTGTTGTAATCTCAAACCCTCTTGGTGAAGACTATAGTATAATGAGGACTACAACTGTTCCTGATATGCTTGAAGTAATAAGCACAAACTACAATAGAAGGGTAGAAGAGGGAAAACTTTTTGAAATGTCCCACATATACCTTCCGAAAAACACTGAAGCAGGTGAACTGCCCTATGAGAAGCCCATACTTACATTAGGTATGTTCGGTAAGCTTGATTTTTATGACATGAAGGGAACTGTAGAAGAACTTCTTGATATGCTTGGAATAACAAATTATGAAATTGTTCCTGAAAAGGATGCATTGATTTATCACCCGGGAAGAACTGCTGCAATTGTTATTAATGGCAAAAATGCTGGCGTGTTCGGAGAATTGCATCCTGATATAGTTGAAAAAGCAGAAGTTCCCGAACGTACATTAATAGGTGAAATAAGCATAGAGGAACTTATCAATAATGCTTCAATGACTCCGGAATATAAACCTCTGCCGAAATTCCCTGCTGTTACAAGAGATATCGCAATGCTTATCAAGGATGAAGTACTTGTAAAACAGATTGAGGACGTTATCAAACAGCGCGGTGGAAAGATTCTTGAAAGCATTAAGCTGTTTGATGTTTACAAAGGCAAGCAGATTCCTGAAGGCATGAAGAGTGTTGCCTACTCTATAAGCTTTAGAGCATCTGACAGAACCCTTACAGACGAAGAAGTAAATAAAACTATGAGTAAAATCTTAACCGGACTTAAGGAAAACCTTGATGCACAGTTAAGAGAATGATTACAGGCAGTCGCACATAAAGCCGCCCGGAAAATCATGTCCGGGCGGCTATGTGAGTTTTGCAAACCCCATTGACCCACTGTAATAGGAGATGATTGCCATGCTACACATTGCCATCTGCGATGATATGCCACAGGAGCTAGAACGTGCTGGCAGTCTGCTCAAGAAATACGCCTGTGAGCATATGCACTATGAAATAAAAACGGATTCTTTTTCCGCCCCTTTGGAACTGCTTACTCATGTGGCGGAAAAGGGCGGCTTTGATGTGCTGCTGCTTGATATATATATGCCGGGCATTATCGGTACGGAGGCGGCGCGGGAATTGCGAGCTATGGGTGATAAGTGCCAGATTATCTTTCTGACCACTTCTCGTGATCATGCTGTAGACGCTTTTTCACTTGACGCTGCGCATTATCTGGTGAAGCCTTATTCCGAAAAGGAGTTTTTTTCGGCACTTGACAAGGTGATGGATAAGTTAACAAAAAAAGACGAGGTTTATATTACAGTCAAATCAACGGACGGTATCTACCGCATTGACTTGAGCAGGCTCGTATACTCAGAAACAGATAACCATATACAAAAATTACATTTGTCGGACGGCTCAGTAATCAGTGTTCGCAAATCCTCAACCGAGCTATTCGAATTGCTTGAAGAAGAACCGCGTTTTTACAAATGCGGTAGCACCTATATAATAAACATGGACTATATCGTTGAGCTTACATCCAGTAACGTCGTTTTTTCCACCGGTGCCAAAATCCCGATACTCAGCCGGAAATACGCAGATTTCAAACGACAGTATATGGATTATAGCTGCAGCCACTGAAAAGGGGGAGCCTTATGGGTTTACTAATAGGTGTATTGGTGCTCTTGCGGTTTTTACAGACAGCAGCTTATATCAGTCTGTTTTTCTTTTCGTTCATAAAGTTAAAGGCGCCGAAAAAGAAACGGATTGCAATTACCATTGCGATTTATATTGCAGTGGCTGGGGCATATTGTGCCTTTCTTTTTGTATATGGGCAGGAGATGGCGGAACGCTTGATTATACCCATCGAAATAGGATTGAGTCTGATTCTCCTTATTATCTGCTCCGCAGACAAATGGATGGTATCGCTGTTTGTCATGTTCACACAGTTCAATTTATACTTTGGAATATGTTACCTTTCGGATATATGCACCACGGAAGCCTCGGGGCTTATCTATCACATAGAGTATTTACTATACCGAACTGTACTGTTCGGTGCACTTTTGTTTTTCAATTTCAAATATTTGCGTCCTCGTTTCCGCAGACTGGTGGATATTCTGGGAAAAGAGTGGTATTTAATCACTCTGGCAGCCTTCTTCTTCTATGTTCTGGAGGCCGTTATTCTATATGTCCCGCGTTTCTACTGGTATGAGGCGGATAACCGCTGGTATCTCGTCGCAAGCTCTTATCTGGTGTTTCTGGGCGTCTACTGGCTGATATTTCAGTCAATCGGTGCAGTTGTGGGAAGATATGAGAGCCGCGAGAGGGAGAGACTCCTATCTCTGCAAAACAAAATGTGGGAGGAACAGATAGAGGAGCAGAAATATGCCGTCAACGCTGCCCGCCGTGACCGCCATGATCTTCGCCATCACTACGATACTCTTTTAGGAATGCTTGCGGGCGGAAAAACACATGAAGCGGTTTCATATTTGAACGCTCAGACGCGGAGGACGGAAAGCACAGCTCTTGCAGGTGTCTGCGAACACCTGGCGGCGAATGCCATCCTGTCAAGATGGGTGGCGCGGGCAAGGGAGAACGGTATAAAAACCGAAATAGACGCGAGTATTCCCGCAAGTCTTCCTATGGACGAGGTTGCATTGGTTGGTATCCTTGCAAACTCCTTTGAGAATGCTGTGGAGGGCTGTCTGCGATGCCATGATGGTATGGAGAGATTTATCACTGTGAAGATTGCTTATTCCGTTTATAACGGAGCCGGAAAGCTTCATATTGTGGTAGAAAACTCATGCGCAGATACCATAGTCTTTGAAAGCGACTTCCCGAAATCGGAGAAGCCCGGAGGCGGGACAGGGACAAGGAGCATTGCCTACGCCGCCGAGCGGTACAATGGCATGGTGGAATTTACTGCACAAGACGGCGTGTTCAGGACGCGCGTTTTGCTCCACCTGTCGCAGCAAGTCTGAATAATCCGACAAAACACGACATTTACGCCAAATATCTTGCAATTACGCCACGACCGGTTTTCGGCCGTGGCTTTTTTGTATAATTTATACTGAGAAATTAGCTTTGAAGGAAGTGATTTTTAAGATGAAAGAACTCGGTGACAGAACCGCGGAGGTAAAACCAGAGGACAGCAAGCTTGAAATTGCACGAGGCGACGTCTGCGCTGCTTTTGAACAGGACGCCGACCGGCTGTTCTCCGCCCGGGAGTGCTGGTACTGCAAATATGGGGATTTCGGCATTTTTACCGCGCATCCCACGCAAAACGGCGTGTGCAGATATATGACGACAAAACAGGAGGAAGAGAAAACATGAAAAAGAGACTTTTAAGTATTCTGCTGACAGTATGCATGGTACTGACCCTGCTGCCTGCCGTTGCGCTCGCAGCGGACGGCAGCAACCAATCCTTTACCGTAACAGGGGGGGCTTTGGGAACCGATTACACCTACGCAAGCGGTGTTCTGACGGTATGCAGAAGCACTGCTGTCACCATCAAAAATACAGATCCTAGTACATCCACAACCGACCGCATTGAGGTCACCTCAGAGGCGAATATCACGCTGGCGGGCGTGAACATAGACGTGAGCAAAACTGAATGGATAGCGGCGTTCAAAATTACCTCCTCTGCCGGTTTGGTAAATATCACGCTGGCAGACGGCAGCGTGAACACATTAAAAAGCGGCGGAGGTAGTGCTGGGTTGCAAAAGGACACCACGGCTGAGGGCACCCTGCTCACCATCGGCGGCACAGGGACTCTGAACGCCATCGGTAAAAGCGCGACCAATACCAAATACGTTGGTAGCGGCATCGGCGGCACGTACAACGCCAGCGGCAGTTACATCACCATCATCGGCGGCACAGTCAACGCCACCGGCGGTGACATGGGCGCAGGCATTGGCGGCGGTTAC
This sequence comes from Bacillota bacterium, assembly GCA_023397675.1. Classification (GTDB taxonomy): domain Bacteria; phylum Bacillota; class Clostridia; order Acetivibrionales; family JANLFN01; genus JAEZTC01. The sequence goes on along the minus strand of JAEWTV010000123.1, from coordinate 16,165 downwards.
CTTGGAAACGGCGACCACATTACCATCAGCGGCGGCACAGTCAACGCCACCGGCGGCAACATGGGCGCAGGCATTGGCGGCGGCCGCGCTGGAAGCGGCAGCTACATCACCATCAGCGGCGGCACGGTCAATGCCATCGCCACTGGCTATGCTGCAGGCATCGGCCGCGGCAACGGTGGAAGCGACAGCAACATCACCATCAGCGGCGGCAACGTAAAGTCAAACTACATCCCTGGAACGCCCACCAACGGCACAAAAAATGTCTACATGGCCGTCATTCCCATTGTGGGAGATACAACAGGTGATACTGACGTAAGCTCTATGACCTTTACCAGCGGCGGCACTGCCTATACTTACAATATGAACGGCGCAAAGAGTATTTTGGATTCCGGTGCGGGCAAGGTGTATGTCTATCTGCCCGGTTCAAGTGCAGAGATTGCGGCAACGGCAAGCTTCGGCGGCAATACCTATCCCGGCAGCGTAAAAAATGACAACGCGGCGGTGCTTAATCCGGTCTTCCCTGTCACTAAGACAGCCGCCACAAATGGCAGCTTTACCACAAAAATAAACACCAACGAGATTACACAGGCGGCAGCGGGTAACACCGTTACCATTACCCCCGCGGCAAACAGCGGTTACGAGGTGGACACGGTTTCCGTTGTCAAGACCGGCGACACAAGTACAACAGTGACGGTCAGCAGCAACACCTTCACAATGCCCGCCTATGCCGTTACTGTCAGCGTGACTTTTAAGGCCGCAATTAGTCCCCTCGATTTGACCGGTGTGGGTTATGATGTAGCCGCCGGAACGCTCACCGGTACTACTACAAATATGCAATACAGCCTCGACGGCGCAGCGTGGCAGGACTGCACGGCGGACAACACCACCGGCCTGACTTTTGTTGCTGGTACCGTCAAGGTTCGTCAAAAGGACAAACCAACAAACGAGCGCACTGTTGGTACTATTGCCGCCCCGGCGTTAGCTCCAACTTATGCGATTGACTTTATCAACGGGAAGACCACCGTTTCTGTTCCCGCCACAGTAGAGTACAATATGACTTCTGCGACTGCAACAACATGGACGGCGGGACAGGGCACTACTCTTACCCTAACCCCCGGCACTACATATTACTTACGCGTAGCGGCGACCGACACGACGCTTGCCGGTAATGTGCAGACGCTGGCAATCCCAGCAAGCCCCACAGCGCCGGATGTCTCTGTCGTAAGCATTGCGGCTGGCGATGACGCAAGCCATACCAAAATTACTTTGGCGAATACCTATGAATATATCCTTGCCGATACTTTACCGGACATTTCTGCGTCGGGAACTGCTGGAACCGGCTCTGCAACACAAATCACCGCTACCGGAGGGCAACATGTGTACATTCGTGTCAAGGCGGTTGCGAACACTTCATTTGTTAGCGCCTGGAAGGACTGCGGCGGGGTACAGCTGGGAGTAGATGACATTACTTTGACCGGTGTGGGTTATGACGTAGCAGCTGGAACAATCACCGGCACTACTACAAATATGCAATACAGCCTCGATGGCGGCAGCATCTGGAAGGACTGCAAGGCGGGTAACACCACCGGCCTGACTTTTGTTGCAGGTACAGTAAAGGTTCGTCAAAAGGATAAGATTACAAACGAAGCTACCGTTACCACCCTTGCCGCCCCGGCGACATCCAACGTGCCGATACTGGGAAGCAAGACCTCTGGCAGTGTGACACTGACCACCATGACGGGTTATGAATACTCCAAGGACGGCGGCAAAACATGGCAGGACAGCAATGTGTTCTCCGGTCTGAGCGGCAGTACCGAGTACAGCTTTGTGGGCCGAATTAAGGCAACCGCCACGACGCTTCCCGGCACGGTCAGCGCCGCACTAGCCGTCACGACGGATAGTGCGCCCTCTGGCGGCGGTATAAGCTCAGGTAACAGCTCAGTTTCCACCCCCACCGGTGCACCGGTGATTGTGGATGGCAAAACTGTAAACATCGGCATGGAAAATAAAACTGGGGACGCCACTATTGTCACCGTTGACCAGTCCAAGCTGGGCGAGAATATCAACGGCGCGGTGACAGGCTCCTCCGTTGTGGTACCGGTCAGCGAAAACAGTGCGGCCACAGCCTCCCTTGTAGTGAAAAACATTGAGGACATGGCGCAAAAGGGCATGACCCTAACCGTCCAGACCGGCAGTGCGGCCTATAACCTCAACACCTCGGCAATCGACACAGCGGCACTTACAGCGGCTTTCCCCGGCGCGGATATGAGCAAGGTTCCCTTCGACGTGACCATTCAAAACAGCTCTGTCAGTGTCGAGGGCGAAACGCTGGTGCTCTCCCCGGTGGCGTTCAATGTTACGGCGACTTATAACGGCAAAACCGTCAGTGTGGACACCTTTAACGCATATATTGATCGTGTGATCGAGGTTACGGCGCAGCAGGCAGCCAAAATCACCACGGCGGTGGTGGTAAATGCCGACGGCAGTAACCGTCATGTACCAACAAACGTCATTGAAAAAGACGGCAAGTATTACGCGATCATCAATTCCCGTACAAACAGCACCTATGCGCTTATTCAAAACGAAGTAACCTTTGCCGATGCTAAGGGTAAATGGTACGAAGGCATGGTAAACGAAATGGGCAGCCGTAAAATCATCGCGGGGCTTAGTGCCTCCGTATTTGGCGGTGGAGCCAGCATCACACGTGCCGAGTTTGCCGCAATCCTTGTTCGTGCGTTGGGACTTCCGACAGACGGCACAAGCAGCTTTTCAGATGTCCCCACCGATGCGTGGTATAGCGGCGCGGTAGCCACGGCAGTGCAATATGGGCTTGCGACGGGCACGGGCAAAAACTGTTTCAACCCAAATGTGGCGATCACCCGACAAGAGGCTATGCTCATGCTGCAACGAGCGGCGGCGCTCATGGAGTTTAGCGGAGCAAGAGGCACTCTGGACGGCTTTACAGACGCGACCAGTGTCGGCTCTTGGGCAGAAGACGCGGTGAAATGGAGTGTCGGCTCTGGCCTCATCCAGGGTGCGGATGGCAAACTGAACCCCACAGCCAAAATCACCCGCGCCGAGAGCGCGGCCATTATCCTCCGCCTGCTGCAAAAGGCAGGTTTGGTGGATGTACGAAGTTAAGCATCACTAAAGTACAAAGCCAAGGTGATAAAGTCTTATTTTCGTTAGAATGAGTATTTTAAAACGCCTCACTTCCAATGCGCATTGGAAATGAGGCGTTTTCTGTATTCAGCTTGCCTTTTTTTATTTAATCTGATTTTCGGCCATTTCTATCATACGCTGAACCATACGGCCTCCGATAGGCCCGCCTTGGTGCCCGTTAACCTTTGCAGGGACATCACCCTTATAATGATCGTTGTTTTCTTTTACCCAGTCAAGGTGTCCAATTTCCTGAGCAACTTCAAGCTTGAACTTTGTAAGAGCATCCCTGCTCCCTGGAACAAGAGGTCTTTTAGGTGCTGACATTTTACATCGCTCCTCTCTGATTATTTTATCTGAATGCCTTTTCTTTTGAATAAATTAATAAATCTGTTTTTATTATGTGTACAAAACGTAAATATATTATGTTGTATTATGGGAGAAACAATTTAACTAATGTGAAAAATCAATTGAAGATAATAGTTCTAAATGCTGCAAAATAAGCATATATATTACTTTTGAGCTTACTGCAGGATATTACAAGAAGATTACAAATAATTTGGAGGTGTTGACAGAATTATCCTATGACAGTATAATACCTATAAAATGTTTTTGAAAGGAGTGAGTTAAAATGACTTGTTGTAAAACCTGTAAAAACAATACATACAGCTTCGGAAACCTGCACCTGATTGGCAAAAATCATATTAGGCTCGCTCTTTTAAATGTGATGCCGATTTGATGACAATGAAAAGCAGGACCGGAGTAATTATTCCGGTCCTTTTTATTTTGCTTAGACAGGCTTTGCTCTGTATAAGTAAGTTGATTCATAAGGAGGTTTTAATAATGATGAATCATGGTAATGAAGATTTAAAAAAGAAAATTTTGCTCAAGAAGGTTATGCTTAATTCAATCAAGCGTGCAGACAATAAAGATGCTGCAAGGGTAAGGAGTGAGCTTGATAGCTTGCTTTACAAATATTACAAATCACTTGGCTGCGACTGTTGATAATGACCTAAACCCGGGTTAACAGGCCCTAGTAATTTTATGCAGTAAACTTGTAAAACGGTCTTTAAAAATTAATATATTATGGTATACTATGGTTATTGAATTTTTTGAGGTAAATATTAGTCAATAACCGGAGGTTTAACAAATGCAGAAATTAACGTTTGATTATTCAAAAGCTGCTGGATTTATAAACGAAGAAGAAATCTTAAAGCTTGGCGAGTTTGTAAAATCAGCCCATGAAATGCTTCACAAAAAGACAGGTGCAGGAAATGATTTTTTAGGTTGGGTTGAGCTGCCTAAAAATTATGACAAGGCTGAATTTGCAAGAATTAAGGCTGCAGCAGAAAAAATAAGATCCGATTCAGATGCGTTGGTTGTAATAGGAATAGGTGGTTCATATCTTGGTGCAAGAGCTGCTATGGAAGCACTTTCACATACTTTTTACAACAACCTTACAGCTGATAAAAGGAAATCACCTGAAATTTATTTTGTAGGAAATAACATTAGTTCAACATATATATCAGACTTGCTTGATGTACTGGAAGGCAAACAGATTTCAGTAAATATAATTTCTAAATCAGGTACTACGACTGAGCCTGCTGTAGCATTCAGAATTTTCAAGGAATATATGGAAAACAAGTACGGCAAACAGGAAGCTTCAAAGAGAATTTATGCAACCACTGACAAGGCAAGAGGAGCTCTGAAAAAGCTGGCTGATGAAGAAAAGTATGAAAGTTTTGTAATACCTGATGATGTTGGCGGTCGTTTCTCGGTTCTTACAGCAGTAGGACTTCTTCCTATAGCTGTAAATGGACATGACATAGACAGCATGATGAAGGGTGCCTCAGATGCATATGATGTATGTAATAACAGTGATCTTGCTTCAAACGACTGTTACAAGTACGCTGCAGTAAGAAATGCATTATACAGAAAGAGCAAAACAACTGAAATACTTGTAAACTATGAGCCTGCACTTCACTTTGTAATTGAATGGTGGAAGCAGCTTTACGGCGAAAGCGAAGGCAAGGATCAGAAGGGTATTTTCCCAGCAGGGCTTGACCTTACAACTGACCTTCATTCAATGGGTCAGTATGTTCAGGATGGTCTTAGGAACATTTTTGAGACTGTTCTCAATGTTGAAAAGCCAAAGAGAGAAATAGTTATCAAACAGGACAAGGACAATATAGACGGCCTTAATTTTCTAGCAGGAAAAACCATGGACTTTGTAAATAAAAAGGCACTTCAGGGTACAATGCTTGCACATACTGATGGTGGGGTTCCAAACCTTATGATCAATATACCTGAGCTCAATGCATATAACTTCGGATATATGGTTTACTTCTTTGAAAAGGCCTGCGGAATCAGTGGGTATTTGCTAGGAGTAAATCCGTTCAACCAGCCTGGTGTTGAAGCATACAAGAAGAACATGTTCGCACTTCTCGGCAAGCCGGGTTATGAGGCTGAAAAGGAACAGCTTGAAAAAAGACTTGGATAATTGAATTAAACTATTAAAGGTACGGTTAAAACCGTACCTTTTTTATTCCTTTAGGTATTCATATCTCAATAACTGTAATCTCAGGCCGGGAAAGGAAGCGGATTGGCATTGCAACATTACCAATACCTCTGCTTATATAAAGCTTAAAACCGTTTATGTCATGCAAGCCTCTCTTGATACCCGACCTGCATAGTTTTTCCTTCCTGAGCAGTAAAAACTCCAGGTTAAAAGGAAGCCAAACCTGGCCACCGTGAAAGTGCCCGGCAAGCAGGCAGTCAACCGCTTTGTCAGGTACATAAAGTGCAGCATCCGGGTTGTGAGTAAAGGCTATTGTCTTATGTGCATCTGGACATTTTGTAGAAAGAGCCTCATTTATATTCCATTTTCCATACTTTAAATCTTCTATACCGGTTATGTTATATTTGATATTATTCTTTTCAAAACAAACAGACCTGTTATGAAGAATTGTAATACCCTTTTCATTAAACTTTGATTTATAAGCTTCCATACCTTTTATATCATGTATGAATGCCTTGTAGTCATGGTTACCGAAACATGCATATATCGGGCAGTTTATCTGGAGGTTTTCTATTAAATCAAAAAATCTGATTATTTCATTGGAGTATTCTATGTAATCACCTGTAAGGATTAGCATATCGGGCTTTTCGGCAGCGATGGCTTTATTTATCTTTTTAACAGGAACTTTCAGTCTTTTTATATGTATATCAGATAGTTGAATTATCTTCAGATTAGGTTTGCCTTCTGACAAATTAATCCTGTTTACCTGAAGCAGGGTTGTTTCAAACCGCATATAAGCCAGCGTCAGAACAGCAATGGATACTAAAATAATTATATAAATCATAATACTCTCCGATGTTTTATCTAGGTAAATTATACTATACTATAAACCAAAAAAGTAATGCAAATAATAAGGGTTAATAATATCATTATTTACCCACCATTGACTATTTATAGCAATAAAAATATAATCATTATATAAATTACTAAAAACAAATTACTTAAAATACAGTTTGGAGAATGTTTATGGCGGATTTCTGCGATGACCAGTGTCAGGAAGTAAAAGTTAACCAGGTTAATATAAAAAAGGTACAAGCCTCAATGATTAAAGAAGATGAGGCCATAAGGCTTTCGGAAGTTTTCAGTATCCTTGGGGACCCTACGAGGGTGAGGATTATTTATGCACTTTCCTTATGTGAAATGTGCGTATGCGATATTGCTGAGACGCTTGGAATGACCCAATCTGCAATATCCCATCAGCTAAGGCTTCTTAGAACTTTAAAGCTTGTTAAATATAAAAAGGAAGGCAAATCTGTTTTCTACTCATTGGATGATGAACATATCCTGCAGCTGTTTAACCAGGGTATGGAACATATAAGGCATGCCTGATAAATGAAATTAAAAGAGTAAAGCACCTGCTGCTCCAAAGATTGCCAGAAGCAGTAAGGTGCTTATTTTTGTGTATTTTTGTAGTAGCAACCCGCCAAGAATAAGACCTAATGCTTTAACGGCAGTTAAAACTGTTTGACCAGGGATTGCTCCAGAAAAAACAGGCTCTATTCCTATAATATATACCGCACTTGCAAGAAGGCTTATAACAACAGGTCTCATACCTGACAAAGCAAATTGTATATAGTTATTTGATTTGAACTGGACATAAAACTTCGTTACAAATACAAGTGCAATAAATGATGGCAGTGATAAGGCAATTGACGCCAGGACAGCACCGGTAATCCCGTAAGCTTTAAAGCCTATAAAGGCAGAGGAGTCAATTGCAAAGGGACCGGGAACTATTTGAGCTACAGCAATGAGCTTTGAGTAATCCGTCATTGATACCCAGTGATTCATTGCAATTATCTTTTCAAAGAATGGAATCATTGCATAACCGCCGCCGAAACTGGTTGCACCTATAAGCAGGAAAGCTAAAATGAGTTGTATCATTGCTTTTGCTCCCCTTTCCTGAAAATTAGCAGATTATAAATAAACCCAGCTGCAGCTGCAAGAAGGATTACTGCAATAACATTTATTTTGAATACCACCAAAAGTGCAGTAGACAAGAGCACCAATATAATATCGAAATACTTCTTTATAACTTTTTGCCACATTTTAATAAGGGAATATGTTATTAGTGAGGATATTCCCAACAGTATACCTATAAATACCTTTTTGACAATCGGATTGTCAGTATAATTCCAGAAGAAAACCGTCAGCAGAAGCACAATAATGAAAGTTGGCGCTATTGCTGCGGCAGTGGCTGTAGCTGCACCCAAAAGGCCTCCAGTTTTGTAGCCTACCATTGTTGAGATATTAGCCATAATTGCACCTGGAAGTGTTTGAGATATTGCAGATATATCCAACAGCTCTTCGTGGGTTATCCATTTCCTTTTTTCAACAGCCTCACGTTCTATTAAAGGTATTACAGTGTAACCGCCGCCAAAAGCAATGCAGCCTATTTTGAAGAAAGAAATAAAAATTTGCAGAAGTTTGTACAATTTATTCCCGCTTTCCATACAATCACCTTTAGTTCATTCATATTGTGCCGAATAATTACTTCATTTATTTGTTAAAGCTAATTATAATGATAGCAGATTTATTAAGGCATTCACAATAAAGAAGATGTTAAAAAGATATGTATATTTGATTAATTTGGGAGTATGTTGTATCTTATTAAATAATAGATAAATTTGCACAAACAAAGATAGCTTAAAGGAGATTGGTATGCTGCATTCTTTTTCACGTACGGAATTGCTTATAGGAGAGGACGCTCTGAAAAAACTTCAAAACAGCAAGGTTGCCGTTTTTGGAATAGGCGGAGTAGGCAGCTATGTTGTAGAAGGCCTTGTAAGGTCAGGCGTTTCTAAACTTGTTCTTATAGATGATGATTGTGTTTGTCTTACGAATATAAACCGTCAGCTTCATGCTACCAGAAAAACGGTGGGAAAGCCAAAGGTTGAAGTTATGAAGGAAAGAATACTTGAAATAAATCCAAAGGCTGAAGTAACAACTTTTCAGAAATTCTATATGCCTGACACAGCGGGTGATCTAATAAATGACGATTATGATTATATTGTTGATGCAATAGATACTGTTACAGCAAAGATAGACCTTGTTATAAAAGCAGGAGAAAAGAAAATACCTATAATAAGCTGTATGGGTGCAGGTAATAAAATGGATCCGACACAGTTTGAAGTAACCGATATTTTCAAGACTTCGGTAGATCCACTTTCAAAGGTAATGAGAAAAGAATTAAGATTGCGTGGTATAAAATCCTTAAAGGTGGTATATTCAAAAGAAGTACCAATTAAACCTGTGCCAACCGAAGGTTCGGATTGCAGCCAGAACTGCATATGTCCGAAAGGTACAGCAAGGACCTGCACAATAAAGCATCAGATACCCGGAAGCATGGCTTTTGTTCCTTCGGTAGCAGGACTTATAATAGCCGGTGAAGTCATAAAAGATCTGATAGGGTATAAAAAGGAGAATGAAAATGTTTGAGAAGAGGATTAATATTTTTACAGGACATTTCGGGAGCGGAAAAACAGAAGTGGCTGTAAATTATGCTATAAAGCTTTCTACAGTACATGAAAAAACGGCCATTGTTGATATGGATATTGTAAACCCATTTTTTAGGACTGCAGATGCAAAAGCACCTCTGGAAGAAAAGGGGATTTGGGTGGTTCTGCCTATATACGCAAACTCCAATGTTGACATTCCGGCACTTCCAGCTGAAATAAATTCGGTATTCAATAAAAAGGAATACCATGCCGTGTTTGATGTAGGCGGCGATGATATAGGGGCACTGGCACTTTCGAGGTATAAGGAGGAGATATCCTCTGAGGACTATGATATGTTCTTTGTAATCAATACCAAAAGACCCTTTACGGATACTGTGCCAAAAATAGAAGAAATGATAGACTCTATTGAAGCAAGTTCACGTATGAAGGTAACCGGACTCGTAAACAATACAAACCTTCTTCAATATACAACAAAGGAGGATTTACTGCAGGGACAGCAAATGCTTTCAGAAATTTCTTTAAAGCGAAAAATACCAATATCTATTACAAGCGGTTTTTTTGAAGATATGAATTTGTCTGCAGAGGGCCTAGAGGGAGAATTACTTGACCTTAAAAAATACATACTTCTTCCATGGGATAAAGAATAAAAAACATTCCAAAATATCTTGTTATTTTACTCATTTGCCTGTAAGGGTTGAAAATGCTTCAAAAGAGTTTTATAATATACGTTATATTTATGTTAAACTATGCTGATATTGCGATTAATTTCGTGAATCATAGATTGTGAGGGATAGAAATGGCTAAGGTTACTTTTGATGAAGAAAGATGCAAAGGCTGTAAGCTTTGTACCACAGTTTGTCCTAAGAAAATAGTTATAATGAGAGAAGACAAACTTAACCAGAAGGGTTTCCATCCTGCTGGTGTTAATGAAATGGATAAATGCATAGGCTGTGCTTTTTGTGCAACAATTTGTCCAGATTGCGTAATTGAGGTAGAAAAGTAGGGGGGACATAATAATGGGAGAAAAACTTCTTATGAAGGGTAATGAAGTAATAGCAGAAGCTGCTATAAGAGCAGGCTGCAGGCATTATTTCGGATACCCGATAACACCACAGACTGAAGTAGCACATTACATGGCAAAGAAGATGCCTAAGATAGGCGGTGTTTTCCTTCAGGCAGAGAGCGAAATAGCTGCAATTAATATGGTTTATGGAGCAGCAAGTACAGGAGCGAGGGTTATGACATCATCCTCCAGTCCTGGAATCAGCTTGAAGCAGGAAGGTATTTCATATATTTCTGGAGCAGAACTGCCTGCAGTAATTGTAAACATCATGAGAGCAGGTCCTGGACTCGGTGGTATTCTTCCTGCACAGGGAGATTATTTTCAATCTGTAAAAGGTGGGGGACATGGAGACTACAGGTTGCTGGTTCTTGCGCCCAATAGTGTTCAGGAACTTTATGAGCTCACTGTAGAGTCATTCAACCTTGCAGAAAAATATAGAATTGCTGTTATGATTCTTGGTGACGGAACTCTTGGTCAGATGATGGAAGCAGTAGAATTCAAGGATAAGGAAGAAATTATTCCTGCGGATAAGAGCTGGGCTACAGTCGGAACAGAAATGAAACGTGACCATAATGTTATAACATCAATTGATACAAGGCCTGAAATACTTGAAGGCTGGAATAACAGACTTCAGGAAAAATATAAAAAGATTACTGAAAATGAAACAAGGGTTGAAACTTATAACTGTGACGGAGCTGATGTAATTTTATGTGCATATGGTTCTGTTGCAAGAATTTCAAAGAATGTTATAAAGATGGCAGCTAAAGAAGGCATCAAGGTTGGATTGATAAGACCTATAACCTTATGGCCTTTCCCGACAGCAGCTTTTGACAAGTATGTAGATGTTCCAAAGGCATTCCTTACTGTTGAACTTAGTACAGGTCAAATGGTTGAAGATGTCAGACTTGCTGTAAACGGAAGAAAGCCTGTTTACTTCCATGGACGTACAGGCGGAATGATGCCTACACAGCAGGAGATTTTAGATAAGATAAAAGATATTCTGAAAAAGTAGAAAATTCAGATTAAGCAAGGTGTTTGTCTTAATCTTGGAATTGGGGGAAATCGTATGGCAATAGTATTTAAAAAACCACATGCCTTAAGAGATGTACCTATGCACTACTGCCCCGGCTGTACTCATGGAATAGTGCACAGGCTTATATCCGAGGTCATTGACGAGCTTGGAATAGAAGGTAAAACAATAGGTGTTTCACCTGTTGGATGTACCTATAATAATTATGAGTATTTTAACTGTGATATGGTTCAGGCAGCACATGGAAGGGCTCCGGCTGTTGCAACCGGAATAAAAAGAGTAAAACCTGATAATGTGGTTTTTGCTTATCAGGGAGATGGTGACCTTGCTGCCATAGGTACTGCGGAAATAGTTCATGCAGCTACCAGAGGTGAAAAAATAACTGGAATTTTCGTAAACAACGCGATTTACGGTATGACTTCCGGTCAGATGGCACCTACAACACTCTTGAATCAGGTTACAACTACCACTCCTTACGGAAGAGATGCAAATCAACACGGTTTTCCGATTAAGGTATGTGAAATGCTTTCAACGCTTGAAGGTGCTGTTTATGTTGAAAGAGTATCCTTACATGATATAAAGAATATTAATAATGCTAAAAAAGCTATTAAAAAGGCATTCCAGGTACAGATGGCAGGAAAGGGCTTCTCTATAGTAGAATTGCTTTCAATCTGTCCTACAAACTGGGGACTTAACCCTATAGAATCCATGAAATGGCTGCAGGAAAACATGATTCCTGTATATCCGCTTGGAGTATTTAAGGGTAAGGATTTGGAGGTGTAGGGTAAAATGGTACATCATGAGGTTATAATAGCAGGATTCGGCGGACAGGGCATATTGTCCGGAGGAAGGCTCATTGCTTATGCTGGAATGCTTGAAGATAAAAATGTTTCATGGCTTCCATCTTATGGTCCTGAAATGAGGGGCGGTACAGCCAATGTTAGTGTAATAGTTTCTGAGGAATCGGTAGGTTCACCTATTCTTAACACTGCAACAGCTTTGTTAATAATGAACAAGCCTTCTTTAGAAAAGTTTGAAAAGATGGTTGTAAAGGGTGGAGTAATCATTACAGACAGCACTTTGATAGATAAAAGACCATCCAGAACCGATGTTGAGATTATAGAGATACCGGCAACACAAATGGCTTCCGATATGGGTAACCTGACTTATGCAAACATCATCCTCATTGGAAAGCTGATTGCAAAAACGGGTATAATATCAAAGGAAAGCTTTGAAACAGCATTAAAGAAGGTTCTTCCTGAAAAGAAGCATTACATGATACCCGAGGAAATAAAAGCCCTCGAAGCAGGAATGAATTACTGAGGCTTGAAATCTTAGAAAATCCGGCGTATGCGTAAGAGTTATTAATAACTCGGGAAAGCAGATGCCGGATTTTGTTGATTTCAAGCCTCTTTATAAGTTTTAGACCATAGAAAATCCCGCCTTTACGTGAGAGTTGTCAACAACAGCCTTTAATAGAAAAAGCCTAACATTTACTTTCCCAAGTCGTACTACGATTCTTTCGTAAAGGAAGGCTTTTTTACTTTTAATAACGTTCCAACCCTACCTTTAACTTCCTAATTCAAAGAAGTTTCTATGTTAAATGAGTTAATGACGAAAAATTGAGAAAAAATTAATATGAATTACATAATTCGACATAATCAGCCATAGGAGTAATTAATTATAAATAACTACTGTTTACATATTATTTCAAAAGGACTATATTTGGATAGTAAGATATTTTGAAATTCAAATATTAAGGAAGTGATATAATTGGGTACCGAAAATAAAAATGAATTAACTATGTTAGGTTCTTTATTTTATGAACTACTTAACCGATTCGAGGGGGTTGAAAACAAAAAACACTTATATAAAGGAATTGACGAATTAACTGTAATTGAAATAAAAACTATCATTGTTATTGGTTGTGAAGAAGCAAAAAGCATGTCACAGATTGCAAAGAATCTGGGCGTCAGTAGTGGTACTCCTACAGTGACAATTGACAGGCTCATTGAGAAGGGATATGTAAACAGGATCAGAGATTTGGAAGACAGACGTCAGGTTTTTATAGAACTCTCAGATAAAGGTCTTGATGTTTATAACACAATTAATAATATAAAATGCAAAGTATCTGAAAGTATATTCGGATTACTGACTGGTGATGAAAGAAAATCCTTAATTTCAGTGCTTTCTAAGCTAAATAACAATTTTGATGTTGTATATGATATTTTAACAAGCTGATTTTTTTAATAAGGAGTAGAGTATGTTTGATAATCACTATATTTTATTCAAATGGTTGGAATTTCAAAATATTTTGCAAAAAGCTGACATTAAGGAGTGTGAAATAAAATGAAGAAAAAGATTTTTGATATGAGAAAGGATGCAAAGAGATTAGCAGTTGTAATAGCGGTTATAATAATTCCTCTTATGTATAGCTACTTCTACCTGAATGCATTCTGGGATCCATACAGTAAACTTGATAGCCTACCGGTTGCTGTAGTAAACGAGGATAAGGGAGCTGTTGTCAATTCACAGAACAGAAACCTTGGTAATGAACTGGTTAGTGAGCTTAAAGCAAACAAAGAACTCAAATGGATGTTCACTACCAAAGCAGAAGCTACTGATGGACTAAAAAACAGAAAATACTATGCAATGGTGGATATTACCGAGAATTTCTCAGTAAATATAGCTTCTGCCGATTCTGCAAGCAAAAAGCAGGCTGTATTGATTTATCAGCCTCAGCAAAAAAGGAACTTCCTTGCTGCACAGATTATTAACAGGGCTATGACAGCACTTGAAATGAAAGTTTCTGAAAAAGCTGCAAAGGAAATGGTTAGTTATGTAACAGATGAAACAAAAAAATTGCCTGACCAATTGGGTAAACTCAGCGACGGTCTGGATAAACTGCATACCGACGGAACAGGCAAGCTTAAGGAAAACATGGGATTGCTTGTTGACAACCAACAGAAATTTAATGCCGGCTTAGGTCAGCTAAACGGTTATCTTATTCAGGCTAACCGGTCTTTATCAGGAGTTATTCCTCAATTCAGACAATTGGCTGATGGGTCGCTGCTTTTCCAAAAAAAACTCACTGCTTTGAATGATGGATTGGTTAAAATCAATGCAGGTGCATCAAAAATGAAGGTAAGCATACCTCAATTAAAGACTGGCTTAAATACTTACAGCGAAGGACTTAAGACTTTCAGTAAGAATATTGCACCGCTTGCAACAGGACTTGAGCCGCTTAAGACAGGTTCACAGAAATTGTATGCAGGAATGTCGGATTATACATCAAAAATGGGCACATTTGATACAGGCCTTACACAGTACATTAGCGGTGTTAAGAGCCTGACAGATACAAATAAAAGTGTTGCTTCAATGCTGACTGCGTATGTTTCTCAACACCCCGAAGCATTAAAGGATGCAAATATCCAGAATATGATCGCAATTATGCAGAAGTCAAAGGGCTCGCTTGACCAGCTTAATACAGCATCTGATAGTATAAAATCCAATGCTGGTGCGCTTTCTGCAGCATCACAGCAATTAACTGCTGGCAGCAAACAGGTTAATGACGGAATTACTAAATTTGCTGATGGAGCAGCACCATTGTCAAAGGGTGCAGAACAGTTAGCTTCAGGAGCACTACCCATTACAAATGGACTTGACCAGATTTCTTCAGGAACAGAACAAATGCTTACAGTATTAGATCAGGCAGCATCTGGCTCAACAAAGCTTAAGGATGGTTACGCTGCTATAAACGACGGGATTCAGAAGACTTCCTCCATGTCACAGCTTCAAGCAGGTGTTGCAAAAATAGCAGCCGGTGGCATTACCTTGCAGGATAACTCAGGAAAGCTTTTAGATGGTGAAAAGAAAATGTATGAAGGTGCAGTTGAACTTGATAACCAGGTTGCAGCTGCTGGTAAAGAGGTTACTGATTCGACAAATGAGGCAAAAGATAAAGTTGTAAAGCTTGACGGACTGGCAGACTTTGTTGCAGACCCTGTAAAAACAGTTGAGCAGGATATAGATTCGGTTCATGACTATGGAACTGCCTTTGCACCTTATTTTGTATCGCTTTCACTCTGGGTTGGAGCTTTGATAATGTTCATAGTAATTTATCTTAACCCTGAAATGAGGTTTAAGAGAAGGTTATTAAAAAATGCACATATGGATATAAAGTTCCTTGCTTACCCTCTATTAGGTATAGTACAAGGTGTAGCTTTGGGAATAATACTGCTGACCGTACTTAATCTTCATGTAGTAAATGTACCAATGTTCTTTGCAGTAATAATTCTTACATCTCTGTGCTTTGTATCAATAGTAGAATTCCTGATAGTAAACTTGAAGGATGTAGGAAAATTCCTGGCAATGGTACTGCTGATACTTCAACTTACAGCCAGCGGTGGTACATTCCCGAATGAACTTGTGCCGAAATTCTTTAACATCATAAATCCATTTATGCCGATGACATATTCAATATATGGCTTGAAAGAAACCATATCCGGTTGTAATTATGGTTTCTTATACCAGAACATACTTATCATCGCTGCAATAACTGTTGTATTCATGGTTGCATCCTTACTCATTTCAGGAAACAAACATTTTAAATCAATTGATGAAGCTGAAAGTGAGATTGTTCACAAGAGGGAGCAGGTTTCGACTGATTTTACAGTATAATATAAAGTAAGCTGAAAGTATTTGAATAAATCATCTGAAAAACAAGCTGTAAATATACGGCTTGTTTTTTTGCATTGTGTGACAACCTCCGGCTATGCCGGTGGATAAAAAGGCTTTAGCTCTGAACAAAAACTCCTATGATATAATGCAGGCGACTGACAATCGCAAGACAATAAACATAGGAGGTGTCGTATGAGTAA
>JAEWTV010000088.1 GCA_023397675.1 Bacillota bacterium | reverse complement strand
TTCCATTGTTACATCCTCCTGAGATATATTACTTGTGTCCAGTTTACATGTCCTGCAACTAAACCTTTATAAGTTTAACACACCGTTCAACCCCTTGTCAATTATATTGCTACAAATTTATGTCAACAGATGGGCTGAATAATGTTATTAAAACCCTTTATATCTATTATTTCGATTTAAAAAATAAATATTCCTTATGTGTTTTAATCATTATTCACCATTTTTCTACAGGCAAAAAATACCCGTTCACTCTTTGCATTAACAGGTTTGGTTGTTAGTTCATTATAGATATTTAAAGGGATTAGACCTGCAGATACCAGGAGGTCTGACAATTCATCAGTTTTATATGCCCTTTCGGTATGAATTTCGTCATATCTTCTATATAATTCATCCTGCTGAACAAAGAAGGTTACATCATAGGTGCAAAGCTTCTTGCGGGAATCATATGTACTTTGCCATATGTAAGAAACATCGTCTCTTACATCATAAAAGACATTGTTGCCGAGTACTTTTGATAGCTTATATTCAGTATTGACATCGAAAATGAAAAGACCATCCGGATTAAGATAGTTACTCACAAGCTTAAACATCTTTTTTACATCCTGTTTTGCAGTAAGGTAATTAAGGCTGTCTACAAGACATACAATGACATCTACGGTGCCGTAAAGTTCAAAGCTGCTCATGTCCTGGTTCAAAAACAATATATCATAACCTGCTTTTAGTGCCTTTTCCTTTGCACAGCACAGCATATCTGAGGAAGAATCAACTCCTATCATGTCATAGCCCCTTTTAGCCATCTCTATGCAAAAGCTGCCTGTCCCGCACCCAAGGTCAAGTACCATTGAGGGTACTGTACTATAACTGCTGAAAATACTCTCAACATAGTCAGCCCATTTAATATAATCAATGTCATTCATTAGCCTGTCGTACTCGTAGGCAAAATTATTATACATACTTTCCCCCATTGAAACTTCTACACGTACAAAAGGCTAAGGCTGTTTAAAAAGCCTTAGCCTATGTAAAAGTATTGTTGTTTAAGCTTCCTGTGTCTTCTCACTACTGAGCATTTTCTTCCGCTTGGTGATTAGTCCGCCGATTCTACCTGTTTCCTTGGCAGTAAGCCCCTTCCAGCCAAACTTTCTCACTTTTTCCTCCAAGCCTAGTTCAGCAGCAATTTCATACTTGATTTTATCTTCCCATTTCTCCATATCCACACCTCCAAGCGGTATTATATGGAGAAATGTTAAAATTATACACTATTTAATCTGTCCGTCAATTACCTCTACTGCTTTTTGCAGTTGTGTATCATCCTGCCTTGGAATCTGGGATATTGGAATATTCTTATACTTATCCGGCAAATTAACTACAATATTAGGTTCTATACCAATACCCTGAATACATACGCCCGATGGGGTAAAATACCTGGCAATGGTAACCTTGACCCCGGAACCGTCGCTTAATGGGAAGGTCTGCTGTACAAGACCCTTTCCGAAGGATTTGGTTCCTATAAGAGTTCCCTTTTTATTATCCTTTATTGATCCTGCCAGTATCTCTGAAGCACTTGCACTGCTTCCGTTAATCAACACCGCTATAGGCATATCTACATTTTTTTCATCTGAGTATTGATATTCCTTTTTCTTGTTTTTATCCTCTGTATACACTACAACACCTTTTGGCAGTAATATATCTGCTATTGAAACCACTTGATCGTAGTATCCTCCAGGATCATCACGTACATCTATGATTAAGCCCTTCATCCCCTGATCAATAAGTCTATTTGCGTGTTCAACAAAAAACTTAGCTATTTCCGCATCAAACTTTTTAATTTGAATATAGCCTATTTTATTAGGAAGCATTTCACTTGTAATATTTTCAACCTTTATACTTTTCCTTATTATTGTAAGATCCAGATATTGTCCGGTTGAAGGCCTATAGAAGGTTACTTTTACTTTTGTACCCTCTTCACCCTTGATTAGCTTAACTACCGCAGTAGTATCCTTAAGCCCGGTTACGTCCTTGTCATTGACCTTAACAATCTTATCCCCCATTTGAACTCCAGCCTTTTGTGCAGGGGAATCCTTAAACGGCTCAACTACCTTTACAATTCCATCGGTATCAAGGTCTATAGAAACACCTATTCCAACATAACTGCCATTTATATCTTCATTAAGAAGCTGCATTTCTTCCTTAGTAAAATACACTGTATAAGGGTCTTTCAGTGAACTTGCCATTCCGCCCATTGCACCTTCAAGAAGTTTATTTTCGTCTACATTCTCGTAATAATTGCCTTCAAGAATTTTTCTTACTTCATTGAACTTGGTTATATTACCTTGACTGACCTTTTTAGGATCAAAATAAATACCGCTGTTGTTATTTCCAAAACCATGGACTACAAATTCAAATACCGATATTGATACTACTGCTGTAACAACAACAAGTGCAAGCATTCCCAGCAATAGCTTTCTGTTATTATTCAAATCAGTTCCACTCCTCTATAGATGAAATACCGCTTACTATATATGATATGAAGTTTTTTTCAATATATATTTCATATAGCAATTTTATTAATTATAAATCAATTTGATAAAAAAAATCAAACCCGGTTTTATCCCGGGTTTATTTTGTGTTTATTTATGGACTAACATACGAAAGTGGATTGACAGGTGTTCCATCCTTTCTGACTTCAAAATGAAGATGGGAGCCGGTAGAATAGCCGGTAGATCCTACCTTAGCTATTACATCACCTTTGTTAACACTTTGACCTACACTTACAAGCAGCTTGCTTGAATGTCCATATAATGTAGTAATTCCGCCGCCATGGTCAATTATTATGCAATTTCCATATGCAGTATCCCATCCCGCAACTATTACCTTACCCTTAGCGGCAGCATATATTGATGTTCCATAACCGGCGCCTATATCTATGCCTGTATGCATTTTATAAACATGCGTAATCGGATGCTTCCTGTTTCCAAAAGCTGAAGTAATGGTGGTGGAACCGGCTGAAGGCCAAAGCATTACTCCGCCGGTATACTTGGTTCCTTTGCTCTGAAGAGACTTAATCTGACTTTCCAGGCTTTTGGACCGCCTTAACATTTCATCTTCCTGCGCTTCAAGCTTCTTTATAATTTCCTTGCTCTTTGATATTTTATCCTGAAGGTTACCTTGTGACTTTTCAAGTTCTGATAATTTCTGCTGCTTTTGATCTGCCTTATCCTGAATGTCATTCTGTAATTCCGCTTGAAGCTGTTTTTTATTTTTCAGATCCTCTTTAGCAGCACTAAGCTGCTTTACCATTTCTTTATCTGATTTTGATATTGTGGAAATAAGCTCAAGCTTATCAAGAAAGTCGGAAATACTTTTTGACTCAAGTAATGTATCAAGGTATGAGCTTCCGGAAGCATTTTCATACATCGCTCTTAAGCGCTTCTTGAACAGTTCTTCCATGTTCTTGTAATTTTCCTCAGCTTTTGCTAATGAGTCCTCAAGATCATTTAATTTTTTAGTTGCACTGTCAAGTTCATCCAATGTGTCTTTGTACTGGTTACTGGTTTTATTTTGTTGATTTAAAATTTCTTTTTTATCCTTTTCCAGCTGGTCTTTTTGTTTTTGCAGTTGCTGCTTCTGTTTATTTATACTGCTAATGGAACTGTCTATCTGATTTTTTTGCCTTTGAGCATCAGAAAGCTGGTCCCCAAATACCGGAGCAGTACCAATAAACATAAGTGAAATAATTAAAAAATATGTAGTTAACCTTTTCATATTTTTCACTGCCTCCAAATCTATAAACTAAACATGTAGATGTTTTCTGATTGAGATAAGGCTTCCAATTCCGCCTACCGAAATTCCTATAAGAGCAAAAATTCCTGCAAGCTGAAGTCCAATATCATTTATGGACACAAAATTAACCAAACCTTGTGTAATCCCAAAGAAACCTATAGTAAGTTTTTTCGCTATCATATTATATAAGAAACTAGTAAGAGTAAATGCTATTAATCCGCCAAATAGTCCGATTATTACACCTTCAATAACAAAAGGCCAGCGTATGAACCAATCTGTAGCTCCTATGTACTTCATGATATTTATTTCCCGGCGCCGTGCAAATACAGTTAGTTTAATTGTATTTGATATAATAAATAATGACACAGCAAGCAGTACAACAATTAGCATTGCTGAGAGAAATCTTACCCAATAATTTATTTTTGAAAACAGATCAACAACTTTTTGTGAATACTTTACCTTGTCTACCCCGGACAGCTTTTCATACTTGTCCATAAATTCCTTTGATAGCGAATTTTCTTTAAGCTTTACTTTAAAAGATATAGGCAAAAAGCTTGAATCCATACCATCAAGAACACTGCCATCTTCTCCAAGGGATGCCTTATAATTATTTAAAGCAGTATCTTTTGAAACCTTGATATAACTTTGAACATTATTGTCTGATTTAATTGCATCCTCAATAGTATTTGCCTGGCTGTCCTCCAGTTGATAATTACAGTAAACAAGAATTTCAAGCTTGCTGTTTAAACCGCTAGCGCTTTGATTTAAACTCGTCATAAACAGATATACTATTCCAAAAACAAAAAGCGTAGCTGCAATAATACATATAGACGCAAGCGACATGAGTTTGTTCCTGTATGAGTTCACAAATCCATCTTTAACTATATATTTGAATGTTCTTATCTTCATTCCCGTAAAGCCCCTTTTCCTCGTCTCGTGCCAATTCTCCCCTGTTGAGCTGTATAACTCTTTTCTTCATAGTATCAACTATATTCTTTTCATGCGTTGCAATTAATACAGTAGTCCCTCGCTGATTGATTTCCGTCAGCAGCTTCATAATTTCCAATGAAGTATCGGGATCAAGATTTCCTGTAGGCTCGTCTGCAATAAGCAGCGCAGGATTATTAACAATTGCCCTTGCAACAGCAACCCTTTGCTGTTCACCGCCTGAAATCTGGTTTGGGTAAACGTTGGCTTTCCTGCTAAGGCCCACCAGTGCAAGCGCCATAGGCACCTGTCGGCGTATTTCCTTTGGCAGTGAACCGGTTATCTGCATTGCGAAAGCCACATTTTCATAAACGGTCTTGTTCGGAAGAAGTCTAAAGTCCTGGAATACGCAGCCAAGGCTTCTTCTCAGGTATGGTACTTGCTTTCTGGAAAGCTCCGATACATGAAATCCATTTACACGAACATCACCTTCGGTTGGATCCTCTTCCTTAAGTATAAGCTTTATAAGAGTTGATTTTCCCGAACCGCTTGAACCTATAATAAAAGCAAATTCACCCTTTTGAATCTTTATATTTATATCCTTCAACGCTAAAGTGCCGTTTGAATACTTTTTAGTTACATTGGAAAATTCAATCACAATTAACCTCCATTGTTGCAAATGGCTGTACTTCAATAAAATGACTATATTACCTTTTCTACATAAAAACAAAAAATCCTTTTTTGTAACAATACTTTAATCTACGGGGTTTTGCTTATCAACATACTTTTTAACAAGCATGGCTACCTTAAAAATTATTGCATCGTCAAATTTCCTTATATCAAGGCCTGTAACCTTTTGAATCTTGTCCAGACGGTAAACCAAAGTATTTCTGTGAACATAAAGCTGCCTTGAGGTTTCACTTACATTCAAGTTGTTCTCAAAAAACTTCTGGATTGTATGAATTGTTTCAGCATCAAGGGATTCATAAGCCCCCTGGCTGAACACCTCATGCAGGAACAGTCTGCAGAGTTCGTCTGGAAGCTGGTAAATAAGTCTTCCTATACCTAAATTGTTATAATTGAATATAGATCTGTCGTTGCTGAATATTGCTCCAACCTGGAGTGCCGTTTTTGCTTCGTCAAATGAACGCCTTATATCGGCAATATTGTTTACTATCGAACCAATACCGATATTTGCTTTTATCATCAATTCGGAATTTAGAGTATTAACCATCTCTGCTGCAGTCTTTTCGATTTCTGTATAATCATTTTCAGACTTTAATTCCTTTAAAAGCACGGTTGTCTTGTTATCCAAAATAATTATAAAATCCTTTGTCTTGTTAGGGAAGATCTCCTGGATTACATCATGAACATGAGAGTCATCAGTTTTTTCCGTTTTCACAACAAGAACAACCCTAAAAGCGTTATAAGGTATATGAAGCTCCTTTATTCTTAATGAAAGATCTCCAGGCAGCGCATTATCAAACAGGATACTCTTTATAAAATTAATTTTTTCGAATTTTTCATCATAATAAGCCTTTAGATTTATAACATTTATAGCTATTAACGACAGGTATTTAAGGCAGTCTTCCTCAGACTTTATATAAACTATAGAATCAAGCCTGTTTCTGTCAAAAATTTTATGAAAGGAATAACCGTCAAGCTTCAAATTCTGATCCCTTGATGCTAAAACTGCATCTACTGACGGAAGTGCTTTTCCTATGCTTGAATTGTCTGAACATGCGACAATTAAACCCGTCTCATCTGCTACTCCGAATTCATCGTCTATAACTTCACGAACTTGATTTACCATACTTCTTAAAAGCTTGGCAGACAGAGCAATCCCCCCTTGACAAAGTATATAAACTTGTCATACATAAACAATTATACCTAAAAAAAAATAAAAGAGGAAGATAAATATCTTCCTCTTTGTATTTCTAGGCTTATTAGTTCAATATTGTTCTTTCAGTATCCTTATCGAACAGATGAATCTTGTTTGCATCAAATGCAAGCTTAACAGTATCAGCAAGTTTTGCTTTTGTTCTTGGGTTAACTCTTGCTATGAAATCATTATCCTCTGTTATGAGGTAAAGAAGAGTTTCTGAACCAAGCATTTCAACGAGGTCAACTTTTGCTTCAATTATTGCATCAGGCATTGAATCAAGGAAAACAGCTTCGTCGTGAATGTTTTCCGGTCTGATACCCATTATTATTTCTTTGCCTATATAGTCAGTCATTTCAAGCTTCTTTGCTTTTCCTTCAGGAAGCTTTATGTCGTGCTTACCAAATACAAGGTGAATTTCTTCGCCGCGCTTTTCAACTGTTGCATTGAAGAAGTTCATTTGAGGGCTTCCCATAAATCCTGCTACGAAGAGATTAGCCGGTCTTTCATATAATGCTGTAGGAGTATCAACCTGCTGAATCAAACCATCCTTCATAACAACTATTCTGCTACCCATTGTCATAGCTTCTGTCTGGTCATGTGTAACATAAATAAATGTTATCTGAAGGTTGTGATGCAGCTTGCTGAGCTCGGTTCTCATCTGAACTCTGAGTTTTGCATCAAGGTTTGAAAGTGGTTCGTCCATAAGGAATACCTTTGGTTCACGAACTATTGCACGACCGAGAGCAACTCTCTGTCTCTGACCGCCTGAAAGAGCCTTTGGTCTTCTTGCAAGAAGGTGTTCGATACCGAGAATTCTTGCAGCTTCAGTAACCCTTTTCTTAATTTCATCCTTCGGTAACTTTCTTAATTTCAAACCGAAAGCCATGTTATCATATACTGTCATGTGAGGATACAATGCATAGTTCTGGAAAACCATTGCTATATCCCTATCCTTTGGTGGAACATCATTAACCAGTTTATCATCAATGTACATTTCACCTTCAGTTATATCTTCAAGACCTGCAACCATTCTTAACAAAGTGGTTTTTCCGCAGCCAGAAGGTCCAACCAGTATAAGGAACTCCTTATCTTCAATATCCAGGTTAAAATCACTTACTGCAGTAACTCCACCATCATATCTCTTATATACGTTTTTAATTTTTACGCTTGCCATCTTGTTCCCTCCTAATTATTAATACAGAGAATCATTACATGATAAATAAT
>JAEWTV010000036.1 GCA_023397675.1 Bacillota bacterium | reverse complement strand
ACTCCCCTGTCCAGACGGAAGGAGGGAATTCCCTGAATCATCATGCCGCCGGGCTTATCTTCCTTTTCAAAAACGGTGACCTTATAGCCGTCCTTGGCGAGATAGTATGCACAGGAGAGACCGGCAGGACCGGAGCCGATGACTGCGATGGACTTGCCGTAATTGTGCAGCTTTTCGGGGATAAACATGCCGTCTAACTTGAGCTCTTGATCGGCGATAAATTTCTTTATCTCATCAATAGCAATTGCTTCGTCAAAGCTGCCACGGGTGCACTCGTTCTCGCAGTTATGGGGGCAGATGCGTCCGCAGATTGCCGGGAACGGGTTTTCCTTCTTTATGAGATCAAGCGCTTCAGTATATCTTCCCTGAGAGGCAAGCTTTATGTATCCCTGAACGGCTATATGAGCAGGGCAAGCAGTCTTGCAAGGTGCGGTGCCTGTGGGGACGACGTTTTCGCGGTTGTCACGGTAATTCGGGTTCCACTTTTCCGGACCCCACTCGGTGTCTCTGGGGAGGTCAGCAAATTTATACTCAATGGGTGACTCCGTGCAGAGCTTCTGGCCAAGCTTAAGGGCGTTGTTGGGGCAGTACTCAACGCACTGTCCGCAAGCGACGCAGGCTTCCTTGTCGACTTCTGCCACATAGTTGCTGCGAGAAGCATCGGGAGTGTTGAAATACTGAGTTGCGCCAAGCGCCAGACAGGTACCGGGCATGCAGTTGCATATAGCCACCGATTTACCGGGCTGAAGCGTGGTTATCTGATGGACACAGCCAATTTTTTCACAGTATTCAAGCTTTTCATAGGCCTCGTCTTTGGTAATCTGCTTGCCTTTGCCGTTGGCAATGAACATGTCGGCTGCGAAGCCCAGGAACATGCACATACCGGTTTCAAGATCAGCAGCACCTTCAAGGTCGCCGGCTCCTTCATTCATGAAACGGCGTACGCGGCGGCACTGGCAGGGAAGAATAGCGATATGAGCCTTGTTTGCTTCGATGTAGGTGCTCAGTAGTTCACTTTTTACCTGCTCCGTATTAACTGGGATAGCCTTTTCCACAGGGATGGCGCGCATGACGCCGGCGCCCATAGGGATATCGGCTATGGTATTTGCATAGCTCTTTGTCGCGTGTCCGGCGAAAGATACGGGCACTTCGGGATGCGCCTCGCAAAATTCATTGTTAACGAGCATAAACTCAAAGGCACCGGGAGCGTAAACCAGAAGCACAAAAAGCTCCATGCCGCCCTTTTCAATCCTTTGGACAACGCCAATGTCCGCCAGCTCGCGAAGCATATCCGTGACTTTTTCCTCAGATTCACCGATGTCGTATGCAACGGATGCTGGGAGAGCGGGAGTCAGAAGTTCCATCGCCATGAGGATCTTTATCTGTTCATCCGTCATCCACTTTTCAAAAGTCTTGTACTCCGCACAATTTTCGTTGATCTCATAGTGGCCGTGAGCCATCTTTTCGCAGAGCTCGATCAGGTTTTGTCTTACTGCCATTTGTGTTCCTCCAATTTTCTTAAATGTTCGTTTAATATGCCTAAGATTTTTTAATCAACATCTTGATTTTTAAATGTATTCTACATTTGAGTATAATACACACAACTTAAAATGAAAAGAAAAAGTGCATGATTTTTACAAAAATTTTGTTTTTTAGGTAAATATATAAGCAAAGCGTTATCAATATATAAGCGGACAGGTAAATCTTTTTATAGTTTATATAGCAACAAACAACATTCTTTTAAAGATATATTTTTTATTAATCAAAATTATGTTGAATAGGTAGGATGTAAAATCGATTATTCTTCCCAGTGCAATTGCAGCATGAGAACGGATAAAGCACGCCTTTTTGGCGTGCTTTATCTGACAAGCATTGTTTAGTTTTCTGGTTTAAAGGTTTAACTATATACAAAGCAATATTTCACAATTAATGTTTTCAGCAGTCATACTATTCCAATTTTAAACATCTTCTCATCGATTCTTGATACATCCGGAAGCTTTTCATGCGCTCCGGATATCTCGTTGATGGTGATAGAATCGACAGCCCTTGTAATAAATTCCTTAGCATTAATTCCTGTTTGGAGAAGTACATAGCGTATTGCCCGCTCAACTCCATTGGAAGTCTCGCAAGTCTCTTCTGCAATTATATTATATATTTTACCAAGCTGGTAGCTTTTACCGTGTTTTTCCATGCTCAGCTTAATTGCCATAAAAAGATACTGGTAACCTTTACATGCGTGTTTTATTCCGAAGGAATCTAAATATTTGTAGATTGCCTTACTGTGCTCATCCATGTACATAATAAACACTCCTAAATCTCAAGTATTTCCATCCAAAGGCAAGAGAGCCTATGTGCCTGTGACTAAATCGCAAATGTTGAGTAATATAAAAAAGCTACTGCAAAGTTGAACAATTAAAAATAAAAATGCCGCTATTGATTACAATAGCAGCAACTGGCTACCCTGATAAAAATCGAGGGCCCTATAGCTTTGCGTCGCAGACTTTCGTCTGGTTTGCCATTTACTTTTCCGGAAGCTGTTAAGGAAAGGCATCATCTGGGTAAAGCCATGGGAAAGTATTCTATTTCAGAGGATATATAATATTCTTAGATTATCCTACCATATTACGAAAAGTATAGCAATAAAAACATGTAAACTTTTATATAATTTATAATATTACGTCATTGTTTAGCAGAAATTTAAATAATAATTACCCTTTTTCATGTTTTTTAAAATAACTGGATAAAATTTTCAAACTTTCATTACGAAGAACCCCGGCTGTTACTTGAGGCTTCCAACCGGAGTTATCAAATACGGTGCTACAACAGTCAGCGCCCTTTTCGTCAAATATATTACACAAATCAATGTCACTGGCTCCGTATACTAAACGGCCAAGCTTCGTCCATACCATTGC
>JAEWTV010000144.1 GCA_023397675.1 Bacillota bacterium | reverse complement strand
GCATTTACGATGGAAGAGGTTAAGAGATAGTAATTGTAAGGGGTAAGGGTCATGGGTTATTGAAGGTGTGCTATTTAGCTCATCAGCATTACCATACTCTTACCCGTTTTATTTTACTGATTATTTTTTATTGTAATAAGGTGTACTTGAAGAAGGAGTGGTTTTATGGAAAGAACAGACAGAATTGCTGAAGAAATGAAAAAGGAAATAAGCAGTATTATAGGCAGCGAATTAAAAGACCCAAGGCTTCCAAAGCTTATTAGTATTACTTCCTTGACAGTTACAAGAGATTTGAGATACGCAAGGGTTTTTATAAGTGTGTTTGGTAATGAAGAAGATAAGAAAAATGCAATAACTGCCTTAAAGAGTGCAGCAGGGTTTATAAGACGTGAAGTTGGACATAGGATTCAACTCAGGTACACTCCTGAACTACAGTTTGAGCTTGATAATTCGATAGAACAGGGTGTTTATCTTACAAAGCTTATAAATGACACTGTTAAGGATGAAGGCACAAAGCAATAATTAAACGAGGTATTACGTATGCTGCCAGGTAATATTATAACTTCAATCAAGGAAGCAGATAAAATAATTATAATGCCACACCTTAATGTAGACGGTGATGGCTATGGTTCAAGCCTTGCGCTTGGAATGGTTCTGAATAAAATGGGAAAACAGGCACGGGTACTTCTTGAGGAAGACGTTCCCGAGGTTTATACCTTCCTTCCAGGGAGCAATATAGTTGACGTCTATCAAGCTCAGAACGGTTTTTATGATCTGGCTGTAGCTCTTGATACAGGAGATATGGGAAGGCTCGGGAAAAGAGCAGATGTATTTAACAGTTCGAAAAAGACCATAAACATAGATCATCACAATACAAACACCGAATTCGCCTTTTACAATTACGTTGATTCAAAGGCATCCGCTGTAGGCGAAATAGTTTATCATATTATTAAGGAACTTGGGGAAAGCCTGGACAAGGATATTTCAACCTGTCTCTATATTGCGATAGCTACCGATACAGGAGGCTTCAGGTACAGCAATACTACAGCTCTGACACACAACATTGCAGGTGAATTGATAAACAATGGTGTTGATGTTGCAGATATATCCCAAAAGGTATTTGATTCTACAACCTTGCAAAAGGTTAAGCTTTCAAGTCTTGCTGCAGATTCTCTTGAACTTCTTGAAAAAGGTAAAATCTCCATCATGGTGCTTACCGATGAAATGATGGCTAAAGCAGGCGCAAAGGAAGAAGATTGTGATGGAATAGTTAATATAGGCAGAAGTATCAGAGGAGTGGAAGTATCTATTCTCTTAAGGCAGCGTAGAAACGGTGAAATCAAAGGTAATTTGAGGTCCAATACAAAAGTTGATGCCTCTGCAATCGCAGGAATGTTTGGCGGAGGGGGACATAAAAAGGCAGCCGGTTTTACTGCAGAAGGAAAGCTTGAAGACATTAGGAATCAGCTAATTGATGATATAAAGGAAGAATTAAAAAGGATAAAGTAGGAACATTTTTATGGATGGCATAATAAATGTTTTAAAGCCCCCGGGAATGACATCGTTTGATGTAATAGGTCATTTGAGAAGGGTGCTTGAAACAAAAAAAATAGGACATGCAGGTACACTTGACCCTGACGCCGCCGGTGTTCTTCCCGTTTTTGCAGGGAAAGCCACCAAGGCTATTGAGTTTATGATGGAGAAGGAAAAGGTGTACAGGGCTGAAATGACACTTGGAATTACAACCGATACAGGCGATTCTTCCGGTGAAATTATAGAAACGCGTTCTGTAAATGTCGGTGAAGCTGAAATAGTAAAGGCCATTTTAAGCTTTAAAGGCAAGTACATGCAGGTTCCTCCAATGTATTCTGCGCTTAAGGTTGAGGGGCAAAAGCTGTATGAGCTTGCAAGAAAAGGAATTACTATAGAACGTAAGCCAAGGGAAGTTACAATAACCGATATTCGTGTGATTAATATAAAAACTGAAAATAATCTTTCCAGGGTTATTTATCAGGTGGAATGTTCAAAGGGAACTTACATA
This sequence comes from Bacillota bacterium, assembly GCA_023397675.1. Taxonomy (GTDB): domain Bacteria; phylum Bacillota; class Clostridia; order Acetivibrionales; family JANLFN01; genus JAEZTC01. Next base: position 9,561 of record JAEWTV010000144.1, on the reverse strand, counting down.
CGTACCTTGTGTGAGGATATAGGAAATAAGCTGGGATGCGGGGGACACATGTCCTTCCTGTTAAGGCTTAGGGCCGGGATGTTTGATATATCCAGGGCTTTAACACTCGAAGAGATAGAAGCATATGCAAAAAGCAATTCTTTAAGTGATAAGCTTATTTCTGCTGAAGAGGTATTTGCGAGTTATCCCAAAGTCAAGCTTGATGAAACCCAATTAAAACGTTTTTTAAATGGCGTACATATAGAAAGTAATTTAAAACAAGCAGAGGTAACCGCGGTTTACAATCAAAAGGGCGAATTTATAGGTCTTGGAGAAGTTATAAAAAGTCAGGAAGGTTACATTCTGAAATCCAGAAAACTTTTTTTGTGAATTAGTGAGGAATAACACATGAAAATTATCATGAATTCCAAAGCAAATATAAAACTCGATAAGCCCGTAGGGGTTGGGCTGGGGAATTTTGATGGCCTTCATGTCGGACACATGGCGCTTGTTAACACCGTTATTAGAGAATCAAAACTTAATTCTCTAAACTCGGTTATCTTTTCTTTCACCAAGCATCCTGAAAATATTCTGCGTAAAAAGCTGTTTACGCCTTTGCTCACTACGGTTAATAAAAAGATAGAGTTGCTGGGTGAAACGGCTCTCGATTATGTTTATTTTGATGAATTTGATGAAAACTATTCCCGTATGAAGCCTGAGACATTTGTAAAGGAAGTACTGGTAAACAGGCTTAATGCAAAGCTTGTAGTCGCTGGCTTCAATTATCGGTTCGGATATAAGGGACAGGGCGATACGGCAATTCTCAAAGAGCTTGCAAAAACCTATAATATGAAAGTGATAATAATTCCGCCAATAAAAATAGAGGATGAAATAGCAAGCAGTACATTAATAAGACAGTATACTGCAAAAGGCGATATGGATAAGGTTTTCAGGCTTCTTGGACGTCACTATTCAATTACGGCCAAGGTTCAGAGCGGCAGACGTATAGGCAGTACTATAGGCTTTCCTACTGCAAATATTCATCCGGAGGAGTATTTAATACTTCCAAGCGATGGTGTATATATAACGAAAACACTTATAGATGGGACCTTATACGAAAGTGTTACCAACATAGGCAATAATCCGACTTTTGAAGGCATTAAGCACAAAAGTGTTGAGACGCATATTCTTGATTTTGATGAAGATATTTACGGCAAAACTATTGAGGTTTTCTTTTTAAGAAAAATTCGCGGAGAGAAAAAATTCAAGGACAAGGAAGCATTAGTTGAGCAGATGAGCCGTGATGTACAGACTGCAAAGGAGTATTTCGATTCCAATGGCTGAAGAAAGATATGTGCTTGAAATCACGGGAATAGTTCAGGGCGTGGGTTTTAGACCGTTTATTTATTCTATTGCAAAATCCATGAACCTTAAAGGGTGGATAAGCAACACCGGAAAAGGTGTAATTATCGAGTTTGAAGGTTCTGATATTGATATAACCGATCTGACTGAAACAATTAATAAACAGGCACCACCGCTTTCTAAAATTAAGGGTATTAAGGTAAAAAGGCTTGCTTTTAAAGGCTATAAAGACTTTGAGATAAGGCAGAGCATAGAAGATTCCAAAAAGCAGGTATTCATATCTCCTGATGTTTCAATCTGCAGTGATTGCGCTCATGAATTATACCGGCCAAATGACCGCAGATATCTGTATCCGTTTATTAACTGTACCAACTGTGGTCCACGGTTTACTATCATTAAGGATATACCCTACGACAGAAAAAACACAACAATGGGCATTTTTCCCATGTGTGAAAAGTGTGAAGGTGAGTATACAAACCCTCTGGATAGGAGGTACCACGCTCAGCCTATCTCATGCTATGATTGCGGACCCTCCTTAAAATTGTTCGATTCACAGGGAAATACAGTACAAACCTGTGACTATATCTCTTTTATCAGGAAAGCAATAATGCAGGGGAAAATTGTTGCAATAAAGGGTATAGGAGGCTATCATCTTGCATGTGATGCCTATAACACAGCTGCTGTAGAACTGTTAAGGCAAAGAAAGCACAGGGATGAGAAGCCTTTTGCATTAATGACCAGTGACATTCAAACAGCCTATAAGCACTGCCACATAAATGAAGAAGAAAAAAAGCTTATTGAATCATATAGAAAGCCTATAGTTTTACTACAAAGAAGAGAAAACTGTCTTCTTCCACATCAAATTGCACCGGGGAATCCCTTCCTTGGAATTATGCTCCCTTATACTCCTCTGCACATGCTTATATTTGATTATTCTCCAGATAGTGAAGCCTTTACAGATACGCTTGTAATGACCAGTGCAAACATAAGCAGTGAACCTATAGTTTATAAGGATGAAGAGGCTCTTGAAAATCTTGGAGGTATAGCAGACTATTTCCTCACCAACAACAGATATATATATATAAGGACAGATGATTCGGTAACAAGAGCTTTCAGAAATAAGGAATATATAATAAGACGTTCAAGAGGATATGTACCTCTATCCATTCCTGTAGACATATTTGGTTCACAGCACATACCTTCGGTACTGGCATGCGGGGGAGAGCTTAAAAACACTTTCTGCCTTAACAAGGAAAATGAATTCTACCCGAGCCATCATATAGGGGATTTGGAGAATGCTGAAACACTGAGTTCCTTTGAAGAAGGGATAGAACACTTTAAGAATATGTTTAATATTGAACCTGAAGTCATTGCCTATGATCTTCATCCGGAGTATCTCTCAACCAAGTATGCTATGGATTCCGGCATGAAATTAAGGATACCTGTCCAGCATCACCACGCACACATTGCGTCATGTATGGCCGAAAACGGTATTGATGGGGATGTAATAGGCGTTGCCTTTGATGGGACGGGCTATGGTGAAGACGGGCATATATGGGGCGGCGAATTTTTTACAGGGAATTACGCTGCATTCAGGCGGGAGGGGCACTTTGATTATGTTCCTATGCCTGGAGGGGAAAAGGCGATAAAAGAACCCTGGAGAATGGCTGTTGCATATCTGGAAAAATGTTTTGCTAACGGAATAACGGATATATATAGTTTAATAGATCAAAACAATTTTTTTGAAGGTGTAGATAGAAACAGTATTAAGATAATTCTTAATATGATACAAAATAAATTGAACAGTCCGCTGACTTCAAGTGCAGGAAGACTTTTCGATGCAGTGTCGGCAATGTTGGGGATCAGAGAAACCATCAACTATGAAGGCCAGGCTGCAATTGAGCTTGAGCAGACGGCAGTTAAGTCTGTAAATGAAGCATATGATTTTGAAATAAAACAACAAGGCAATGAATTTATTATTGACACAACAGCACTGTTCACAGAGCTTCTGGAAGACATAAAAAATGACACTGATACAGGAATTTCGGCCATGAAATTTCACAATTCAGTAGTAAATATTATTTATGCTGGATGTGAAAGGTTAAGGGAAAAGACAGGCTTAAACCGGGTAGTTTTAAGCGGTGGAGTCTTTCAGAATATGACACTTCTTGAAAAAACGGTTAAGCAGCTTGAAACACAAGGCTTTGAGGCCTATACTCATAGCCGGATACCCTCAAATGACGGCGGAATATCCCTTGGACAGGGAGTAATTGCTGTTGCAAGGATTCTTAAGGAAGAGTAAAATAAATTTGATTTATAAATGTATTATAGGGATGTGGTTAGCGTGAAAGACTTTAGTCTGAGAGCTAATGCACATCTGTCATTTATGAAATAAATAATGGCAGGTGCAATAAAAATAAATTTAACCCCATAAAAAAGTGTTTAAACACTTTTTGTGTGCCCAATGTGACGATTCATTTGGCACATTGGGGACATGGAGGTTATTATGTGTCTGGCAGTTCCAGGCAAGGTTATTGAAATAGAAAAAGGTAATGGTGTGATAGAGATTATGGGGGTTACCAGGGAGATTTCACTGGAACTTCTCAAGGATATAAAGGTTGGCGATTATGTACTTGTACATGCTGGCTGTGCAATTGAAAAGATGGATGAGGAAGAGGCAATAAGGACTATAGAGCTGTTCACTGAACTAGAGGAGATAGTTCATGAATAACTTTATTGACGAATTCAGGAATGCCGAACTGACAAGAAAAGCGGCTGCCAAATTAAGTGAATATAAAGGCAGGCCTGTTAAAATAATGGAAGTGTGCGGAACACACACAATGTCAATTTTCAAATTCGGAATAAGGGATATGCTGCCTGAGAATGTAAAGCTTATTTCAGGCCCTGGCTGTCCTGTGTGTGTTACTCCGGTTTCGTTTATTGACTCTGCTGTTGAACTGTCTGGCATGGAAAATGTCATTATAACTACCTTCGGTGACCTGATGAGGGTCCCTGGGAGTACTTCTTCACTGTTGTCTGAAAAGGCAAAAGGCCTTGATATAAGGATTGTTTATTCACCGCTGGATGCAGTTACACTGGCTAAGAACAACCCTAAAAAAAAGGTGGTATTCCTGTCGGTAGGCTTTGAAACAACAACACCTGTAGCTGCATTGTCAGTACTGAAAGCAAAGGAATTGGGTCTGAATAACTTTATGCTGCTTACCGCAAATAAAACAATGCCGGAGGTCTTAAAAGTCCTGGCTGCCAGTGGAGATGTAGAAATAGACGGATACCTTTACCCTGGACATGTAAGCACCATTACAGGTGCCGGAATTTATTATGAGCTTGCTGAAAAGTTCGGGGTATCAGGAGTAATTACTGGCTTTGAGCCCATTGATATTCTTCAGGGAATAACTATTCTTATAAATAACATAGATCAGGGCAAAGCATCAGTTTCAAATGCCTATAAAAGGGCAGTACGTCAGGAAGGCAATCCTTTAGCGATTGAAAAACTCTATGAGGTATTCGAACCCTGCGATTCGGTTTGGAGAGGCATAGGTATTGTTAGAGGCTCAGGTCTTCGGATAAGGGATAAATACAGCAGCTTTGATGCAGCGAAAGTATTCAATCTTGTGAATAAAAATGTACAGGAGCCAAAAGGCTGTCTTTGCGGTGAAATATTAAAGGGAACACAAGTACCGCCAAACTGTAGTCTGTTCGGGAAAAGATGCACTCCGGAGAACCCGGTCGGTGCATGTATGGTATCCTCAGAAGGTACCTGTGCTGCTTATTATAAATATGGAGGGACCAGATAGTGGATTTTGTAACTCTCGCCCACGGAAGCGGCGGCAGGATGACACATAACCTTATAAATGATATTTTTAGAAGATATTTTTCCAATGATATCCTTGAGCAGGGTGATGATTCTGCATTAATTAACCTTGAAGGCAGTAGAATAGCATTTACAACAGATTCCTTTGTAATAAGCCCGATTTTTTTTAAGGGCGGAGACATAGGAAAAATAGCAGTATGCGGAACGGTAAATGATTTAACGGCTGCAGGGGCAAAGCCGCTTTACTTAAGCTGTGGTTTCATTATTGAAGAAGGGCTGCCTTTTGAAACTCTTGAAACAATCGCATGTTCAATGGGAGAAACAGCGGCAAAGTGCGGTGTGCGTATTGCTACCGGAGATACCAAGGTGGTGCAAAAGGGTGCTGCAGATAAAATATTTATAAACACCTCGGGAATAGGAATTGTCCACGAAGGTATAAATATTTCTGGGAAAAATGCAAAGCCGGGAGACAGTATTATTGTTACAGGAAATATTGGGGATCATGGTTGTTCCATAATGCTTGAAAGAGAAGCATTGAATATAAATGCAGATATATCAAGTGATTGCGCACCTTTAAACGGACTTGTAGAAAGGGTATATTCGGTAACAAAAGATGTTCATGTTTTAAGAGATCCAACAAGAGGAGGCCTTGCAACTACCTTGAATGAAATAGCTTCTCAAAGTAATGTGGGGATTAGCCTTAATGAAGGTGCTATTCCTATCAGCCGGGAAGTCTGTGGAGTGTGTGAACTTTTAGGTATGGATCCGCTTTATATGGCAAACGAAGGAAAAATGATTATCATTGTTCCAAGCCAACACTCAGAAGCTGTTGTCAAAGCTCTAAAAGAAGATCCTCTGGGTAAAAATTCTGTAATTATTGGTGAAGTTACAGATAAACAGCCGGGGCGAGTTATATTAAAGACCTTTGCAGGCGGCAGCAGGATATTGGATATGCTTTCGGGAGATCAACTGCCAAGAATTTGTTAATTTATTTAATTATTTATAAAACTTTATATTGTTTTGTGCGTATATCTAAATTGAATGGTAAAACATTCAATTTTTTTTATTTGTGAAAGGCAATAAAAATTATGGTTATAAGCATTAATAATCTCGACAAAGTGTATAAGACTGGAGATATATCAGTTCATGCATTAAAAAATGTCAATGTGTCAATTGAAAAGGAAGAATTTGTAGCTATTATGGGACCTTCCGGTTCAGGCAAGTCCACCTTTATGAATATAATAGGGTGCCTTGACAGGGCCACCTCCGGACAATACAAGCTTGATGGTGTGGATATCGCAAGTCTTAATGAAAAGGAACTAGCTAAAATCAGAAATCTGAAAATAGGGTTTGTATTCCAATCATTTAACCTTCTTCCAAAAATCACTGCACTACAAAATGTAGAACTTCCTATGATTTATGCCGGGATGGGAGTTAAGGAAAGAAAAAGGCGAGCTTCAGCAGCAATGGAACGTGTTGGACTTGGTGAAAGAATGCATCACAAGCCTAATGAGCTTTCGGGAGGACAGCGTCAAAGGGTTGCGATAGCAAGGGCACTGGTAAATAGTCCAGCAATAATTCTTGCCGATGAACCTACAGGTAACCTTGATAGTGCTGCCGGAGAGGAAATTATGGCTGTTTTTCAGGAGCTTAATAATGAAGGTGTTACCATAATTCTTGTTACGCATGAACCTGATATCGCGCAGCATACCAAAAGGGTGGTTACATTTAAGGATGGAATCCTTATTTCAGACAATAAAGTAATGAAACCTGTGGATGCCAAGGTTTTGATAGAGTCATACAGGCAGAAAAAGATAGTCTAGGAGGTCAGTAATGAAACATAAAAAATTGATAGTAGGTATTGTTATAGCCACGGTTGTGGTATTGCTTATAACAGTTGGAATTTCTGGCATGGGCGGACAAGGAACAGACCAGATAATAAATACACAAAAGATAGAAAAAGGCGATATTACTTCAACTATTAGTGCAACGGGTAAGCTTGAGGAAGTAGAAAAAGCTGAAGTTTTTTTCGATACACCTGTTAAGGTGACCAAGGTTTTGGTTGAAAAAAATCAGAAGGTAAAAAAGGGAGATAAAATTTTCGAGATAGATACCGACTCGCTTCAATCTCAGTTAAACCAGCTTAAGGCAGCAACTGCAGATACAAGCGCTGCGGACTTGGACAAAAACATTAAGTCAGCCCAAAAGCTTTATGATTCAAGTGTGAAAAACTTTGAGAACAATAAAAAGCTGTTTGAGGCGGGCGCAATATCAAAAATAGAACTTGATACATTTGAAAAAACAGTTGATGATGCGGATTCTGCCCTTCAAAGAGCAAAATCCGCACTGACTTCCCAAAGTTCCAGTGCTTTGTTGAATAATCTTAAAATATCGGATGCTGAGAAACAACTGGCAAAGCTTAAAAGCTCAACACTTTCACCTATTGACGGAATTGTTTCTGAAATAAATATTCAAGATGGGGCTTTTACAAATAATATGCAGTCTGCCTGTAAAATTGTTAACCCAGATAAACTGAGGGCAGTAGTAAATGTAAGCGAATATAACAGTAAGTTTCTTAGTATAGGCCAGAAAGTAAAAATATCTGGTGATGCCATTGATAAACAGGAAAATGTTGAAGGGAAGATTTCCAATATCAGTGCCGTGGCAAAAAAGAATACAAGTTCAAGTGGCCAGGAAACTGTAATTGAAGCTATAGTAGCAATTGATAAGACTAATAAGGTTTTAAGGCCCGGACTTAGTGTCACCTGTGATATAACCACTCAGGACAAAAAATCTGTTTTGCTTATATCAATGCAGGCCTTGGTAGATGACAAGGATGGCAATAAATTTGTATTCACAGTTGATCCTGCTACAGGTGTTGTAAAGCTTAAAAATGTACAATTGGGAGCAACCTCGGATGTAGATGCTGAAATAACCAGAGGGCTAAACTCAGGTGAAATGGTTATTTTGGACCCTCAGCCTACTTTAAAAGACGGCAGTAAGATAAAAATCAACCAGGATAATAAGTGAGGTTTAAATAATGCAATTTTCAGAAAGCTTTAAACAGGCTATAAGCAGCTTAAAATCCAATAAACTCAGGTCTATTCTGACCATGCTTGGAATTATTATGGGTGTGTTTTCGGTTATAACAATTGTTGCAATCGGAAATGCTGCACAAGGCTATATAGATGCGCAATTCGAAAAAATCGGTGCAAATGTTGTGAGTGTAACCTATAAAAACAGGAGTGTAAGCCAGGATGAATGGCTTAAGATTTCGGATATGGAAACTATAAAGAAGGTTGCTCCGGAAATTAAAAACATTGCTACAATCTCACAAAATATGGGTACAGTTAGAATCGGTTCTAAAACAAAAGACACTATAATGAATGGCATATCCTCACAATATAAAAGCTTTAGCGCAGTTGAAATGGCTTATGGACGTTATATAAACGACATGGATGTTTCTGCTAAATCCAGTGTAGCTGTTGTAGAACAGAAATTTGCGGAAAAGTTTTTTGGAAAAGTTGATGTAGTAGGTCAAAGTATAGTATTCAGGACTCCGTCAGCAGAAAACTATACTTTTAAAATTATCGGCGTAACCAAAAGTACTAATGATTTGTTCGAAAGTATTATGGAGGGCGATACCGTACCTGCGTTTATTTATGTACCAATAACCACATGCCAAAATATTTTTCCTGATTCCCAAAGGCTTAACAGTATTGATATGGCTGTTACAGACAAAAACAAGCTTAAAGAAATCGGTGATAAGGTTGTAAAGGCTATGAATGCAAAGCATGGAGGCAGAGAAATATACAGAGCCGAAAATTCTGCGCAACAGCAAAAAATGGCAACTGATGTTATGGGAGTAATATCTTCTGTACTACTTGTTATTGCAATAATTACCCTTGTTGTAGGAGGAATTGGCATTGTAAACATTCTGCTTGTATCAGTTACCGAAAGAATTAGGGAAATAGGTGTCAGAAAGGCTCTTGGAGCACAAAAAAAGGATATAATTCTTCAGTTTATTACCGAATCCATAGTAATGACCGGCTTAAGTGGGCTGGTTGGTATATTCCTCGGAATAATTGCTGGAAATATCATTTCTTCAATTATTAAAATTCCACCTGTTCTTGATATCAAGGTAATTATTCTTGCATTCCTGGGTTCTATTGCCCTAGGTATGATTTTTGGAGTTTACCCGGCGAAAAAAGCAGCAGACCTGGATCCAATAGAATCATTAAGATATGAGTAATTCATTAATTTTCATGATTCGTCAAAATTTTATCAAAAATTTATTATATATTATAGAAGTTATGGCAAACTCATGCTATAATATTTCTTAATTGTGTTTTTTTACTTAATACAGTACGCTCCTGCCATGAAGCAGT
>JAEWTV010000086.1 GCA_023397675.1 Bacillota bacterium | reverse complement strand
GTGTGTTTGCGATTCGGTTTTTCCGTTTGTTACGCGCCATAATAGAATGCGTCGTCGGGCAGCGTGCCGCCCACGGCCTCGGGGTTCTGGTCGTACAGCACCTTCAGGTAACCGCTCACCTTCGCTTTCATATCCGCGCCGCTGATGAAAGTGATATTGCACTCCGGCAGCGCCTTTTGCGCGATGGGCTCCTTGGGCACGATCTCATAGCCCGCCACCAGCGCGGCAGCCTCGTCCACATTGGCGTTCACGAACTCGGTGCTGGCCTTGTAATCCTCCAAAAACTCGTTAAATGCGGCCTCGTTCTGCTCCACAAACTCTTTGCGAGCTACCACAACGCCTGTCACCAGCGCGGAATCCGGCGAGACCTTGTCCCATTCCTCGGTCATATCCAGCGCCACCTTCAGGCCTTCCATCTGCATCTGGGCAGTGGTCACATAGGGCTGAGGCAGCATGGCAACGGGATAGCCGCTGGACGCCTGCATCGTCGCCAGCACCTCGGTGGCCTCGCTCATGTATTCGATGGTCACGTCCTCGCCCGGGGTAAGGCCATTCTGCGTCAGCACATAGTTGAGCACATACTCCGGCGTGGTCCCCTTGCCCGTGGTGTAAATGGTTTTGCCCGCCAAATCGGCCACGCTGGTGATGTCGTCGCCTGTGGTGACGACATACAGCACGCCCAGTGTGTTGACGGCGGCCACTTCGACGGCGCCCCCGGTCTTGTTGTACAGCACGCCGGCCAGGTTGCACGGCACCAGCGCCACGTCGATATCGCCCTTTATAAGCTGCGGGGCGATCTCATCCGCCGCGCCGTACATGGTCACTTCATAATCGTGGCGGGCCTCGCCCTTGTCGGATTCGTCCATCAGCTTTACAAGGCCCATGGTCGTGGGCCCTTTCAGGCTGGCGATGCGGAAAGCCGTGCGCTCGGCCGCAGGTGTGCCTGTGCTCTCGGGCGCGGCGCTGCCTGCGGCGGCAGAGGACGAAACAGCGGGCGCACCGGAGACGGACGCCGCAGAAGAAGCGGGCGCACCGCTGCAGCCGGCCAAAAGGCCCAGCGCAACTGCCAGCGCCAGCGCGGCAGAAAGCATTTTTTTCATGTTTTTCATAACTCCTTTTCCCTTGCCGGATCTGCCCGGCCATTCCCGCGCGCACAAATTCATACAGCGCGCTTGCGGTCTGTGCCCTATTCTACTATAATAGAGAAAGGAATACTGTTGCAGCAGCAACAAAAGGTGAAAAAGATGGAAGAAAATTTAACGATTTTACGGCGCTGCAGTCTGTTTGCCGGCCTTTCGGACACGCAGACAGCCGCTTTGCTGCAAAGCCTGCATCCGGTGCGCCGCAGCTTTTCAAAGGGCGAGGTGCTGCTGCTGGCCGGGTACGAGACGCAGGAGCTGGGCGTGGTGCTCTGCGGACAGATCGAGGCGGAAAAACAGACGGCGGACGGCGTGACGCTTACGCTGACGCGCATGGGGCCGGGCGGCATCTTCGCGGACATTCTGGCGGGCAGCCGGGGAGCAAAAAGCCCGGTGACCGTGACGGCCGCAACGGACGTGACGGTACTGCTCATCCCCTACAAAAGCCTGCTGCGGCCGGGCGTTCCGCTGGACGCCGCCCACGCGGCAGTGCTGCAAAACCTCGTGGCGGCCATGGCGGACAAATACTTCGCGCTGGACCGGCGGGTGGAGCTTCTGATGCTGCATTCGCTGCGGGAAACGGTGCTGCACTATCTGCGCACCGAGGCTCTGCCCGCGCCGGGCGGCGCTGTGCGCACGCCGTACACCCGCGCCGGGCTGGCGGCATATCTGGGCTGCGAGCGCAGCGCTCTGTGCCGGGAGCTTTCGCGCATGCGGCGGGACGGAATATTACAAATCGACGGGCGCGTGTTTCGGCTTCTGCCGGGCGTTCCGCCCCGTCAAAACGGCAGGCCCGTGCGGGCAGACAGGGAGGAAAACGATGGAATGTAAACATTCAAGCGGTGTGACACAGCGTCTTGCGCGTATCGCGGGGCAGGTAAACGGCATCCGCGACATGGTGGAGGAGGGCCGCCCCTGCGACGACCTGCTGGTACAGCTCTCCAGTGCGTCCAGCGCGCTGACGCAGGTGGCGCGGCTCATCATGGCGGAGCATCTGGAGCACTGTGTGCTGGCGGGCTTTGAAACGGGCGACCGGGAAACCACTGTGGAAAATCTGAAAAAAGCGCTGGAGCAATTTTCAAAAATGAAATAGCAAAAGGGCGGGGAACTCCCCGCCCTTTTTGTGTTCCGCCGTCAGGTACGCTCTGCCTCCTGGCGTGCGATGGCTTTCTCCAGCCGCTCGCACCAGGCGGCATGCTCCTCCTCGCGGGCCGCATCCGGCTGCGCGGGTAACTGCTTTTCGCATTCCTCCAGCTGCAGGCGCAGGCCGTCGGCCTTATCCGTGAAATACCGGATGGCTGTGATCGTCCCGGCCTCATCCCGAACATACATGCGTGGATACCAGTTCCACGTCTCGCCAAAGTCTTCGGAAACAAGCGACACATTCTCCAGCGTGATTC
>JAEWTV010000054.1 GCA_023397675.1 Bacillota bacterium | reverse complement strand
AAGTACTAGATATGCCAAATCTTATTGAGGTTCAAAAAAGTTCTTATAAATGGTTCCTTGATGAGGGTCTTAGGGAAGTTTTCAGGGACGTTTCTCCTATTACAGATTATACAGGTAATCTGATTCTCGAATTTACAGATTATTCACTGGACGATAATCCAAAGTACAGTGTTGAAGAATGCAAGGAAAGGGATGCCACATATTCAGCCCCTCTCAAATCCAAAGTACGTTTAATTAATAAGGAAACCGGAGAAGTCAAGGAGCAGGAAATATTCATGGGTGATTTCCCACTTATGACAGATAACGGTACCTTCATTATCAATGGAGCTGAAAGAGTAATTGTTAGCCAGTTGGTAAGATCGCCTGGTATTTATTACTCCATGAAATTTGATAGAACAGGTAAAAAACTGTTTTCAAGTACAGTTATTCCAAACAGGGGTGCATGGCTTGAGTATGAAACAGATTCCAATGATGTGCTTTCTGTAAGAATCGATAGAACAAGAAAGCTGCCTATTACTGTTTTGTTAAGGGCATTAGGCTATGGTACCGATGCCGAAATAATCGAGCTTTTGGGCGATGATGAAAGAATTACCGCTACTATCCAGAAGGATAATGCGAAAACCTCTGATGAAGGTCTCCTTGAGATTTATAAACGATTGAGACCGGGTGAACCGCCTACAATTGATAGTGCACGTTCACTTATTAACAGCTTGTTCTTCGATCCTAAAAGATATGATCTTGCAAAGGTTGGAAGATACAAATTCAGCAAAAAGTTATCTATTGCTACAAGAATTAATGGTTTAAGGGCTGCTGAAAACATTGTTGACAAGTCAACAGGTGAAGTGATTGTACCTGAAAATGAACTTATTACAAGAGAAAAGGCAGAAGAAATACAAAACCTTGGCATAAATTATGTTTGGGTTATTTCATCTGATGGAAAGAAAGCAAGAGTTATTGGAAACAATATGGTGGACATAAAGCTCCACGTTGACTTTGATATATCCGATCTTGGAATAACAGAAAAGGTTAAACTTGATGTTCTTCAAAAATTAAAAGAAGAAAACAGTGATCCTGCAGAGCTGAAGAAAGCAATTAAGGAAAACATCGATCTTCTTATTCCTAAATATATTACTATAGAAGACATTATTTCATCCATTAACTACATAATCAATCTTGATTATGGAATAGGAACTATTGATGACATAGACCACCTTGGTAACAGAAGACTTCGTTCTGTTGGCGAACTTCTTCAGAATCAGTTCAGAATAGGTCTTGCAAGGTTGGAAAGAGTAGTAAGAGAAAGAATGACTATACAGGATATAGACATAGTTACTCCGCAGGCACTGATTAATATAAGGCCTGTAGCAGCTGCTATAAAGGAATTCTTCGGAAGCAGCCAGCTGTCACAGTTCATGGATCAGACAAATCCGCTTGCAGAGCTTACACATAAGAGAAGGCTGAGTGCATTGGGACCTGGAGGTCTCAGCAGGGAAAGGGCCGGATTTGAAGTCAGAGACGTTCACCATTCCCATTACGGACGTATGTGTCCTATAGAAACACCTGAAGGTCCTAACATAGGTCTTATAGGTTCATTGAGTACTTATGCAAGAATTAATGAATATGGATTTATTGAAGCTCCTTATAGAAAGGTTGATAAGGGAAACAGACTGGTAACTGATGAAATTGTTTATCTTACAGCCGATGCTGAAGATGATTACTTTGTAGCGCAGGCAAATGAACCTTTGGATGAAAACGGAAAATTCGTTTCCAAAAAGGTTGCCGCAAGATATAAGGAAGAAATTCTTGAAATGGAAAGCAACCGTGTTGATTTCATGGATGTTTCGCCAAAACAGCTGGTTTCTGTTGCTACTGCGATGATTCCGTTCCTTGAAAACGATGACGCCAACCGTGCCCTCATGGGTTCGAACATGCAGCGTCAGGCTGTACCTTTGATAAGAACAGATTCACCTATCGTAGGAACTGGAATCGAATACAAGGCAGCAAAGGATTCAGGTGTTGTAGTTGTCGCTAAAAACAGTGGTATAGTTGATAAGGTTTCAGCAAGTGAAATAATTATAAAGAGGGACGATGGTAAGAAGGATACTTACAAGCTTTTAAAATATCTCCGTTCCAATCAGGGTACATGTTTCAACCAGAGACCTATTGTAAGAAAAAATGAAAGAATTGAAAAAGGTGACGTTATAGCTGACGGCCCTTCAACAGATACTGGTGAAATTGCACTCGGAAGAAACATTCTTATAGGTTTTATGACCTGGGAAGGTTACAACTACGAAGATGCTATCCTGATCAGTGAAAAGCTTGTTAAAGAAGATGTATTTACATCAATTCATATAGAGGAATATGAAGCTGAGGCGAGAGATACAAAGCTCGGACCTGAAGAAATTACCAGAGATATTCCGAACGTCAGTGAAGAATCTCTTAAGGATCTTGATGACAGAGGTATTATCAGAATAGGTGCAGAGGTTCGTGCAGGTGATATTCTTGTAGGTAAGGTTACACCAAAGGGTGAAACCGAGCTTACAGCCGAAGAAAGGCTTTTAAGAGCAATCTTCGGAGAAAAGGCAAGGGAAGTAAGAGATACGTCATTAAGAGTTCCTCACGGTGAATCAGGAATTATTGTCGATGTTAAGGTGTTCACAAGAGAAAATGGAGATGAGCTGCCTCCGGGAGTAAATGAACTGGTAAGGTGTTATATAGCTCAGAAGAGAAAAATCTCCGTTGGTGATAAAATGGCCGGAAGACACGGTAATAAGGGTGTTATCTCAAGAATACTCCCTGAAGAAGATATGCCGTTCCTCCCGGATGGTACTCCACTTCAGATAGTACTTAACCCTCTGGGCGTACCTTCACGTATGAACATCGGACAGGTGCTTGAAGTTCATCTTGGCTACGCTGCCAAGGCTCTTGGCTGGAAAATTGCAACACCTGTATTCGATGGTGCTACGGAAGATGATATAGTTGAAACATTAAAGCAAGCAGGTCTTTCTGGCGACGGAAAAACTGTACTGTATGACGGAAGAACCGGACAGCCATTCGACAATAGGGTTACTGTAGGATATATGTATATCCTCAAACTTGCCCATCTTGTTGATGATAAGATACATGCCCGTTCAACCGGACCATACTCACTGGTTACTCAGCAGCCTCTTGGAGGTAAAGCTCAGTTCGGTGGTCAGAGATTCGGAGAAATGGAAGTTTGGG
>JAEWTV010000048.1 GCA_023397675.1 Bacillota bacterium | reverse complement strand
CTGGCGGCTCCCTCGGCAAACCTTTCCGGCAGCCCAAGCCCCACAACAGCGGCAGACGTGCTGGCGGATATGGAGGGCAAGATTCCTTTGATCCTGGACGGCGGCGCGTGCAGCGTGGGGGTGGAGTCTACGGTGATCTCTCTGGCAGGAGCACAGCCGGTGCTGCTGCGTCCGGGTTATATCACCAAAGAGCAGCTGGAAGATGCAATGGGCTGTGCTGTGGCGCTTTCGGACGCAGTGCTGCACAAATTGAAAGACGGGGAAAGCGCGGCTTCTCCCGGCATGAAGTATAAGCACTACGCGCCCAAGGCGGACGTAACCATCCTAAAAGGCAGCTTTGATGCATATAAAGAATATATGAAATCGCACTGCGCGGATGGTGTATATGCATTGTGCTTTACGGGGGAGGAGCCGGCGTTGCCGTGCCCCTGCGTGACATACGGGCGCGCAGACAAGCCGGACGAGCAGGCGCACGCGCTGTTTTCAGCCCTGCGTGAACTGGATGCACGCGGTGCAAAAACGGTGTTTGCCCGCTGCCCGGCGCAGGAGGGCGTGGCTATGGCTGTCTACAACCGTTTGCTGCGCGCGGCGGCGTTCCGTGTGGTGGAGGTGTAGGCTGTGAAGGTGATTGCCGTTACAGGACGCTCCGGCTCCGGAAAAAGCACGGTTTCGGCCTATTATGGGTCTTTGGGATATCCTGTGCTGGATGCGGACCGGACAGCACGTGAGGTGACGCGTCCCGGCGGGCCTTGCCTTGCACAGTTGTGCGATGCATTCGGTTCGGACATCCTTCTGCCGGACGGCACGCTGGACCGGGGCTGCCTGGCGGCCCGGGCCTTTGCCACACCGGAGGGCACGCGGCGGCTGACGGATATCACACATCCCGCCATTATCCGGGAATTGCTGGACGGCGTGGCTGCGGCACAAAGCACGGGCGTTCCGTTCGTGTTTGTGGACGGTGCGGTCATCGTGGGAGAGGTATTCGAGCAATACTGCGATGCGATCATCGTCGTTACCGCGCCCGAGCGGGAAGCTGTTTCCCGCATCGTGCTGCGGGACGGCATTTCCAAGCAGGCGGCGCGCATGCGCCTTGCGGCACAGACGCCGGAGGACGTACTGCGTGCTGCGGCAGATTATATCATAGCGAATACGGGAGACGGGCGGCATCTGCGCGCGGCGGCGCAGGCGGTGCTGGAACGTCTGCTCGCAAAGGAGACGAATGGAACAAAAGAAAAAACATAACCGGAATATCTATATCGTGCTGGCTGTCGTGCTGTGCCTGGCGGGTGTTTTTTTCGTAAAGGACGCGGTGCGCGCCGTGGAGGAAATGGCATATCCGCGCACCTATGCCGCGCTGGTGCAGCAGTATGCCGCAGAGTACGGAGTGGACGAGAATAAGGTGTATGCCATTATCCGTACTGAAAGCGGCTTCAAGCCGGAGGCGGAATCCAAGGTGGGGGCACGGGGGCTGATGCAGATCACAGACGAGACGTTCCTGTGGATCAAATCCAAGATCGCGCCCGGCGAGGAGATTACTTTCGACGATCTGTTCGACCCGGCGGTGAACATCCGCTTCGGCACATATCTGCTTGCGACCTGCCTTGCACGCTATGACGGGGATTTTTCCACTGCGGCGGCGGCGTACCACAGCGGCATGGGGCTTGTGGACAGTCTGCTGCAGAAGGCGGAATATTCTGCGGATGGAAAAACTCTTACGGCATTTCCCTATGAGCAGATGAACCTGTACGTGCATAAGGTCAATAAAAATTATCAAAAATATCTCGCGCTTTATGCGCAGGATGAAGGAGTGTAAACAATGGAAGAAAAAAAGAGCCTGGGCAAGGAATTGCAGGAAAAACTGACGTTCACACAGCCGCATATTGCGGATGAACAGCCGGACGCGGTTGCGGAGGCCGAGCGCTTCTGTGTGGACTACAAGGCGTTTCTGGACGCGGCCAAGACTGAGCGGGAGGCGGCTGCCGAGGTGGAACGCCGTGCGCTGGCGGCGGGCTATCGGCCGATGCAGCGCACGGGCGTTACATATAAAGCCGGTGACAAGGTTTTTTACAACAACCGCGGCAAGGCCATGCTTCTGGCTACGCTGGGCAAGCGCCCGCTGGACGAGGGCGTGCGTTTGATGGTAGCGCACATTGATTCCCCGCGTCTTGACCTCAAACCGAATCCTTTGTACGAGGACAGCGACATCGCGCTGTTCAAGACGCATTATTACGGTGGGATTCGCAAATACCAGTGGGGAGCCACGCCGCTGTCCCTGCACGGTGTAGTGTACCGCAAGGACGGCGCCAAGGTGGAAGTCCGCCTGGGCGAGGAAGCGGGAGACCCTGTGTTTTGCGTGACGGACCTGCTGCCTCACCTGGGCGCAGAGCAGAATAAACGCACGCTGGCGGACGGTCTGCGGGGCGAGGAGCTGAATATCGTGGTCGGCTCGCTGCCTTATGCGGACAAAGAGCTGAAAGAGCGCGTCAAGCTGTATACGCTGACGCTCCTGAACGAGAAATACGGCATCACCGAACGTGATTTTACCCGTGCGGAGCTGGAGGCCGTTCCGGCCGTCAAGGCGTCGGATGTGGGCTTTGACCGCAGTATGATCGGCGCGTACGGCCACGATGACCGTGTGTGCGCCTATACCGCGCTGCAGGCGGAGCTGGGGGTGAAGGAACCGGAATACACTACGGTATGCATTCTGGCAGACAAGGAAGAAGTGGGCTCCGACGGCCCCACCGGCCTTGTGAGCGATTTTGTGTTCCATTTCCTGGGTTATCTTGCGGACGCACAGGGCGCAAACTATAAACTGATGCTTCAAAATGCAAAATGCCTGTCTGCGGATGTGAACGCGGCGTTCGACCCCACGTTCCCGGACGTGCTGGAGAAACGCAATGCCTCGTACCTGAACCGTGGTGTGGTGGTGACAAAATACACCGGCTCCCGCGGCAAATACGGCACCAATGACGCTTCCGCGGAAATGATGGCCTATGTAACAG